>JBEVKG010000001.1:0-8385 GCA_040509765.1 Xanthomonas sp.
AAGATGCGTGCGCTCTCGGCGATGCCGGGCAGCTTCTCGTCGATCACGCCCGGGCCGAGGTGGGTCAGGTCGAGCAGGATGTGGTCCTTGTGCTCGCCGACGCCGCGGCCTTCGCGGATCTCGATAGTCATCGACCGCGACACCACGTCGCGCGAGGCCAGGTCCTTGTAGTGCGGCGCGTAGCGCTCCATGAAGCGCTCGCCGCCGCTGTTGCGCAGGATGCCGCCTTCGCCGCGCACGCCCTCGGTGATCAGGCAGCCGGCGCCGTAGATGCCGGTCGGGTGGAACTGCACGAACTCCATGTCCTGCATCGGCAGGCCGGCGCGCATCACCAGGCCGCCGCCGTCGCCGGTGCAGGTGTGGGCCGAGGTGGCGCTGAAGTAGGCACGGCCGTAGCCGCCGGTGGCCAGCACCACGCCGTGGGCGCGGAACAGGAGCAGCGAGCCTTCGGCCATGTCCAGGGCGAGCACGCCGCGGCACACGCCTTCCTCGTCGAAGATCAGGTCGAGCGCGAAGTACTCGATCATGAAGCGCGCGTTGTGCGCCAGCGACTGCTGGTACAGCGTGTGCAGCATGGCGTGGCCGGTGCGGTCGGCGGCGGCGCAGGTGCGCTGCGCGGACGGGCCTTCGCCGTACTTGGTGGTCATGCCGCCGAACGGACGCTGGTAGATCTTGCCGTCCTCGGTGCGGCTGAACGGCACGCCGTAGTGCTCCAGCTCGATGATCGCCGGGATCGCCTCGCGGCACATGTACTCGATGGCGTCCTGGTCGCCCAGCCAGTCCGAGCCCTTGATGGTGTCGTAGAAGTGGTAGCGCCAGTCGTCCTCGCCCATGTTGCCGAGCGCGGCGGAGATGCCGCCCTGCGCGGCCACGGTGTGCGAGCGGGTCGGGAAGACCTTGGTCAGGCAGACCGTCTGCAGGCCCTTGGCGGCCAGGCCGAAGGTGGCGCGCAAGCCAGCGCCGCCGGCGCCGACCACGACCATGTCGTACTTGTGTTCGGTGATCTTGTAAGCGGACATCGAATCTGAATTCCTGTTCCGGGCGCCGATCAGGCGCTGCCCAGCGCGATGCGGGCGACCGCGAATACACCGACGATCGCGCCGAGCACGGCGACGAACTTCACCGTGGTCTGCAGCGCCAGGGCCAGCAGCGAGTTGTGCACGTAATCTTCGAGAATGACCTGCAGGCCGATCTGCGCATGCCAGAACATCGCGATCAGGAAACCGACCAGCAGCACCGCGTTCCACGGCTTGGCCACCGCTTCGGTGGCGGTGACGTAATCGGCGCCGAGCAGGCTCAGCACGAATACCAGGAACCACACGGTCAGGCCGACCAGCGCGGTCGCGGTCAGCCGCTGCAGCACGAAATGCTCGGTGCCGGACTTGGCCGCGCCCAGGCCGCGGACGTTCTTCAGGGGGGTGCGATAGCGGCTCATGCGGCGGCTCCGTGGAGGACGTAGGCCCAGATCAGCGCCACGATCACCAGGCTGCCGATCACCGACATCCAGCTGCTGCGCACGAACGCGGGGATGCTGAAGCCATGGCCGAAGTCCTGCACGATGTGGCGCAGACCGTTGCACAGGTGGTAGGCGAAGGCCCAGCTCCAGGCGAACAGGAACACTTGTCCGTACCAGGCGCCGGCCATGCCGCGGAAGCAGTTCCAGGATGCCGGGCCGAGCATCAGCACCAGCAGTGCGGCAGCGATGATCAGCGCGCCGACCGACAGCACGATGCCGGTGGCACGGTGCAGGATCGAAGTCACCATCTGGATCTGCCAGCGATAGACCTGCAGATGAGGGGAAAGAGGACGTTCGCGGGTCGCCATGCGCTTGGCTCGTTGTCTCGGCTGGGCGGCGTGCTTAAGGCCGCGTTGGCTCAAAGCTGCTCAAAAATCGATGCAGCGTCCGTTTTTCTCCCAGTCGCCGTAGCGCGTCGGCTCGAGGCCGCCGCGTCCGCCGATCTCCCGCGGCGCAGGCGTGGTCTGCGGAGGGGTGTCCTCGGCGGGCCGCTGCGTTTCGGGATCGGACTCGGGTGTGGGGGTTGGTTGGCCTATCATGCGGGTCTCACAACTCGTCAATTTTAGTCCTCCCCTCTCGTGCCTGACAACCTGAATCTCGATTCCGGCGGTTTTTCCGCCTTGCCACACCTGCAATACGTCGCCCTGCGCGGTCCGGATGCAGTGGCTTTCGCCCATGCCCAGTTCGCCAACGACGTGCAGGCGCTGGCGGCGGGCCAGTGGCAGTGGAACGCCTGGCTCACCGCCAAGGGCCGGGTGATCGCGGTGTTCGCGCTGCTGCGCCAGGCCGAGGACGCCTTGCTGATGCTGCTGCCCGACGGCGGCGCCGAGGAGCTGGCGACGGCGTTGGGCCGCTTCGTGTTCCGGCGCAAGCTGCGCCTCACGGTCGAGGACACGCTGCTTGCCTTCGGTCGCCCGAGCCTACCGGATCAGGCCCGGGGCGCGACGTCGGCACGCGATGAGGCCGGCGTGATCGAACTGGACATGGGCGGCGACGGCCTGCCGCGCACGCTGCGCCTGGTGCCGGCCCCGGTGGCGGATGCGCCGGCGGCCGAGCCGGCGCTGGCCGAGGCCTGGCGCGCGGCCGACCTGCGCCTGGGCCTGGTCCGGCTTGCGCCGAACCAGCGCGAGCAGTGGACGCCGCAGCAACTGGGCCTGGACCGGCTGCACGCCTTCAGCGTTAAGAAGGGCTGCTACCCCGGCCAGGAAATCGTGGCCCGCACCCACTTCCTGGGCAAGGCCAAGCGCGCGGCGCAGTTGCTGGCGCTGGATGACGCCGTCGCGATCGACGCAGCGGTGCTGCGCGACGGCCAGCCGTTCGGCAGCGTGGTCAGCGTCGCCGGCAACCTGGCGCTGGCGGTGCTGCCGCTGGAAGACGCCGCGCCGGCCGGGCTGGAGGTCGACGGCCGCCCCGCACGCTGGCAGCCATTGGTCGATGGCCTGGCGCGCTGAGCGCGCCTGCGCCAGCGCATTGCCTTGCCGCTATTGCGATTCCCGATTCCCGATTCCCGATTCCCGGCTCTCCAGCCGCACCCCGCTCTCGGCATCGAAAACGTGCAGTGCGTCGCCGCGCACCGCCACCCGCAGGCGCTCGCCCAGGCCCGGCAGTGCGCGCGGCGCCACCCGCATCACCAGCGGCTGCGCGCCGTGGCTGAGATTGACGAAGATCTCGTTGCCGACCGGCTCGATCACTTCGATGGTGGCCTCGAAGCCCGCCTGCGCATCCTCGCTGGGCTGCAGATGCTCCGGACGCACGCCGATCGCCAGCTCCCGGCCCAGCCACTGCGGCGCGATCTGCGCGCCCGGCAGCGGCACCCGCCCGCCGTCCTGCAACTGCAGGTGCAGACCGCCCTCTTCGACCAGCCGCCCGCGCAGCACGTTCATCGCCGGGCTGCCCAGGAAGCCGGCCACGAACAGGTTGGCCGGGCGGTCGTACAGCGCCATCGGCGTGTCGATCTGCTGGATCACCCCGTCCTTGAGCACGACGATGCGCTGACCCAGGGTCATCGCCTCGACCTGGTCGTGGGTGACGTAGATCATGGTGGTGCCGAGCTTGCGGTGCAGCTGCGCGATCTCGGTGCGCACCGAATGGCGCAGCTTGGCGTCCAGGTTGGACAGCGGCTCGTCGAGCAGGAACACCGCCGGCTCGCGCACCAGCGCCCGTCCCAGCGCCACGCGCTGGCGCTGGCCGCCGGACATGGCGCGCGGCAGCTTGTCCAGCATCGGGGTCAGGCCCAGGGTGTCGGCGGCGGCGGCCACGCGCTGGCCAATGACCTGCTTGCTCTCGCCGCGCAGCTTGAGCCCGAACGCCAGGTTCTCGGCCACGGTCATGTGCGGGTACAGCGCATAGCTCTGGAACACCATGGCGATGTCGCGGTCCTTCGGCGCCACGTCGTTGACCACGCGCTCGCCGATGCGCAGTTCGCCGCCGCTGATCTCTTCCAGGCCGGCGATCATCCGCAGCAGCGTGGACTTGCCGCAGCCCGAGGGCCCGACCAGCACCATCAGTTCGCCGTCGGCCACTTCGAAGCTGGCCCCGTGCACGGCGACCTGGCCGTTGTCGTAGACCTTGCGGATGTTGTCCAGTTGTACTTTCGCCATGTATCCGGTTTCCGGCAGGAGGAACGGGCTGCCGCCGGTCCCTCCCGAGGGCAGTGCATACGAATGCGGGTCGCATCGTGCCAGCGCGCAGGCAACAATGGATCGCGATGCGGTATTCTGCCATGTAACCGTTTTCACGGGGCAACATCGAGCCTGGGAGGGCACGCAATGCGATCCGCCAGCCGCCGATCCGGCGCGCCGTCGTCACCTGGCCTGCAGCATGAGGCATTGGAGAGGTATGCTCAGAGGTCTGACAGTCGTATTCATCTCCTGGATCGTGCGTCCCCGCCTGGCGGCCGTCCCGCGTCACGCCTTCGCCCGAACCGGCCGGATACAGGCCGTTCCCGCCGTTCGCTTTCCCACGCCACGTCACTCCTAGCCCCCAGGTGATCGACACCATGTCACCCGAAACCGAAATCCGGTCGATGCACGATACCTTCCTGTTGTTCGGCGCCACCGGCGATCTGGCCCAGCGCTACCTGTTCCCCTCGCTGCTGCGCATGCTCGACGACGGCTTCCTGCCGGAGGACTTCCGCATCCGCGCGCTGGCGCTGTCGCCGCACGACACCGCCAAGTTCCACGAGATCCTCAAGCCGCGCCTGCAGGCGGCGATGCCGCAGATCGGCGAATCGATCGTGCAGGCGCTGCTGGCGCGCATCGACTACCGCTCGGTGGACCTGCGCGATGCCGAATCGGTGGCCGCCGCCGTGCGCGACCTGACCGCGCGTCGCTGCGTGAGCTACCTGGCGATCCCGCCGGGGCTGTACATCAGCACCTGCCAGGGCCTGGCCCTGGGCGGGGCGCTGGCCGCGCCGCACCGGCTGATGCTGGAGAAGCCGATCGGCCACGATTCGGACAGCGCCCGCGAGATCGTGCAGGCGATCGGTGCGCTGATCGACGAGGACCGCGTGTTCCGCCTGGACCACTACCTGGGCAAGGCCGCGGTGCAGAACCTGATCGCGCTGCGCTTCGGCAACACCCTGCTGGAAGCGGTGTGGAACCGCAACTACATCGAGTCGGTGGACATCCTGGTCGCCGAGAGCGAGGGCGTGGACGGCCGCGATGCCTACTACGCCCGTTCCGGCGCGCTGCGCGACATGGTGCAGAGCCATATCCTGCAGTTGCTGTGCCTGGTGGCGATGGAGCCGCCGGCGTCGCTGGAAGCCGACCGCATCCGCGACGAGAAGGTCAAGGTGCTGCGCGCGCTGCGCCCGCTGCAGGCCGCGCATGCCGCCCGCGACAGCGTGCGCGGGCGCTACACCGCCGGCACCATCAACGGCCAGCCGGCGCAGGCCTACCAGCCGCCGGAAGGCAGCGACGTGGAGACCTTCGCCGCGGTCACCGCCTACATCGACAACTGGCGCTGGGCCGGGGTGCCGTTCCGGCTGTGCACCGGCAAGCGCCTGGCCGAGCGCTCCACCCGCGTGGTGGTCACGCTCAAGCCGGTCACCCACTGGCTGTTCGAGCGCCCGGCCGCGCAGCAGGTGGCGCCGAACCGGCTGACCTTCCAGCTGCAGCCGCAGGAGAACATCGAACTGGGGCTGATGAGCAGCCTGGCCGGCCCGGAATGGGGCGCGCTGGAACTGCAGCCGCTGGAACTGGAACTGTCGGTGCCCACCGGCCTGCACCGGCGCATCGCCTACGAGCGACTGATGCTCGCCGCGCTCAACGGCAACCATGCGCTGTTCGTGCGCGACGACGAGGTGCGCGCCGCCTGGGCCTGGATCGACAGCGTCAGCGCCGCCTGGGCGCAGGCGCAGCTGCCGCTGCTGCCCTACCCGGCCGGTAGCTGGGGGCCGGAGGAAGCGCAGGCCTACGTGTCCTGCGACCAGTCCGGCGCCGCGCCGCGGGGCACGCCGTGAGCGCGCCACAACGCCCGGTGCTGGTGGCCGACATCGGCGGCACCAATGCCCGTTTCGCCCTCGCCGATCTCGACGCCTCGGTGCCGCTGCTCGACGACAGCACCCAGACCTACGCGGTGGTGGAGTTCCCGTCGCTGGGCGACGCCGCCCGGCACTACCTGGAACAGACCGGGGTGGACGCGCGCAGCGGCACCTTCGCCGTCGCCGGCCGCGTCGACGGCGACGAGGCGCGCATCACCAACCATCCGTGGGTGATCTCGCGGGCGCGCACCCGCGCCATGCTCGGCTTCGACGAACTGCATCTGATCAACGACTTCGCCGCGCAGGCGATGGCGATCAGCCTGCTGCGGCCGCAGGACGTGGTCCAGGTCGGCGGCGCCAGCTGGACGCCGTCGTCGATCGAGGTGCCGCGCAACTACGGCGTGATCGGCCCCGGCACCGGCCTGGGCGTGGGCGGCCTGCTGATGCGCGGCGGGCGCTGCTTTCCGCTGGAGACCGAGGGCGGCCACGTCAGCTTCCCGCCGGGCACGCCGGAGGAGATCCGCATCCTGGAACTGCTGTCGCAGCAGTTCGGCCGCGTCTCCAACGAACGCCTGATCTGCGGCCCCGGCCTGGTCAACATCCATCGCGCGCTCAGCGAAATCGCCGGCGACGACCCGGGCCCGCTGCAGCCGGAGGACATCACCGCGCGCGCCGCGCAGGGCGACTACCGGGCGATGCGCACGGTGGACGTGTTCTGCGCCGTGTTCGGCGCCATCGCCGGCGACCTGGTGCTGATGCAGGGCGCCTGGGACGGCGTGTTCCTGACCGGCGGGCTGGTACCGAAGATGCTCGACGCGATCCAGCATTCCGGCTTCCGCCAGCGCTTCGAGCACAAGGGCCGGTTTTCGTCGATCATGGCGCGGGTGCCGTCGCTGGCGGTGATCCACCCCCGTCCCGGCCTGCTCGGCGCCGCCGCCTACGCGGTGGACGCCGCGCGGCAATCCCCAGGAGCCATCGCATGAGCCCCACGCTGTCCGACCGCATCACGCTGATCCGCTACGACGATCCGGACGAATGGATCGACGCGGCGGCGGCCGAGATCGGGACCGCGCTGCGCGAGGAGATCCAGCGCCGCGGCGGCGCACGCCTGCTGCTGTCCGGCGGCACCACCCCGGCGCCGGTGTACCAGGCGCTGGCCGAGCTGCCGCTGGACTGGTCCAAGCTGGAAGTCGGCCTGGTCGACGAGCGCTGGCTGTCGCCGCAGGACAGCGACAGCAACGCCTACCTGGTCCGGCACAGCCTGCTCGACCGCACCGAGGACGCGCGGTTCGAGCCGCTGGTGCGGGTCGGCAAGCCGCTGCAGGACTGCGTGCACGCCGCCAACCTGCACGCGCAGCACGCCCCGGCCGCATGCATGGCGGTGCTGGGCATGGGCGGCGACGGCCACACCGCCTCGCTGTTCCGGGGTGCCACCGACCTGAACAAGGCCCTGGCCAACCCGTTGCCCTACGCCACCCTCGACGCCACCGGCTGCCCCGGCGCCAATACCTGGCCGCTGCGCATCACCCTGACCCCGGCCGGCCTGGCGCCGATCGGCCAGCGCATGCTGCTGTTGCGCGGCAAGCAGAAGCTGGAGGTGCTGGAACGTGCGCTGGCCGGCACCGATCCGCACGAATATCCGATCCGCGTCGCGTTCGACACCCCGGGTGCGCGCCTGCGCGTCCACTGGTGCGAGTGAGGCGGGGATTGGGGAGTCGGGATTGGGGATTGGCAACGGCTGCGCGCTGACACATTTCCGCTCTTCCGACTCCCGATTCCCGCTCTTTCGATTCCCGATTCCGTTTCCCGATTCCCCCCTTCATAGCCACTTCCGCCAATGAGCCTGCATCCGACCCTCCACGCGATCACCGAACGCATCCGCCAGCGCAGTGCGCCGTCGCGGCGCGCCTACCTGGCTGGCATCGACGCCGCGCTGCGCGACGGTCCGTTCCGCAGCCGCCTGAGCTGCGGCAACCTCGCCCACGGCTTCGCCGCCTGCGGCCCCACCGACAAGAGCCGGCTGGAAGGCGGGATCACGCCCAACCTGGGCATCATCACCGCCTACAACGACATGCTCTCGGCGCACCAGCCGTTCGAGCACTATCCGGAGATCATCCGCAGCACTGCGCGCGCGCTGGGCGCCACCGCGCAGGTCGCCGGCGGCGTGCCGGCGATGTGCGACGGCGTGACCCAGGGCCGGCCGGGCATGGAGCTGTCGCTGTTCTCGCGCGACGTGATCGCCCAGGCCACCGCCATCGGCCTCAGCCACGACCTGTTCGACACCAGCCTGTACCTGGGCGTGTGCGACAAGATCGTGCCCGGCCTGCTGATCGGCGCGCTGGCTTTCGGTCACCTGCCGGCGGTGTTCGTACCGGCCGGGCCGATG
>JBEVKG010000002.1:0-3643 GCA_040509765.1 Xanthomonas sp.
GCCGTGAACGCACCGCGCGTAGCCGCCGCCGCGGCTTCCCGTCGCCTGGCGCTGCTGCTGGGCCGCAGCGCGCCCGACCCGGCGTGGAGCGCGGCCGCGGCCAGCGCCGCGCCGAGCTCGCTGCAGGTCGCCGCGGTGGACAGCGTCCCGGCGGATCTGCTGCGCCGGCGCCCGGACATCGCCACGCGCGAAGCCGAGGTGCTGAGCGCGGCCGGCGCGCTGGATCTGGCCCGCGCCGATCAGTACGGCAGCATCGGCCTGGGCGGCTCGATCCGCTGGTCGACCACCCTGCTGAGCCATCGCCGCACCGCCACCCATGGCATCGCCTCGTTCGGCCCGGTGATCGACATCCCGCTGTTCGACTGGGGCATCCGCCATGCCAAGGCCAAGGCGCGCGGCGACCTGCTGGAAGCGGCCACCCTGGCCTACCGGCAGACGGTGCTGGCCGCGGTCAACGAGGTCGAGGACGCCTTGACCGCGCTGGAACAGCAGCGGCGCGCCGTCGAGACCCAGCAGCAGGTGCTGCAGGCACAGCAGCAGGCCAGCGACGTCGCGCAGCAGCGCCGGCGGCTGGGCCTGGGCAGCGACCTGGACGTGGCCACGCAGCAGGCCGCGCGCGACCAGGCCGCCCTGGAACTGCTGGACGCGCAGCGCCAGCGCGACCTGGCCTACGTCGCCCTGCACACCGCGCTGGGCAGCGCCACCGCGCCGATTCCCGGCACCGTCAGCCAAGCCGAAGGCGCGCAGCCCTGATGGTCGCGCTGGCCCGCCAGACCCTGCGCTACGAATGGCGCCGCTTCCTGCCGGTGGTGGTGTCGGTCGGCTTCGCCAGCCTGTTGCTGCTGCTGCAGACCGCGCTGGTGCTGGGCATCTTCGGCAGCGCCAGCGTCTATGTCTCCGGCTCCGACGCCGACCTGTGGCTGGGCTATCCCGGCACGCAGAGCGTGGACCAGGGCCGCGCCATCGATCCGGACGCGGCCGCGCCGCTGTACCTGGACCCGCGGGTGGCGCAGATCGAGCCGTTCCTCTGGTTCGACGGCGACTGGCGCGGCCCCGGCGACACCGGCGCGGTGTCGGTCTACATCTCCGGCATCGACACCCGCGACGGCGGGCTGATGTTCTCGCGCCTGCTCAGCCCGAGCCTGCGCGCAGCGCTGCGCGAACCGGACACCGTGGTGGTGGACCGCGCGGAACTGGACAAGCTCGGCGTCAGCGTCGGCAGCAGCGCGCGCATCAACGGCCACCGCGTGCGGGTGATCGGGGTCGGCCGCGGCCTGCGCGCGCTGGGCGGGGTCAACGTGCTGGCCTCGCTGGACACCGCGCGCGCGCTCAACAGCGACACCGCGCACCCGGACTGGCCGACCTACATGGTGGCCAAGCTGCGTCCCGGCGCCGACCCGCAGGCGGTGGCGCAGGCGATCGACAGCACGGTCACGCGGCCGCGGGTGGAAGCCTGGAGCGCCGACGATTTCGCCCGGCGCAGCATCCTGTTCTGGATGTTCGACACCGGCGCCGGTTCCGGCGTGCTGTTCCTCGGCGGCATCGTGCTGCTGGTCGGCGTGGCCATCACCAGCCAGACCCTGCTCGGCACGGTGCTCGGCGCGGCGCGCGAGTACGCCACGCTCAACGCGCTGGGCGTGAGCATGCGCAACCTGCGCTGGGTGGTGCTGGAACAGGCGGCCTGGGTCGGCGCGCTGGGCCTGATCGGCGCCAGCGCGCTGGGCGCAGCGCTGGTCGCACTGGCCCGCGCGCACGACGTACCGGTGGCATTCAACGCCGCCGGCTGGGGACTGTGCGTCTGCGCGGTGATGCTGCTGACCGTGGTCTCGGCCCTGGCCGCGCTGCGCGGGCTGCGCCGCGCCGATCCGGCGTTGCTGCTGCGATGAGCCGCATCGTCGCCCCCGCCGCGCTGCACCCGGCCGCCGCCACCCTCAGCGGCAGCGGCCTGTGCAAGAGCTTCGTCTCCGGCAGCCTGCGCACGCCGGTGCTGCGCGACGTGGAGCTGCAGGTGTGGCCGGGCGAGCTGACCCTGATCTCCGGCCCGTCCGGCTGCGGCAAGAGCACCCTGCTGTCGATCCTCAGCGGCCTGCAGCGCGCCGACGCCGGCCAGGTGCTGGCGCTGGGCGAGGAACTGGGCGCGCTCGGCGCCACCGCGCTGGAGCAGTTCCGCCTGCGCCATACCGGCTTCATCTTCCAGGGCTTCAACCTGTTCCCGGCGCTGTGCGCGCTGGACCAGGTGCAACTGCCGCTGCAGTACATGGGCCTGGCCCCGGCCGAGGTGCGCAGCCGCGCCGAGGAGGCGCTGGCCGAGGTCGGCATCGCCCACCGCCAGCACCTGCGCCCGGCCGAACTGTCCGGCGGCGAGAAGCAGCGCGTGGCGATCGCCCGCGCGCTGGCCAAGCACCCGGCCTTGCTGTTCGCCGACGAACCGACCAGCGCGCTGGACGCCGGCAACGGCCAGATCGTGATCGACCTGCTGCACCGTATCGCGCGCCGCCACAACACCATGGTGCTGTGCGTGAGCCACGACCCGCGCCTGATCCGCCACGCCGACCGCGTGCTGTCGATGGAGGACGGCCGCATCCTCGACGACCGCCGCGTGAACGCGCCGCCCTCGCCCCTGCCCTCACGGAATCCCGCACCATGAAAGCGTTCGCCGCCGCGCCCCTGCTGAGCCTGCTGCTGGCCGCATGCGCGCCATCGGACCGCACGCCGGCCGCCGCGCCGGCCGCCACCCCGGCCTACCTGGCGGTGGCGCGCGGCCGCATCGACGTGGAGGGCGGCGTGCTCAAGCTCGGCCTGCCGGTCGCCGCGACCCTGCGCGAGGTGCCGGTGCACGAGGGCGACGCAGTGCAACGCGGCGCCTTGCTGGTCGCCGGCGACGACCGCGCCGCCGCGGTCGACCTGGATATCGCCCGCACCCGCGCGCAGGCCGCCGCCACCCACCTGAAGCAACTGCAGCAGCGCCTGCAAAGCGCCCAGCAAAAGCAGCGGCGGCTGGCCGAGGCCGCGCGCCTGGGCGCCGGCGACGGCCAGAGCGCCGACGACGCCAGCGACGCGGTGCAGAGCCTGGTCGACGCGCTGGACACCGCGCGCAGCGATGCGGCCCTGGCCGAGGCGCAGGTCCGTGCGGCCGAGCTGCAGCGCGCGCAGTACCGGCTGCAGGCGCCGGTCGCCGGCCGCGTGCTGCAGCTGTCGGCCGCGGTCGGCGCGCGCACCGAGGCCAATACGCCGCTGTTGACCCTGCTGCCGGACGCGCCGCGCCTGGTCCGCGCCGAATTGAACGAAAGCTATGCCGGCAGCGTCACCCCAGGCATGGCCGCCGAGGTCATCAGCGACGACGGCCGCCAGACCGTGCTCGGCGAGGCGGTGGTGCGCTGGCTGGCGCCGGCCTACGGCCCCACCCAGCTGCACGACGACGCCACGCCCGCCGGGAACGACCGCAGCGTGGCCTGCGTGCTGGCCTTCACCCAGCCCTCGACCCTGCGCCTGGGCCAGCGCGTGCTGGTGCGCTTCCGCAACCCGGCCGCAGCCAAGCGCTGACGCCGCACGCGGCGGCCGCGGCGAAAGGCTGCTGAAACGCGCGGCGGCGACCCTGCACGGATTGCCGAGACTGCGCAGCCGCGCCCATTCACATGATCCA
>JBEVKG010000003.1:0-9799 GCA_040509765.1 Xanthomonas sp.
GGGGGGCCCGGTGGGGGGGGACCCGGCCGCGGGGGCCCCCCCGGGCCCCGCCGGCGGGGCCTCACCCCGCTCCTACGGCCAATTCCCGTCGTGCGTGGATGCGCTCTTCAGTCGCGGTCAGGCCGCAGCAGCCAGCGCAGGTGCGCCTTGAGCTGGCGGCCATGCTGGTGGAACCAGGTGCGCTCGGCGCGCCAGTCGGGGAAGCGCGCTTCCACTTCGTGCCAGAACGCCGGCGAGTGGTTGGCCTGGATCAGGTGACAGAGCTCGTGCACCAGCACGTACTCGAACGCCGAGGAGCGCCCCAGCACCAGGGCCAGGTCCAGCGCCATGCTGCCGTCGGGCGCCAGCGAGCCCCACTGCGAGGACATGACCTTGTAGCGCACCGCGCGCGGGGCACGCGGCAGCGACGGCAGGTAGTGCGGCAACCAGCGGCCGACGTCGGCACGCGCCTGGGCCTCGTAGAAATCGCGCAGCGCGCGGCGCAGCGCCGCATCGCCGCCGCGCGGCGGCAGGTGCAGGTGGGCGACGCCGTCGGCGACCTCGATGCGCGCATAGCGGGCGTCGTGCCAGGCCACCGGCAGCGACTGCCCGCGCAGCGGCAGTTCGCCGGCCTCGCCCGGCCGCAGCGGCGTCAGCGTCTCGGCGGCGACATAGCGCGACAGCTGCTGCGCCAGCCACTGCCGATTCTCCAGCAGGAAGCGCTCGCCGGCGACCAGGCTGGCGCGCACCGGCAGGGTCAGCCGCGCGCCGCGTTCGTCCACGCTGAGCTTGATGCGCCGCGCACGCGGGTCGCGCACGCGCAGCACCTCGACCTCGCGCTCGTCCAACCGGAAGCGGACGAGGTCGCGTTCGACGGCCGCCGGGGGCGGCGCGATCAGGCGACGGAGCAGATCGGGCATGGGCACAGCATACCGCCGGCGCGGGCGCGCACGGTGACAGCCGCGTGCGGCCGTCTCGGCGGCATCAGTCGGCCTTGCTCAGCTTCAGCGCCTCTTCCAGCAGCAGGAACAGGCGCCGCACCTCGGCGCTCATCAGCGCGAAGCGCGCGTCCAGTTCGGCGCGCACGCCGTCCTGGTCGGCATGCTCGAGCTGGTCCAGCGCACCGTCGAGGAACTTCAGCTTGCGGATCACCAGGTCGTCGCCGAGCACGAAGGACACGTGGTCGTCGAGCACCAGCGCCAGCTTGGTCACCTGCTTGCCCGCTTCCAGGTGCTTGTCGATCTCGTCGCAGCGCAGTTCCTGGTGCTGGCACTTGACCACCGCACCGCCCTCGATCGGATCCTTCATCTCGCACTCTTCGCCCAGGCTCAGGCCTTCGGGCAGCGGCTCGCCGGCGATCCAGCCGGTGAGGATCGAGCGCGGCGCCACTTCGGCGTTCAGCGGCAGCGCCGGGAAGCTGCCGAGCAGGCCGCGGATCTCCGACATCACGTTCTCGCCGGTCTTGCGGCTGGAGGTGTCCACCGCGACGTAGCCGTGCTGCAGGTCGAGCATGGCGTCGGTGCGCGAGGACTTGACGAAGGCGCGCGGCAGCAACTCGTGGATCAGGTCGTCCTTCAGGCGCTTGCGCGCGCGGCCGCCCGGGCGCCGGCCTTCCTTCTCCTCGATCTCGGCGACCTTGCGCGCGAGCAGGTCGTTGACCACCGAGCCGGGCAGGATCTTGTCCTCGCCGCCGACGGTCAGCCACAGGAAGTCGGCGATGCGGTGCGACAGCGCTTCCTGCTCGTCGCGGCCGAACGGGGAGATGAAGCCGCGCGAGCTCATTTCCAGCGGGCCGACCGATTTGAGCTGGGCCTCCGGCAGGAGCTTGTCGACCTCGGAGAAATCGAGCGTGGTGGGAAAGCGGAACAGGGTCAGATTGCGAAAGAACATCGAGCATCCAGCGGAAGGAAACGGAACGGTCCGGCGGCGTGCGCCGGGGGGGCGGCTGCCATTGTCGCATCGCGCCCGCCCGGGCACCGCATCGGGCGGTTCAGCGAGGGCGCATCAGCCCGGCGCGTCGTCCGCCCAGGCGGCAGCCGGGGCGATCGCCGCACCGCCGAGCGCAGCGAAGTCGAACAGCGCGCGGTCGGCCAGCTGCGCCGGATGCACGTTGCCCAGCGCGCGGGCGATCTGCTCCACCCGTCCCGGATGCTCCCGGTCCCACTGCTGCAGCAGGTGCCCGACCTGACGGCGCTGCAGCGTCTCCTGGCTGCCGCACAGCGTGCAGGGGATCAGCGGGAAGGCCTGCGCTTGCGCGTAGGCGGCGATGTCGTCCTCGCGCACGTAGGCCAGCGGCCGGATCACCACGTGGCGGCCATCGTCGCTGCGCAGCACCGGCGCCATCGCCGCCAGCTTGGCGTGGAAGAACAGGTTCATGAAGAAGGTGGCGACGATGTCGTCGCGGTGGTGGCCCAGCGCGATCTTGGTGATGCCGTGCTCGGCGGCGTAGCGGTACAGCGCGCCGCGGCGCAGCCGCGAGCACAGCGAACACAGGGTCTTGCCTTCCGGCACCACCCGCGTGACCACCGAATAGGTGTCCTGCTCGATCACCTGCCAGGGCACGCCGCGCTGGCGCAGGTAGGTCGGCAGCACCTCGGCCGGAAAGCCCGGCTGCTTCTGGTCCAGGTTCACCGCCACCAGCTCGAACGGCACCGGCGCCTTGCGCTGCAGCTGCAGAAGGATGTCCAGCAGGGTGTAGCTGTCCTTGCCGCCGGACAGGCACACCATCACCTTGTCGCCGGCCGCGATCATCCCGAAATCGGCGATGGCCTGGCCCACCTGCCGGCACAGGCGCTTGCCCAGCGCCGCGGCGGTGCGGGCGGTGGGCGGTGCGGGATCGGCGAGCGGTTGCAGCGGCGGCAGGGGCAGGGGCGAGGTCATCGGCGGTAGTGTAGTCGGCGCGGCTGCCGCGGCACCGCGTGGGCGGCATTGCGGGTCACTCCAATTCCGCGATCCCGACCGTCGCGAACGTGCCGGTGAAGTGCAAGGTCGTGGGCGAGGCGAAGGCGGCAAGGAGCCTGGCCAGTATCGCCATCGCTAGGGCGACGGCCGCCTCGGCGGACGGCACGCCCCTGGCGACACCGCCTTTCGCGGGCATGCCGCGCCGGGGCCGGCCCGCTACACTCGCCGCTGGCCACGCACGCAGGGTCCTCGCATGTTCAAGAACCTCATTCCCAAGATCTTCTACGAGCGCATGCAGGACGGGTTGGCGTTCTTCGTCGATGGCCTGGGATTCCAGGTGCTGTATCAGGACGCCACGATGGCGGTGATCGCGCGCGACGGCGCCAAGGCCTATCTGGTGGAAAACGCCGAATGGGCGGCGAAGGACCGGCCGGAACTGGGCATCGAAACCGACAGCATCGACGCGATCTACGCGGAGTTGTCCGCACGCGCGCCGCAGTGGCTGCATCCGAATTGCCGTAACGTCGCGCTCAAGCCCTGGGGCGCACGCGAGTTCGCGATGCTGGACCCCTCCACGGTCTGCGTGGTGTTCCGCGAGTGGCCGGCGCAGGAGTGAGGGCGCCCGGCCGGAGGCCATGGGCGCCAGGTCCGTTCATCGTACAGGCGCGTGATACACCTCGGACAGGAAGGTCTTGTACTCGGCGATCGGTGGCAGGCCCATCGTCGCGCGGCGCGCATCCAGCCCATCGACGTCCTGCGTCTGGTCCATGACCATCGTGCCGTCCGGCGCGGTGCTGAACTGCGTCCCGTAGAGCTGCGGCTTGCCCTGGTGCAGCAGCACGCGATCCTGCAGCATCGCCACATCGGAAGGGTCCGCTTCCTTCTGCGCCAAAGCGGCCTGCATCAGCGCCAGGACCTGCTCCTGGAAGCCCGGGTCCAGCGTGGCGTGCTGGGCGATCAGGAATGCGGCCTTGGATCCGTCCTCGCCCACCGATGTCCGTGTCGGCCATCCCTGCCTGGTCACCACCGTCTTCAGCCAGGCGGTGTTGGCCTGGTCCACCGCCACGGTCTGTTGCCATGACGCGGGGTTGTTTCCCATGTCGATGACCTTTTGGCGGACGGCCTGATCCTTCTCCACACGCGCCAGCAGTTCCCGCCGCAGCGGCTGGTCGACGCGTGCCTGGCGTGCCGCAGCGAGCGTCTCGGCACGTGCGCGCAGCGACGGCCACGCCGGGGACGTGCGCAGCTGGTTGAGGCCGGGTCGATCCTTGTGCATGAGTTCCTGCACATCGATGCGGCCTTTCGCCAATCGGGCTTCGAGCATCGCCAGGGCGGTCTCGGTCCTGCCGGCAGCGGCCAGGCATTCGACGTAGAACAGATCCCCGCCGCTCGGCAGGCCGGCCGGCGCTGCGTCGATCCGCGCCAAGGTGTCGGCGCAGGTGCCGTAATCCTTCGCGTCGTACGCCGCAAGCGCGTCATTGAGACGCGCAGGCTCCGCAGCCGAGACCGGCGCCGTGCTCGCGGCCAGCCATGCAGCAAACATCAGGTATCCCTGGCGCATTCCCGTCTCGCTCTGTTGTGACCACGCGGTGCGCAGCCTGGACGGACAGTAGCGCAGTCCGGTCTGCATGGCAGCGCCCGGTCGCCGTGACGCCTTGCGCGCAGCAGGAGTGTCCCGTCGAGGACGCGGCGGGGCACACTACGCACACGCCCGTTGCCGGCCACGGCCATTCCGGCCCATCCCACACCGCCCGGAGATCGCGGATGCGCAAGAAACAGGATCTGCCGGAAAAGCCCTGCCTGCACTGCGGCCGGCCGTTCCGCTGGCGCAAGAAGTGGGAGAAGGTCTGGGACGAGGTGAAGTATTGTTCCGACCGTTGCCGTGGCGAGCGCAAGCGCGTGCGCGCGCCGGAGGCGCCATGAGCCGCCGTGCAGTGCGCTGGCGCACCGCATGCCCGCAGGCGTGCCGCCCCGCGTGAGTCCGGTACCCTCCACCGCCCACACCTTGCGCCTGGTGCTGGGCGACCAGCTCGATCCCGACCATGCCTGGTTCGCCGTGCGCGATCCCGGCGTGGTCCATGTGCTGATGGAAGTGCGGCAGGAAACCGACTACGTCCTGCACCACGCGCAGAAGATCCTCGCCGTGTTCGCCGCGATGCGCGAGTTCGCTCGGCACCTGCGCAGCGCCGGCCACCGCGTGCGCTACGTGGCGATCGACGACGCCAGCAACCGCCAGTCCATCCCCGCCAATTTCGGTGCACTGATGGCGCACTACGGCGCGCAGCGCCTGCAGTACCAGGATCCGGACGAATGGCGCCTGGACCAGCTACTGCGGCAGTGGGGCGCGGTGCAGGCCTTCGTCGTCGAGGCGGTGGACAGCGCACACTTCTACACTCGCCGCGGTGAGCTGGCGGATGTTTTCCGCGGGCGCCCGCAATGGTTGATGGAGCACTTCTACCGGCACATGCGCAAGCGCCTGCGGATCCTGCTGGCGGCGGACGGCACGCCGGAGGGTGGGCAGTGGAACTACGACCACGACAATCGTCAGCCCTGGCATGGCGAGCCGCCAGCTCCGCCGGAGACACGCCCCACGCACGATCACCGCGCGCTGTGGGCCAGCATCCAGGCCGCCGGCGTGGCCAGCTTCGGCCAGCCGCAGGCGGAGGCGCTGCGCTGGCCGCTGAACCGCAGCGAGGCGCTGGCCTGCCTCGATCGGTTCATCGCCGATGGCCTGCCGCACTTCGGCCGCTACGAAGATGCGATGAGCACGCGCAGTCCGCGCCTGTTCCATTCGCAGCTCTCCTTCGCCCTCAACACCAAGATGCTGCGACCGCAGGAAGTGGTGCAGCGCGCGCTGGACGCCTACGGCGCCGGCGCCGCGCCGCTGGCGGCGGTGGAGGGCTTCGTGCGGCAGATCCTGGGCTGGCGCGAGTACGTGCGCGGCATCTACTGGGCGCACATGCCCGATTACGCCGCGTGCAACGCGCTCGGTCACGACACGCCGCTGCCGGCATGGTTCTGGACCGGCGACACGCACATGCGCTGCCTGCACCACGCCATCGGCCAGTCCCTGCAGGACGCGTACGCCCACCATATCCAGCGGCTGATGGTCATCGGCAACTTCGCCCTGCTCGCCGGCCTGGATCCGGCCGCGGTGCACCGCTGGTACCTGGGCGTCTACATCGATGCGTTCGAATGGGTCGAGCTGCCCAACACCGTGGGCATGAGCCAGTTCGCCGACGGCGGCCTGCTCGCGACCAAGCCCTACGTCAGCAGCGCGGCCTATATCGACCGCATGAGCGACTACTGCCAGGGCTGCCGCTACGACCGCAAGCAGAAGACCGGCGCGCGTGCGTGTCCGTACAACGCGCTGTACTGGGACTTCTTCGCGCGGCATCAGGACACGCTGGGGCGCAACCGCCGCCTGGACATGGTCTACCGGCAGTTGGGCACGCTGCCGGCCGCGCAACGGCAGGCACTGCGCGCGCATGCGCAGCACCTGCGCGGGCGCCTGGACACGCTGTAGCGCGTGCCAGGCACTTCGACCGCACGCGCAGCGACCGGCCGCGGTGCAGGAACGTGCCATGCGACGCACCCAAACCGTGCCGCGCGCCGCGCATCGGCGCGCTGTCGCATGCACGACGCGTGCAATCGCGCGATCTGCTACCTGCGTTGTGGTCGATCGATACACGCTCAAGCACCCTATGCCGCCGGTCGGCGCAGGCTGCCGGTTGCACTCGAGGTGTCAGCGACGTGGATGACAGTCGGATGACTGTCGCGCGTCGTGTTGTTTCCCCCGCAACCCTATCGAGCATGATCATGATCACGACGTTCTCCCCCACCACCAGCGCACGCGCGCTGGGTGTTCTCGCCCTCGTGACCGCCGCCACGGCGATCGCCGCCGTCCCCGCGGCGCCGCAATGCAGCGTGCCGCAGGCCTGGGCGCTCCCGACCACCACCACCGTGGTCGGCAACGGCACGCAGGCCAGTTGCACCGCCAGCGCACTGGCCAGCGCCGCCGCGCAGGGCGGCTACATCAGCTTCAACTGCGGCGCCAAGCCGACCAGCATCGCCATCGAGCGCTCGATCACCATTGCGGCGGCGACGCCCACCGTGATCGACGGCCAGGGCAGGATCACCCTGGACGGCCGCCAGTCCGCCAGGATCCTGCTGGTCAACGCCGGCAGCGCGCTGTCGGTGCGCAACCTGAAACTGCAGAACGGCAGCTCCGTGCAACCGGCGTCGAATCAGGCTTACGATCCGGGCACCTGGGGCGGCGGCGCGATCAAGGTCGGCTACCGCGGCAAGCTGGAAGTCATCAACAGCCAGTTCCTGGCCAACCGCAGCAGCATCGGCGGCGGCGCCATCTTCGCCGGCAGCGACGCCGAGGTGACCATCGTCCGCAGCGGCTTCTACAAGAACAGCTCCTGGCTCGGCGGCGCGCTGTACACCCAGCTCAGCCGGCTGACCATCGTCGGTTCGGAGTTCGCCAACAACCAGGCGATCAACGCCCCGCAGGGGTTCCCCGACGCCGGCAACTTCGGCGGCGGTGGCGCGATCGACACCGACGGCGCATCGCTGGCCGGCTATCTCAAGGGCGGCGTCGGCAGCGGCGGCACGCTGGCGATCTGCGGCACCGTGGTCCGCAACAACGTCGCGGCCAACGGCTCCGGCGGCGCCACGCTGTGGGCGTACGCGCCGGACACCATCGATGTGAAGTACTCGACCTTCACCAACAACGTCGCCACCGGCGGCCCCGGCGGCGGCGCCCGCATCAGCATGGGCTTCACCGACACCTCGCACGCCGGCACCACCATCACCACGCCGGGCACCATCAGCGTCGCCGAGACCAGCTTTCTGTCCAACAAGGCCGAACAGGGCAACGCCGGCGCGCTGTACCTGGATTGCTACGGCGCCTGCGACGTCAGCAACAGCACCTTCTACGGCAACTCGGCCAAGGGCGTGGGCGCGGCCATCCAGCATGTCGGTTGGCAGCCGGCCAACGGCGACCAGGGCAGCCCCAGTGTGCGCTTCAACAACGTCACCTTCGCCGAAAACACGCCGTGGGTGACGCTGTTCGGCGACAGGTTCGACCTGCGCAACAGCATTCTGTATTCCAAGACCGAGCGCGTGTTCTGCAACAACCAGAGCAACACCGGCAACAACCTCATCGAGTACTCGGCCAAGGGCGCGGTCTGGCCGAACGCCTGCCTGGCCACGGGCAACGTGAAGGCGGCCGATCCGCTGCTGTCGGCTCCGGCAAACAACGGTGGACCGACCCTCACCCAGCTACCTGCGGCCAACAGCCCCGCGCTGAACGCCGGCAACGGCTGTGCCGCCATCGACCAGCGCGGCAATGCCCGCAATACCGCCGTCTGCGATCTCGGCGCGGTGGAGATCAAGTAAGTCGATTCGCTGGCGTCACTTGCAGGGCACTGCGCGGTCGAGCCGGCCTGGTCGGTTCGGCCGCGCGTCCGTCGCCGGGATGCGCAGCGCGTGCGCCGATCCGGCAATGTGCGGCACCGGGCGGCGCGACGGTGCCGTCGTGCGCACCGTGCTGGTGTCGGGTCGCAGACCCGTCCGCAGCGCATGCGACCGCCACGTCGAGCGATCGCGCCGCGATCGCTCGCTCGGCATGCGCCGTACCTTGTCCGGTGCGCTTGCCAATGCATGCCAGGCGGCGGCCAACGCCGCGCAGACCTCACCGTTGCAGGCATGACGCGCGTTGCGGCGTGCGCCAACAACGCCGTTCGCGCCCGCCGCGCGCGCTGAGAGGATACGGTGGCGTATCTGCTTTCCTGGGCATCGTCGGGGTCGCGCGGTGGCGCGGCGCCGGCGACGTCTGCGCCGACGACTTTCTGGATTTGGGACCTGGGTCGCGTGCTGGGGGTCAAGTTCGCGATGCCGATACCGATAGAGGTACCCCCCCTCGCGAGTCCCCCCGATGCGCTTCTTCCACTCTTTCAAGGTGAGTCATCGCCTTGCGCTGTCGTTCGGCCTGCTGATCGTGCTGCTTGGCGCTTCCTCTACCTTGGCGCTCTACCAGTTCCACAGCGTGCGCCAAGCGGTCGACAAGATCGTCCACGAGAACAATCTGAAGACCGAACTGCTGTACACCATGCTGCGTAACAATATGAGCGCCGAGCGCTACCTGCGCGACATGATGCTGTCGCCGGCCGACAAGCGCCCGGCGCTCGCCGCCAAGATCCAGGAGATCCGCGTCGACAACGACCGCCGTCGCAAGGCCCTGGATGCTCTGCCGGGCACGGCGGCAGGCCTGGCCATGCGTAAGGAGATCCATGCCGCGCAGGCGGCCGCACGGTCGGTCAACAGCCGGGTGCTGGCGCTGGCCAGTTCCGGCGAGATCGAGGCGGCCAGGCAACTGCTGTACGGCGATGCCGCGCCGCTGCTGGCGCGGCGCGTGGAGGTGATTCAGAACGCGGTCGATCTGCAGATCCGGCAGAACGCGCTCAGCTCCGACCAGATCCAGGCGGCCCTGGTGTTCAGCAATCGCGCCTTGATCGGGTTCGGCCTGCTGGCGGCGGTGCTCGGCGCGACCTTGAGCGTGCTGATCACGCGCAGCCTGGCCGGGCCGCTCGGGCGTGCGACCGAAATCGCCGAATCCATTGCCCAGGGCCGGCTGGACCATCGGATTCCGCCGCAGCCCAAGGATGAGACCGGCCGCCTGCTGACCAGCATGGACCGCATGCAGGCGCAGCTGCAGGCGGTGATGGCGGCGCAGTCGCAGGTAGCCAGGCACCACGAGCGCGGCGACGTCAGCCAGCGCATGGACGAGCACGCGTTTCCCGGCGAGTACGGGCGCATGGTGCAGGAGAGCAATGCGTTGCTCGACATGCACGTGAGTCTCCAGCAGCGCCTGCTCGAGATCATGGGACGCTATGCGATCGGCGACCTGTCG
>JBEVKG010000004.1:0-4820 GCA_040509765.1 Xanthomonas sp.
TCTCGGTGTTGATCGCCAGCAGGCTGGCCTTGGCCGCGTCCATCGATTCGTGCAGCACCGCGCGGCTGCCGGGCAGGCGGCGGGCGTCGCGGCGCAGGTCGCCGTTGGCGTATTCGTTGAGCACGCCGATGGCATCGACGATGGCGTCCAGGTGCTCGAACATCATGGTGTTGATGCCCTGGCTCAGTTCGCCGTACACGCCCGGGAAGTCCTGCGGCATGCGGTGGCTCATGTCCTTGTCCGCGTGCAGTTCGATCATGCGCGCGGTTTCGCCGGAGAAGCGCTGCAACTGCCGCTGCATCGCGTCCATCGCCAGCAGCAGGCGGCCAGGTTCGTCGTGCGCGTCGGTGGTCACGTCGTTGTCCAGGCGTCCGCCGGCGATGGCCTCGGCGGCGCGGGTAGCGCGGCCCAGCGGGACGGTCAGGCTTCGGGTGATCGTCCAGGCCAGCAGGACGCTGATCACCAGCACCGCCACGCCACCGGCGATCAGCAGGTTGCGGCCATTGACCATCGCCTGTGTCGCCTTGGCATGGGCGACCTTCATCTGCGCTTCCTGCAACACCACGTTGTCGCGGATCTTGGCTTGCCAGGCGAGCGTGGCGGGCCGGGAGCGTTCGCTCAGCGCCGTCTGCGCCTCGGCATTGCGGTGGGCGACGGCCAGCGCGATCACCTCATCGTTCATGGCGCGCGCGGTGGTGCGCGCCGCGTCGATCTCGGCACGTAGCTTCACCGCGTACGCATTGGTCGGCGGGAAGGTGTCCAGTTCGTTGCGCAATTCGGTATAGCGCTGGCGCTTCTGCTTGATTTCGGCCAGTGCCTGGTCGTTGAGCGCCTCGCTGGTCTCCATCGCCAGCGTGCCCAGCGCGATCAGGATGCTGGAATTGGCATCGAGCATGCCGTTGCTGATGCGGGCCTTCTCGACATTGACCTTGACGATGGTGTCCAACTCAGCGCGTGCGCGTGCCATGGACAGCAGCCCTGTGGCGACCAGCGCGCAGGAGAGCAGGATCAGCAGGCCGAAGGCGCCGCTGAGGCGGCGCCCAACGTTGTAGCGTTGCAGAAAGGAATTCATGGTCGACCTCTTCGTTGACTGGCGACCTGGAGCGCATCCAGGTCCTGCGGCATCCATACAGACTCCGGCCGCGTTGGTGCGGGGCGGAGCGGCGGGCGTGGCGGTCAAAAAGTGAAGAAAGGACAAACACTACCTGGTTGTACAACGTGTCCCGCCATCGCTCTCATGTGGTATCGGCGTGACGGGGCAATACTCGATCCGTCGTTGGTCGTAGGACGATTCCCGACGCTGTCTAATTCATTTCCCTACGCGGTCAGCGGCTGCCACTGGGTGTCGATCGCGTCGGCGATGGCCTGGGCATTGGCTGGCGGCGCGGACGTGGCGGGCGCCGCTGCCGTCGCCGTCGCCGGCACCGCTGCCGTGGCGGGAACCGCCACAGGGGCGACCCGACGCGCGGCCTGCTGGTCCAGCCGGAACACCGCCACCGCGTCGCTCAGTTGCGCCGCCTGGTCCTCCATCGAGCGTGCCGCGGCGGTGGCCTCCTCGACCAGGGCAGCGTTCTGCTGGGTGCTCTCGTCCATCTGCGTCACCGTGCGGTTGACCTGCTCGATGCCGGCCGACTGCTCCTGCGATGCCGCGGAGATCTCGCCGATGATGTCGGTGACGCGGCCCACCGAGGTCACGATCTCCTGCATGGTCTGGCCGGCGCGCTGCACCAGTTCCGCACCGGTGGCGACGCGGCCGACCGAATCGTCGATCAGGCCCTTGATCTCCTTGGCGGCGTTGGCCGAGCGTTGCGCCAGGACCCGGACCTCGCTGGCGACCACCGCGAAGCCGCGGCCCTGTTCGCCGGCACGCGCGGCTTCCACCGCGTCATTGAGCGCCAGGATATTGGTCTGGAAGGCGATGCCGTCGATGACGCCGATGATGTCGGCGATCTTCTTCGAGGCCGTCTCGATGCCGCTCATGGTGTCGACCACCTGGCCGACCACCGCGCCGCCCTGCGAGGCGACCGACGCGGCGCCGGCGGCGAGCTGGTTGGCCTGGCGCGCATGCTCGGCGTTCTGCTTGACCGTGGCGGTCAGCTCTTCCATCGAGGCGGCGGTCTCTTCCAGGCTGGCGGCCTGCTGCTCGGTGCGCTGCGACAGGTCGCTGTTGCCCTGGGCGATTTCGGTGGCGGCGCTGTGGATGTCGCCGGCGCTGCGCTGGATGCGGCCGACGATGTCGGCCAGGCGCTCGGCGGTGCCGTTGGCGTCGTCGCGCATGGTGGCGAAGATGCCGTGGAACTCGCCGTGCATGCGCGCGCCGAGGTCGCCGTCGGCCAGCGCACTGAGCAAGCGCGAGACCTCGGCGATGCTGATCGCGTTGGCGTCGAGCAGACCGTTGAGTTGCTGCGCCAGCATCAGGAAGAAGCCCTGCTTGCCGGTGCGGTCGATGCGCTGCGACAGGTCGCCGGCGGCAGCGCTGCGCACCACCGCGGCCACTTCCGCCTCCACGCGGGTTTCGGCGGTGCGGTCGCGCCATTCGCAGACGAAGCCCAGGTGCGCGCCCTCGGCGTTGCGGATGGCGGAGATCTCCTGGGCGATGCAGACCTCGCGATAGCGCACCTCGCGCTGCGCCGCACCCTGCCGATCCAGCCGCTGGTAGATCTCCGCGTCCTGCGAGTTGCCTACTTCCAGCAGCGCCACCGACTGGCCCAGCAACGGCGCGGTGCGATCGAATGCCGGCGCGCAGGCGCGGATATCCTCGGCGTGGGTCTGCAGCAGGGTCTGCAGCGCGGTATTGGCGTAGATGATGGTCAGGTCGGGATCGGCGATGTACATGCCGGTGGACGCGTTGTCCAGGGCGGTGCGGATGCGCAGGTTCTCGGCGGCGACGCTGCGCTCGCGTTCGATGCGCTCGCGCAGTTCGCGCTGCATCCGCGCCAGCGCCGCCATCAGGCTGCGCCCGTGCCTGGCCGCCACCGGGATGGGGTGGTCCAGGCGGCCTTCGGCGATGTGCTGGGCCGCGTCCATCGCCACCCGCGGCTCGCCGCCGAGCAACTGCGCGACCGAGCGCAGGATCCACACCGCGGCGGCGGCCAGGCACAGCACCGCCAGCAGCACCGCGCCGGCCTGCTGCCAGGTGGCGCGCTGGCTCTGCTGTTCGGCGGCCTTGCGGCTTTGCTCGTTCAGCGCCAGGATGCGGTCGCTGATCGCTTCCATCTCGGTTTCCAGCCGCGCGAACTGCTTGGTGAAATCGGCGTAGGCGGCGCTGCTGTCGCCCTGGGTCTCGGCCAAGCGCACCACCTTGTCGGCGGCGGCGATGTAGTGCTGCAGCGCCGGTCCCGCCGCATCCAGCTGCGCACGCACGGCGCCGTCCAGCGGCAGCTTCTGGTTGGCGTCCAACGCCTTGCGGAACTCGTCGGCGTGTTCGCCCAGAGAGGCGCGCGCGGCCTTGACCCCCTCCG
This sequence comes from Xanthomonas sp., assembly GCA_040509765.1. Taxonomy (GTDB): domain Bacteria; phylum Pseudomonadota; class Gammaproteobacteria; order Xanthomonadales; family Xanthomonadaceae; genus Xanthomonas_A. The sequence continues at coordinate 3,462 of JBEVKG010000004.1, forward strand.
CATCCTGACGCGCCGCCGCCAGCAGTGCGGCGGTGACGTCGCCGCGCAACGCGTCGTGCATCATGTCGGCCTGCATGTGGTTGCGCAGCGCGTCCGAGGACACGACCTGTTCGTCGACCGAGCGCAGCAGCCCCTGCTGCGCGCCGTAGCCGACTCCGCCCAGCGCGAGCAGGGCGAGCACCGCCACCAGCACCAGGACTCCGAGCATATGCATGATTTTCATCGGTGTGGCCCGATCAGAAACGGAAGGACAGGCCCGCGCCGAGCGCGTGGTCCGGCGAACGGTCGTTGAGGCCGCGGCTGTACACCACGTCCAGTTGCACGTCCTGGCTGAGCAGCCAGGCCGAACCGACGTCGAGCAGGGCGATGGTGCCGCCGTCGTCGGCATGCGCGATCTGCGGCAGGGCCAGTTCCACGAACGAGCGGCTGCGTTCGGTCCAGGCCTTGCCCAGCACCACGCCGAAGATGCCGGCGGTGTAGCGATGCCCGCTGTCGCCTTCGTCGCGGATCACGCCAGGCATCATCCCCAGCGAGACGCTGTCGCTGAGCTCCCATTCGGCCACCAGGCGGAACGAGGGGCGGGCGCCGCTGCCGCGCACGTTGCGCGCGCCGCTGGGCAGATCCACGTGCAGCAGCCACGCCAGCGAGGCGCCACCGATGTCGCTGGCCAGGTGGTGCTTGAGCCCGAGCGAAATGTCGGAGAAGCCGGAGACGTTGCCGCCGACCGGGACGTCGACGGTCTGCCAGCCATCGGTCTCCACGCGCAGTTCCCAGGCCGGGCCGATGCCGTAGCGGAACAAGGTGGGCGTGGCGTAGCCATCGACGTCGCCGTCGCGCTCCCAGGCCACGCTGGTTTCCACCTGCAGGCGTCGGTCGCCGACGGTGAGGCTGGATTCGACGAAGTCGGGACGATCGGTGGCGATCGGTTCGGCCTCGGCGTGCGCCAGGCCGGCGAGGCCGCACAAGGTCAGACAACTGGCGATAACGCGTAGCTTCATGGCGGCTCCCATTGGCGGTTCGGTCGGAACCGTGGGGCCGGGCGCAGTGCGGCCGGCGCCGGGGCGCGCATCGTGCGGTGCCCGTGGCAAGGCAGTTCCGCTTTCTATATCGACCCTGAATACCGTTTCTTTACAAGCGTGACGTGCTATGCGCTCTGCGGCCGCCGTGAAACGGGGCCAGGCGGCCGGACCGCGAACGCGCGGGGCGCTCGCGGCGGTGGCAGGCGAAGAGGCAGGGGATCAAAACTCCTGCCATTGCCCGTCGTCCGTCGACGCGGTCGCGCGCGGGACCGCCCGTAACGGGGCCGCTGCCGGTCGCCGCGGCGCGGCCGCCGCCGCTGGCGACGCCGGGCGGCGCGCG
>JBEVKG010000005.1:0-12401 GCA_040509765.1 Xanthomonas sp.
GCCCTGCCGGCAATCGGGACCGGCAAGCCGCCTGGCGCAGCCTTGCGGGATGCCGCGCCCACCACAACCCGTGATGGCGTCCGCAACCAGTGCGCAAGTCATGTGGCTGTAACAAAAATATCATTTCATAGCGAGCATCCGCCGGATGTCCCGGCGCTCTTCGCTACGGAGTGATCCCCATGAAACTGCAGCCGGCGCGCATTGCCGTTCTGTCCCTCGCCCTGGCCTTCGCCGTCACCGCCTGCCAGCCCGGCAACGGCGACAAGCAGGGCGCCGCCGATGCGGCAGGCGGGACGCCCGCTGCCGCCCCGGCCGCCGGCGCCAAGACCGCGGCGGAGATTTCCGGTGCCGGTGCCTCCTTCATCTACCCGCTGATCTCCAAGTGGTCGGCCGACTACAACGCGGCCACCGGCAACAAGATCAACTACCAGTCGATCGGCTCCGGCGGCGGCATCGCCCAGATCAAGGCCGGCACGGTCGATTTCGGCTCCTCCGACAAGCCGCTGGACAGCGCCGAACTGGCCGCGGCCGGCCTCGGCCAGTTCCCCTCGGCGATTGGGGGGGTGGTGCCGGTGGTCAACCTGGATGGCATGGACGCGGGCAAGCTGCGGCTGACCGGCCCGGTGCTGGCCGACATCTTCCTCGGCAAGATCGGCAAGTGGAACGACCCGGCGATCACCGCGCTGAACCCGGGCGTGACCCTGCCCGACGCCAAGATCAACCTGGTGCACCGCTCCGACGGCTCGGGCACCAGCTTCAACTTCACCAACTACCTGTCCAAGGTCAGCCCGGAGTGGAAGGGCAAGGTCGGCGAAGGCACCTCGGTGCAGTGGCCGGGCGGCGTCGGCGGCAAGGGCAACGAAGGCGTGGCCTCGTACGTGCAGCAGATCAAGGGCTCGATCGGCTACGTCGAACTGGCCTACGCGCTGCAGAACAAGATGCCGTACGCATCGATGCAGAACGCCGCCGGCAACTGGGTGCAGCCCAATGCCGAGAGCTTCGCCGCGGCCGCCGCGTCGGCCGACTGGGCCAACGCCAAGGACTTCAACCTGGTCATCACCAACGCCGCGGGCGCGCAGGCCTGGCCGATCACCGCCACCAACTTCATGCTGATGCACAAGCAGGCCAAGGACCCGGCGCGCAGCAAGGCGACCCTGGAGTTCTTCAAGTGGGCCTTCGAGAAGGGCCAGCCGCAAGCCGACGCCCTGCACTACGTGCCGCTGCCGCCGGAACTGGTGCAGCAGATCGAGACCTACTGGAGCAAGGAGTTCAAGTAAGCGCGACACCGCTTCCGCCCTCGCCGGCGGAAGCACGCACGCGGACGCGCAAGGCCTCTCGCGCGCCCCCGCACCGGCGCCGCACAATGCAGCGCCGGTCGCCGTATCGGCATCACGTACTTCGGACTTTCGGGTTCCCGCCTTGCGGGAGCGACGCAGCCACCCACCGCGCGCGGCCACCCCCGCCGCGGCCACGATCGGAGCGCGCCGCCGCGCGCTCCGACACATACCGAGCCCATGAACGCCACCGTCATTCCCGAAGCGATCAACGCGCCCCGCGGACGCGACCTGCGCGACGCCCGTGCCGACCGTCTGTTCCGCTGGATCCTCACCGCCACCGTCGTGTTCGTCCTCGTCGCCCTGGCCAGCGCGGCGCTGTCGATGCTGTGGGGCGGCCGCCACGCCCTGCAGATGCAGGGGCTGAGCTTCTTCTATTCCACCGAATGGAATCCGGTCGAGAACAAGTACGGCGCGCTGGCGCCGATCTACGGCACCCTGGTCACCGCCCTGATCGCGATGCTGATCGCGGTGCCGGTGAGCTACGGCATCGCCTTCTTCCTCACCGAGGTGTCGCCACGCTGGCTGCGCGGCCCGATCGGGACCGCGATCGAACTGCTGGCCGGCATTCCCTCGATCATCTACGGCATGTGGGGCCTGTTCGTGCTGGTGCCGGTGATGACCGAGTACGGCACGCCGTGGCTCAACGACCACCTGGGCACCCTGCCGCTGATCGGCCCGATGTTCCAGGGCCCGCCCTTGGGCATCGGCCTGCTCACCGCCGGTTTCGTGCTGGCGATCATGGTGATCCCGTTCATCTCCTCGGTGATGCGCGAAGTGTTCCTGACCGTGCCGACGCGCCTGAAGGAATCGGCCTATGCGCTGGGTTCGACCAAATGGGAAGTGAGCTGGGACATCGTGCTGCCCTACACCCGCTCGGCGGTGATCGGCGGCATCTTCCTGGGCCTGGGCCGCGCGCTCGGCGAGACCATGGCGGTGGCCTTCGTGGTCGGCAACACGGTGCGCCTGTCGCCGTCGCTGCTGGAGCCGGGCACCACCATCGCCGCACTGATCGCCAACGACTTCGGCGAAGCCACCGAGACCTACCGCTCGGCGCTGCTGCTGCTGGGCTTCGTCCTGTTCATCGTGACCTTCATCGTGCTGGCGATCGCCCGCCTGATGCTGGCGCAACTGTCGCGCAAGGAGGGCAACTGATGGCCGCCGACGTCGCCCACCGCCTGTACACCCGCCGCCGCGTGGTCAACGTGTTCGCGCTGCTGTTGTCCTGCCTCACCGCGCTGTTCGGGCTGGTGTTCCTGGGCTGGATCCTGTGGACGCTGCTGGCCAAGGGCATCGCCGGCATCAACCTCGACCTGTTCACCCGCATGACCCCGCCGCCCGGCGAAGAAGGCGGCCTGGCCAACGCGTTCTTCGGCAGCGCGGTGATGTGCGGCCTGGCGCTGCTGATCGGCACCCCGCTGGGCGTGGCCGCCGGCACCTGGCTGGCCGAATACGGCAACGCGCGCAAGACCGGCCAGGTGGTGCGCTTCGTCAACGACATCCTGCTGTCGGCGCCATCGATCGTGCTCGGCCTGTTCGTGTACACGCTGTATGTGATGCAGACCGGCGGGCGCTTTTCGGCCATGGCCGGTGCGCTGTCGCTGGCCTTCATCGTGCTGCCGGTGGTGGTGCGCACCACCGACGAGATGCTGCGGCTGGTGCCGGCGCAGATGCGCGAAGCGGCGCTGTCGTTGGGCATTCCGCAATGGAAGGTGACCGTCCAGGTGCTGTACCGCAGCGCCTCGGCCGGCATCGTCACCGGCGTGCTGCTGGCGCTGGCGCGCATCAGCGGCGAGACCGCGCCGCTGCTGTTCACCGCCTTCGGCAACCAGTACTGGAACAACAACATCATGCAGCCGATGGCGAGCGTCCCGGTGGTGATGAACTCCTTCGCCGGCAGCCCCTACCCCACCTGGCAGCAATTGGCCTGGTCGGGCGCGCTGGTGTTGACCGTGTTCGTGCTGCTGGTCAGCCTCGGCGCGCGCGGCATTCTGCGGCGCTACAAGACATCCAACGATTGAGCCCCCTATGGACCCGGCCATGAACGATCATCACAACGCCGCACCGATGCACCGCATCGCCATGCCCAACGGGCACACCGCACTGGCGCCGTCGCCGGTCAAGATCGCCGCGCGCGGCCTGGACTTCTACTACGACAAGTATCACGCGCTGAAGGGCATCAACCTGGAAGTGCCGGAGAAGCGCGTCACCGCGCTGATCGGCCCCTCCGGCTGCGGCAAGTCCACCCTGCTGCGCATCTTCAACCGCATCTACGCGCTGTATCCGAAGCTGGAGGCGCGCGGCGAAGTGCTGCTGGACGGCGAGAACATCCTGTCGCCGAAGTATCCGATGAACCGCCTGCGCAGCAAGGTCGGCATGGTGTTCCAGAAGCCGGTGCCGTTCCCGATGACCATCTTCGAGAACGTCGCCTACGGCATCCGCCACCACGAGAAGCTGTCCAAGGCGGACATGGCCGACCGCGTCGAGCACGCGCTGCGCCAGGGCGCGCTGTGGGACGAGGTCAAGGACAAGCTCGGGCAGAGCGCCCTGGGCCTGTCTGGCGGCCAGCAGCAACGCCTGTGCATCGCCCGTGCGGTGGCGCTGCGCCCGGACGTGCTGCTGCTCGACGAGCCGACCTCGGCGCTGGACCCGATCTCCACCAGCCGCATCGAGCAACTGGTGGAAGAACTGAAGAACGACTACACCATCCTCATCGTCACCCACAACATGCAGCAGGCCGCGCGCGTGTCCGACTACACCGCCTTCATGTACCTGGGCGACCTGATCGAGCACGACCGCACCGAAATCATCTTCTCGCAGCCGAACAAGCAGCAGACCGAAGACTACATCACCGGCCGTTTCGGCTGAGCCGCTGCGGCCGCCGCTGCCTCGTCGCAGCGGCCGCGCCCGCCGCCCTCGGGGCGGGCGCCCGGCGACGCCAGCACCGCACCGCCAGGCATGGCCGCGGCGACACCAACGCACCTATTGGACCTACGACATGAACACTCAGCCCAACGAGCACATCGTGAAGAGCTACGACGAAGAACAGCATCGCCTCGCCGCCGAGATCGTGCGCATGGGCGAAACCGCGGTGGCGCAGTTGGAAGCGGCACTGGACGTGGTCGAACGCCGCGACGACAACGCCGCGCTGCGCATCGTCGTCAACGACGAAGCGATCGACGCGCTCGAGCACTCCATCAGCCATGACGTGATGCGCCTGGCGCTGCGCGGGCCGATGGCGCGCGACCTGCGCGAGATCCTGGCCGGCCTGCGCATTCCCGCCGACGTCGAACGCATCGGCGACTACGCGGCCAACGTGGCCAAGCGCTCGATCGCGCTGAACATGTCGCCGCCGATGCCGCAGACCCTGGGCCTGCGCCAGCTCGGCAAGCTCGCCGCCGAACAGGTACGCGCGGCGCTGGCCGCCTACCAGAACAACGACGCCGACGCCGCGCTGCTGGTGCGCCAAGGCGACGCGCAGTTGGATGCGCAGTACACCGCGCTGTTCCGCGAGCTGCTGACCTACATGATGGAAGACCCGCGCAACATCACCCCGTGCACGCACCTGCTGTTCATGGCCAAGAACCTGGAGCGGATCGGCGACCACGCCACCAACATCGCCGAGAACGTGTGGTTCCTGGTGCACGGCGACGAGCCGTTGCCGCCGCGCGACAAGCGCGACGAAACCAGCTCCACCAGCGGTATCTGACCCCTGCCGAGCGGAGCGGCCACGCGCCGTTCCGCCGGCGTGGCGTCCCCGGGCTCCGTGCGCAACGGGGCCTTTTTTGTCGCCATGCACCGCCGCATGCAGCGCCGTGCGCCAGCAGGTAGGCTTGGGCACCGCCGGCCACCACGGCCGGTGCCCGTCCATCGCCAGGAGCCTGCGCATGTCCAACCCGTCCCGTCCGTCCTCCGCGCTCGCCGGCGCGGTCCTGCTGGGCGGGCTCGGCCTGTCCGCCTCCGCCCTGGCCATGACCGACCTCGCCCAAGGGTATGCGCTGGGCGCGCAGGCCGCCGTGACCCCGCCGCAGAGCACCGAAACGCCGACGCCCGCGCCGCCGGCGCAAGCCAGGCAGGGCGCCGATCCGGCCAAGGCCAGCGAAGGCGGCTGCGGCGCCAAGGCCGGCGACGGCAGTTGCGGCGCACACGCCGCGGCGGCGACGCCGGCCAAGCCCGAGGCGGCCGCCGCCGCGGCCACGCCCCCGGCCACGCACGACGACAAGGCCATGACCGAAGGCAAGTGCGGCGAGGGCAAATGCGGTGGCAGCCGCTGAAGCGCCGGCGCTGCGCGCGGCCAGCGCCGGCCTGGGGCTGCGCCGCAGCCTGCTGCCGGAACTGCTGCAGGCGCCGGCCGACGCGTTCGATTTCCTCGAATGCGCGCCAGACAACTGGATCGGCGTCGGCGGCCGGCCCGGGGAACTGCTGCAGACGCTGAGCGCGCGCCATCGGCTCAGTTGCCACGGCCTGTCGCTGTCGCTGGGCGGTGTGGCCGCGCTGGACACCACCCTGCTGCGGCAGACCCGGCAGTTCCTCGACCGGCACCGGGTCGCGCTGTACAGCGAGCACCTCAGCTACAGCGCCGACGACGGCCAGCTCTACGAACTGCTGCCGCTGCCGTTCACCGACGAGGCGGTGCGCCACGTCGGCGCGCGCATCGCCCAGGTGCAGGACGCGCTGGGCCGGCGCATCGCGGTGGAGAACGTCTCCTACTACGCCGCGCCGGGACAGGCGATGAGCGAAGCCGCGTTCGTGACCGCGGTGCTGGGCGAGGCCGATTGCGATCTGCTGCTGGACGTCAACAACGTGCACGTCAACGCGTGCAACCACGGCGACGACGCACTGGCCTTCCTGGCCGCCATGCCCAGCGCGCGCATCGCCTCGTACCACGTCGCCGGCCACCGCGACGACGCCGCCAGCGGACTGAAGATCGACACCCATGCCGCAGCGGTGGGCGACCCGGTGTGGGCCCTGCTCGCGGCCGCCTACCGCCTGCATGGCGTGCGCCCGACCGTGCTAGAGCGCGACGGCCAGTTCCCGCCGTTGCGCGCGCTGCTGGACGAAGTGCAGCGCATCCGCGCGACGCAGGCGCAAGCACCGTCTCCGCCCGCATGAGCGAGACCCTGCGCGCGCAGCAGTTCGCGCTGACCCTGCATCTGCGCGATCCGCTGCGGCACCCGCCGCCCGCAGACATCCCGCCGCAGCGCCTGGCGGTGTACCGCGCCCTGTTCTTCGACAACCTGGCGCAGTTGCTGGGCGGCCAGTTCCCGGTGCTGCGCGCCACCCTCGGCGACGCCGACTGGACGACGCTGCTGCGCGCGTTCTGCGCCGAACACCGGGCCCGCACACCGCTGTTCCCGCGCCTGGGCGAGGAACTGGTGGCGTTCCTGCAGCAGCGCGCACCCGATCCGCAGCGTCCCTGGCTGGCCGAACTGGCGCACTACGAAACCGTGGAACTGCAGGTGCAGATCGACGACGCCGTGCTGCCGCCGCACGATCCGCGCGGCGACCTGCTCGACGGCATCCCGCGCCTGTCGCCCTGGCTGCGGCTGCTGCGCTACCGCTGGCCGGTGCAGCGCATCGGCCCGGCCTGGCAGCCGGACACGGCGCCGGCGCAGCCGACCTGCCTGCTGGCGCGGCGCGAGGCCGACGGTCAGGTCCGCTTCGCCGAACTGGCGCCGCTGGCCTATGCGGTGCTGGCGGCGCTGCAACCGGGCACGCGCCGCGGACGGGCGCTGCTGCTGGACCTGGCCACCGCGCACGGCCTTGCGCCGGACGCCCTGCTGCACGAGGGCGCGGCCCTGCTGGAACGGCTGCGCGCACAGGGCAGCGTGCTCGGCACGCGTTTGCCGACGTGACGCGGCGGCGGCCGGCGGCCGCGCTCTGCTAACCTTGGCGGATGAACGATTCGGTCGACAGCCCCTCGCAACCCCTGGTCATCACCCCGATGTCGCGGCGTTTCCGCGGCTACCTGCCGGTGGTGGTGGACGTGGAAACCGGCGGTTTCGACTGGAACAAGCACGCGCTGCTGGAAATCGCGGTGGTGCCGATCGAGATGGACGATTTCGGCCAGCTGTATCCCGGCGTCACCGCCAGCGCGCACGTGGTGCCGGCACCCGGCACCCTGATCGACCCCAAGTCGCTGGAGGTCACCGGCATCGTCCTGGACCACCCGTTCCGCTTCGCCAAGCCCGAACGCGAGGCGCTGGACCACGTGTTCGCGCCGGTGCGCGCGGCGGTGAAGAAGTACGGCTGCCAGCGCGCCATCCTGGTCGGCCACAACGCCCATTTCGACCTCAACTTCCTCAATGCCACGGTCGCCCGCTGCGGCCACAAGCGCAATCCGTTTCACCCCTTCAGCGTGTTCGACACCGTCACCCTGGCCGGCATCGCCTACGGCCAGACCGTGCTGGCGCGCGCGGTGCAGGCCGCGGGTTTCGACTGGAACGCCGCCGACGCGCACAGCGCGGTCTACGACACCGAGCAGACCGCGCGCCTGTTCTGCAAGATCGCCAACGCCTGGCCGGCGCCGCAGGTCGGCCAGGCGCCGTGAGGTGCGCCACGCGCAGCACGGCACGCCCGTGGTAGCGCCACGCGCACGCCGGCAGCGGATCGCGTGACCCGCAAGCTGCTGTTCGTGTGCAGCCGCAACCGACTGCGCAGTCCTACCGCCGAACAGGTGTTCGCCACCTGGCCCGGCGTGGAAACCGCCTCGGCGGGCGTCGACCACGACGCGGACACGCCGGTCACGCCGGAATTGCTGGAGTGGGCGGACATCGTCTTCGTCATGGAACCGGCGCATCGCGCCAAGCTGTCGCGCCGGTTCAAGCGCCACCTCGGCCGCGCACGCCTCGTCTGCCTCGACATCCCCGACGACTTCGCCTACATGGATCCGGCGCTGGTGCAGCTGCTGACCGCGAAGGTGCCGCGGCACCTGCCGGTGCGCTGATCCTGCGCTCGCCCGCCGCATCCAGCGCGCGGGCACTGGCGCTGCGCGCGTGCACAAGGCCCCTCGCCTGCACACGACGACGCGCATCATGACGAACATGCCCCCACAAACGATCACCCTCCCAGTGAACAAGACCGACGCCCTGACCTTCCTGCGCGCGCAGCAACCGCTGCCCGACGACGACCAGCTCACCCAGGACCTGATCGACGCCTATGACGCGGCGAGACGCCTGTTCCTCGCCGCTCCGGACCACGCCGCGCTGCCACTGTTCCTGCGCTCCTTCGGCAAGGGCGACGGCTGGGGCGTCTATCCGCTGGTCGAAGATGTGTTCCATGCCTGCAGCCGCGGCGAGGCCATCGTCGCAATCCGCGAGGCGCTGGAAGATCCCCTGCTGTCCGACGGCAGCCGCTACTGGGTCACCCAGCTGGCCGCCGCTTTCGCGGATCCGACCATGCGCAACGGGCTGGCCCTGTCGTTGCGCTCGGAATCTGCGGATTCCCGCGAGGCGGCGCAGATGGCACTGGAGAGATTGGACGACCAGGACGCGCACTGAGCGCTCGCGTCAACGATGCACGCCGACACCAAGGGCAGTGCCTGACCACAGGCCGCCCACTTTTCTCAGCCCACGCACACCCGATCGCGCCCCATTCCCTTGGCCTGGTACAGGGCGCCGTCAGCACGCTCCAGCCACTGGCTCGGCGTCTCGTCCGCGCGCAATGCGACCAGGCCGCCGCTGAAGGTGACGCGCAGCGCCGGCGCCTCCGGCGCCCACTGCAGGCGTGCATGGAACAGGTCGCGCAGGCGAGTGGCCAAGCGCTCGGCATCGGCCAGCGGCGTGTCGCCGAGCAGTACCGCGAACTCTTCGCCGCCCAGGCGCGCCGGCAGGTCGGAGGCGCGACAGGCGCTCAGCAGCAGTTGCCCGACTTCGCGCAGCACCGCATCGCCGGTGGCATGCGAGTAGCCGTCGTTGATCTGCTTGAAGCGGTCGATGTCCATCACCAGCAGGCACAGCGGCGCGCCGCTGCGCTGCGCGCGCTGCACGCTGTGCACCAGCACCTCGTCGAAATGGCGCCGGTTCGGCAACGCGGTCAGCGCATCCTCGTGCGCCAGGCGTTCGAAGGCCGCGGCCTGGCGCTGCAGTTCCGCCAGCAACTGGCTCTTCTCGGCGTCGGCCTGCAGCAGGCGCTCGGTCTGCAGGCGCAGCGCGCCGGTGCGCTGCTCCACCAGCCGCTCCAGGCGCAGGGCACGACGCTTGTAGCGTGCGATCAGGTAGCGGTACAGCAGCACCAGCGCCAGCACCAGCACCGCCAGCGCAGCCGCATGCACACTGTGCCGCTGCCACCACAACGGCGCCACGCTGAAGTGCCACACCGCCTCGCGGGTGCTCCAGGCGCCGTCCGGATGCGCTGCGGCCACGTGCAGGGTGTAGTCGCCCGGCGGCAGGCCGATGAACTCCACGCTGCGCTGGTTGCCGCGGTCGATCCACCCGCTGTCCAGGCCGTCGAGCCGGGTGCGGTAGCGGATGCGCTCGGGCAGCAGATAGCTCAGGCCGACATAGGACACGCTGATGCGCTTGGCACCGGGCAGCTCCGCCTTGTTCTGCCAGGGGAAGGGACGGCCATCCAGCAGCACGCTCTCGATCGCCGCCGGCGGCGGCAGGCGATCGCGGAAGCGCGCCAGGCGCCGCGGATCGACCGTGCTGACGCCGCCGGCGGTGACCAGCCACACCGTGCCGTCGTGGCGCAGGATCATCGACGGCCCGGAGCTGCCGTTGCCCTGGGCGTTGGACATGCCGTCGATCTCGTCGTAGCGGCTCACCTGCAGCCGCGCCTGGCGGCCGTCGGCGACCGCGTCCAGCGCCGCCGCGGTGGTGCGCAGCACGCCGCGGTTGCTGCTGATCCAGACATTGCCGAGGCGGTCGCGGACCAACTGGAACACCGCGTCCACCGGCAGGCCCTGCTCCAGTCCGACCCGCGCCAGCCGGCCGTCGCGTTCGCGGTGCAGGCCGCGGTCGGTGGAGATCCACATGTCGCGGCCCAGCGCCTGGAACCCGAACACCGTGCGCGCGCCGCCCAGCGGTTCCAGCGCCAGTTTCCGCACCTGGCCGTCGCGCAGCACCGCCGCGCCTTCGACCGAGCCGATCCACAGCGCGCCGTCGACGCTGGCCAGGGCGGTGATCAGACCGTGTGGCAGGCCGGGCACGTCCGGCACCGACAGCCGGTCGCCGTCGATACGCATCACCCCGCTGCGCGTGCCGATCCAGACGGTGCCGGCCGCATCGACGCTGAGCGCGCGCACCTGCCCGCTGGGCAGCCCCTCGCCCGCCTCGTAGTGGCGCACGACGCGGCCGTTGCGCAGGCGGAACACGCCGTCGGCATAGGTGCCCATCCACAGATCGCCGTCGATGCCGCGCGCCAGGCTCAGCACCGACGGCGCGTCGCGCAGCGCGACCGGGGCGATCCGCCCGTCCGGCGCCATCCGGTCCAGGCCGGCGGCGCTGCCGATCCACAGCGCGCCGTCCGGGGTCTCCAGCAGCGCGCGCACGTAGTCGCCGCTGAGTCCGTCGCGGCGGGTGTAGCCGGCGAACAGCGTCTCGCGCAAGCGGAACAGGCCGCCGTTGGCGCCGATCCAGATGCTGCCCTCGGCATCCTGCAGCAGGCTGACGATGCGCCCGTTGGGCAGCACGTCGCCCGGCAGCATGCGTTCGATGCCGTGCGCGGTGATGCGCAGCAACCCCTGGTTCTCGGTGCCCAGCCAGATCGCGCCGTCGCGGTCGCGCAGCATCGAGGTGAAATGGCCGTAGCCCGGCAGGTGCTGCACCAAGACCGCGCGCTCGCCCTGCACCCGGTACAGGTTCTCCCCGGCCACCAGCCACAGCGTGCCGTCCGGCGCCCGGTACGGCCAGGCCAGCCCCGGCGGCAGGCCGAATGCGGCCGGCGCGCGCCGCAGCACGCCCTGCGGATCGCGGTACAGCAGGCCGTCGAGGCTGCCGATCCAGACCCGCCCCTGATCGTCGGCAGCCAGATGCGGAAAGCTCGCCGCCAACGGCAGGTCGCGCGGCGCGGGCTGGTAATCGAAACGGCCATCCGGCCACAGGCACCCCAGGCCGTTGCCCTCGAACAGCAGCCACATGCGGCCGTCGCGGTCCTGGGTCATGGCATGGATCAGCGCATGCGGCCAGCCCGGCGGCTGCCGCCAGAAGCGCCACTGGCCGGCCGCATCGTGGCGGCCGAGATTGCCGCGCGAATCGCTGAGCCACAGCGCGCCGGCGCGATCCACGTACAGCGAGCCGACGCCGTTGTCGGGCAGGCCCGGCCGGGTGCTGCGGTCGATGACGGTGAAGTCCAGGCCGTTGTAGCGCACCAGCCCTTCCCAGGTGGCGAACCACAGCCGACCGTCCGGGGTCTGCGCCAGATCGCGCAGGGAGTTGTGCGGCAGGCCGTTGCGCGAAGTCCAGGAATCGATCGCGTAGTCGCGCAGCGGCGGCACCCCGTCTGCAGGGCCGTCGGCAGCCACGGCGCGCCACGCCACGCCCAGTGTCAGCAGCAGGATCAGCAACATCGGCCATGCAAGCGGCCACGCGCGCCCGCGGTCGCATGCGCGCGCCGCTTCTCCCCTCCCCCTGGCAACGTTCACTGTCCCGACCCAGTCCGATGCAGGCGGGGCGCGACAGGACCCTGGCGCGGGGGGCCAGCGTCAAGGGGACGGGGGCGACGCAGACTCATTACCGGAGCAGAACACGGGACGAGTGCCCATGGTAGGCAAAAAAGCGGCGTTGCGGGTGCAGGCCTTAGCAGGCCCCGGAAAAAGGACGCGTGAAGATTGCGCGGCCGTTAAGCCGCGGCGGCCTGCATAGGCGCAACAAGGTTCATCGCAGAGCCTCCCTTCTCCCACCGGGAGAAGGTGCCCCGAAGGGGCGGATGAGGGTGCGTGCGACGCCTGGTGCTGCGCTGATGCGCGAGGGCTTCGCCCCGTCCCCTCACCCCAACCCCTCTCCCGGAGGGAGAGGGCTCAAGGCGCTACGCGCTCCCTTCTCCCGCCGGGAGAAGGTGCCCCGAAGGGGCGGATGAGGGTGCGTGCGACGCCTGGTGCTGCGCTGATGCGCGAGGGCTTCGCCCCGT
>JBEVKG010000006.1:0-16012 GCA_040509765.1 Xanthomonas sp.
AGTGTAGGGGAACAACGCCGATCCCTTCGGATAGCCGAGCGTCGCTTCCCACACCGAGGGCGAGACGATCGTCAGCACCACCGAGGAGATCAGACCGAGGAAGCCGCCGATGACCGCGCCACGCGTGGTGCAGTCCTTCCACAGTACGCTCATGAACAGCACCGGGAAGTTGGCCGACGCCGCGATGGCGAAAGCCAAGCTCACCATGAAGGCGATGTTCTGCTTCTCGAAGGCGATGCCCAGCGCCACCGCGATCACGCCCAGGCAGATGGTGGTGACGCGCGACACCTTCAGTTCCGAGCCCGGGGCCGGATTGCCCTTCTTGATCACCGTGGCGTACAGGTCGTGGGACACCGCCGAGGCGCCGGACAGGGTCAGGCCGGCGACCACCGCCAGGATGGTGGCGAAGGCCACCGCGGAGATGAAGCCCATGAACACGTTGCCGCCCACCGCGTTGCCGACCAGCACCGCCGCCATGTTGGCCGCGCCCTTGCCGCCGTGGATGGTGCCGGTGGCGACGTCGGCGAACTGCGGGTTGGTCAGCACCAGGGCGATGGCGCCGAAGCCGATGATGAAGATCAGGATGTAGAAGTAGCCGATCCAGGTGGTCGCCCACAGCACCGACTTGCGCGCCTGCTTGGCGTCGGGGACGGTGAAGAAGCGCATCAGGATGTGCGGCAGGCCGGCGGTGCCGAACATCAGCGCCATGCCGAAGGAGATCGCCGAGATCGGATCCCTGACGAAACCTCCCGGGCCCATGATCGACAGGCCGGCACTGGCCGCCTCTTCCGGCGAGGCGCCGCCGTTGGCCGCCACCGCGGTCTTCACCCGCACGCCCTCGGCGAACAGCGCCTCGAAGCTGAAGTTGAAGTGCCACATGATGGCCACGGCCATGAAGGTCACGCCGGTCAGCAACAGCACCGCCTTGATGATCTGCACCCAGGTGGTGGCGGTCATGCCGCCGAACAGCACGTAGACCATCATCAGCACGCCGACCAGGCTCACCGCCACCCAGTAGTCCAGACCGAACAGCAGCTTGATCAGCGCGCCGGCGCCGACCATCTGCGCGATCAGGTAGAACAGCACCACCACCAGCGTGCCGGAGGCGGCGAAGCTGCGGATCGCGGTCGGCGCGAAACGGTAGCCGGCCACGTCGGCGAAGGTGTACTTGCCGAGGTTGCGCAGGCGCTCGGCCATCAGGAAGGTCAGGATCGGCCAGCCGACCAGAAAGCCGATGGCGTAGATCAGGCCGTCGTAGCCGTTGGTCATCACCGCCGCGGTGATGCCCAGGAACGAGGCCGCCGACATGTAGTCGCCGGCGATCGCCAGGCCATTCTGGAAACCGGTGATGCCGCCGCCGGCGGTATAGAAGTCCGACGCCGAGCGGGTCTTCTTCGCCGCCCACTTGGTGATCCACAGGGTACCGGCGACGAAGAAGGCGAACATCCCGATCGCCACCCAGTTGGTCGGCTGCTTGTCGGTCTGGCCGACATCGCCGCCGGCGGCCAGGGCCACGCCGGCCGGCAGCAGCGCGGCCAACAGCAGCAGGAGGAAGCGCAGGGACTTGCTCATTGGCGGGCGTCCTCGAGGATGGCGGCGGTCAGCTGGTCGTACACGGTGTTGGCGCGGCGCACGTAGATCGCGGTGATGGCGATGGTGAAGATCATCACCCCGATCGCGATCGGAATGCCGATGGTGGTGACGCCGCTACCCATCGGCTGGGCCAGGAACGCCTTGTCGAAGGCGATCAGGCCGATGAAGCCGAAGTAGGCCAGCAACATCAGGATGGTCAGCGTCCAGCCCAGCGCGTTGCGCTGGCGCTTGAGCGCGTGGTACTTCGGGTTGGCGTCGATCTTGGCGATCAGCGCGTCGTTGGACAGGGTCATGTGGTGCCTCCGGGGTAGTGACCGCAGCGCGGATCAGAAGCTGTACTTGGTGGTGAACTGCAGACGGGTGATGTCGCCCTTGGCGCCGCTTTCGATCTCGCGCTTTCCGTACATCAGCTCGGCGCCGAGATCGACCTTGGGCAACGGCGAGTAGAAGACGTTGCCGCGGATGCTCTGCACGCGCTTGGTCACGGCCAGGCCGGTGTGCGCGGTGTCGTTGTCGTAGTCGCTGCGCGCGTAGATCAGGTTGGTGCGCAGCTTGGGCGAGAACGCGTGGCGCCAGCCGACGTAGCCGGCGATCACCCCGACCGTGTCCAGGTCGCGGTCGGCGGCGTCGTACACCGCGTTCTGGGCGATGCCCAGGCCGATGTAGCGGCCGATGCCTTCGCCGCCGGTGAGCTGGTAGAACAGGCTGTCGCTGTCGCTGGCCACCCACTTGCCGCCCAGGGTCAGACCGCCGGAGGCCTTGCTGGCGTCGGCGCCGGTGGCGCGGTTGTCGATCTTCTGCTGGCCGACCACGCCGGCGACGCCGAAGCTGCCCCAGTCGCCCTTCCAGCCGTAGCGCACGGTCAGGTCAGGCAGCGCGCCGCGGTCGGAACTGGCGGTGCTGACCACACCCGCCACGCTGCGCGTGTACAGGGTGGTTTCCGGATTCTCCAGGGCGATGCTGAAGCCGCCGTTGGTGTAGCGCAGCTGCGCCTGGCGCACGAACACCACGCCGTCGGTGGGGCCGATGAAGTCGGCCGCTTCCGGCAGCGCCGCCGGATCCATGAAGTTGGACCAGGTCTGGCCGGCCAGCCAGTGGTTCCAGTACATGTAGGCATGGCGCAGGGTGGCGCCGTAGGTGTTGGTGGCGGTCTGGGTGCCCAGCGCGTTGCCGAAGAAGTCCAGCTCCACCAGCGCGCCGGTCTTGTTGCCGCCCTCGGTGACGCTGTCCACGCCGAAGTTGATCCGCGAGAACTTGGCGTGGGCGTTGTAGTCGGTGCCGGACTTGGCGCCGCCCACCGGGGTCTGTCCGGGCAGGTACAGCGCGCGGCCGGTGGCGTCGTCGGCGAGCTGGCCATCGCCGGTGCGGGTGGCCAGGAAGTCGGCCTTGATGAAACCACCGACCTTGAAGGTGGTGCCGGGCGCCGCGCCCGGGGTGATGGTGGTGACCTGGATCGGCGCCTTGCCGGCCGGCGCCGCCGGGGCGGCCGGCGGCGGCGCGGCCTGGCTCGAGCGGACCGCGGCGACCTCGGTCTGGGTCTGCACGATCTGCCCCTGCTGCTGTTGCTGGGCGGACAGCAGTTGCTGCACCTGCCGCTCCAACTCGGCCACGCGGGTCTCCAGCGCCTGTTCGCGCGCCGAGGGTTTGCCTTGGGCGAAGGCCGCGCCAGGCGCGACCAGGGCCACCAACAGCGCCGCCGCCAACGGGCGGCGCGCCAAGGATGCGATGCGGTTGCTCATTACTCCCTCCCGAATAATGGATGGCCGCACGCAGGCGCACGACCGTAGCCCAGCGTGCGCGACCGCGTCGGCCGCGCCTATTGGCCATTAGTCGAACGTCGGCTGAGTTACGACCATCGTCTAAGGCCCGGCGCGTGTGCGCTTGACGCCGGATGCGGCACACTGCGCGTTGACGCGCCGCCGCATGCGGCGCCCCGTTCAATGCAGAGGGAACCATGGCCGATCTCTATCCCGTCGATCCGCACTTCGCCGCCCGTGCGCGGGTCGACAAGACCCAGTACCAGACCCAGTACCAGGCATCGGTGGAACAGCCGGAGGCGTTCTGGGGCAAGGTGGCCGAGCGCCTGGACTGGTTCAAGAAGCCGACCCGGATCAAGGACGTCAGCTTCGCCCTGGACGACTTCCATATCCGCTGGTTCGACGACGGCGAACTCAATGCCAGCGTCAACTGCCTGGACCGGCAACTGGCCACCCGCGGCGACAAGACCGCGCTGCTGTTCGAGCCGGACGGCCCGGACGCGCCGTCCTACCGCGTCACCTATCGCGAGCTGTACGAGCGCGTGTGCCGGCTCGGCAACGCACTGCGCGCGCTGGGCGTGCGCAAGGGCGACCGCGTCACCATCTACCTGCCGATGATCCCCGACGCGGCGGTGGCGATGCTGGCCTGCGCGCGCATCGGCGCGATCCATTCGGTGGTGTTCGGCGGCTTTGCGCCCAACTCGATCGCCGACCGGGTGATCGACTGCGGCAGCAAGCTGATCATCACCGCCGACGAAGGCCTGCGCGGCGGCAAGAAGATCCCGCTCAAGGCCAACGTGGATGCGGCGCTGAAGCTGCCCGGCACCACCAGCGTGGAAACCGTGCTGGTGGTGCGCCATACCGGCGGCGCGGTGGAGATGCAGGCCCCGCGCGACCGCTGGTTCCACGATGTGGTCGACAGCCAGCCGGCCGAGTGCGAACCCGAGCGCATGAACGCCGAGGACCCGCTGTTCATCCTCTACACCTCCGGCTCCACCGGCAAGCCCAAGGGCGTGCTGCACACCACCGCCGGCTACCTGCTGTACGCGGCCTACACCCACGAGACCGTGTTCGACCTGCGCGAGGACGACATCTACTGGTGCACCGCCGACGTCGGCTGGGTCACCGGCCACAGCTACATCGTCTACGGGCCGCTGGCCAACGGCGCCACCGCGCTGATGTTCGAGGGCGTGCCCAACTATCCGAGCGTGTCACGCTTCTGGGAAGTCATCGACAAGCACCAGGTGACGATCTTCTATACCGCCCCCACCGCGATCCGCGCGCTGATGCGCGAAGGCGAGGCGCCGGTGAAGAAGACCGCGCGCACGAGCCTGCGCCTGCTCGGCAGCGTCGGCGAGCCGATCAATCCGGAAGCCTGGCGCTGGTACTACGATGTGGTTGGCGACGGCCGCTGCCCGATCGTGGACACCTGGTGGCAGACCGAGACCGGCGGCATCCTGATCAGCCCGCTGGCCGGCGCCATCGACCTCAAGCCCGGCTCGGCCACGCTGCCGTTCTTCGGCGTGCAGCCGGCCCTGGTCAGCGCCGACGGCGAGATCCTGGAAGGCGCCACCGAGGGCAACCTGGTGCTGCGCGACTCCTGGCCGGGGCAGATGCGCACCGTCTATGGCGACCACCAGCGCTTCATCGACACCTATTTCCGCACCTATCCGGGCAGCTACTTCACCGGCGACGGCTGCCGCCGCGATGCCGACGGCTACTACTGGATCACCGGCCGCGTCGACGACGTCATCAACGTCTCCGGCCACCGCATCGGCACCGCCGAGGTGGAGAGCGCACTGGTCTCCCACCCCAAGGTCGCCGAGGCCGCGGTGGTCGGCTTCCCGCACGACATCAAGGGCCAGGGCATCTACGCCTACGTGACCCTGGTCGCCGAGGAGCAGCCGAGCGAAGCCCTGCACAAGGAACTGGTGGCCTGGGTGCGCAAGGAAATCGGCCCGATCGCCGCCCCCGACCACCTGCAGTGGGCGCCGGGCCTGCCCAAGACCCGCTCGGGCAAGATCATGCGCCGCATCCTGCGCAAGATCGCCGAGAACGCCCCCGACCAGCTCGGCGACACCTCGACCCTGGCCGATCCGTCGGTGGTGGATTCGTTGGTGAACGAACGACTGGCGCGCTGACGCGCGTCGGGAATGGGGAATCGGGAGTGGGGAATGGGCAAAGCCGTTCCCCGTCGCTTCGCCATCTTGGGCACCCGACATTCCGCTTTTGCCGTTCCCATTCCCCATTCCCGTTTCCCCACTCCCGGCCCCACCCATGCCCACCCTGCTGATCGCCGACGACCATCCCCTGTTCCGCGAGGCGCTGCGTGGGGCGGTGCAGCGGGTGATGCCCGGGGTGCAGTTGTACGAGGCCGACAGCGTCGAGGCGCTGTACGCGCTGGCCGATCGGCACGCCGATGCCGATCTGCTGCTGATGGATCTCAACATGCCCGGCGCGCAGGGCTTCAGCGCGCTGGTGCACATGCGCGCGCTGCATCCGCAGTTGCCGGTGGTGGTGGTGTCCGCGCGCGAGGAGCCGACGGTGATGCGGCGCGCGCTGGACCACGGCGCGTTCGGCTTCATTCCCAAGTCGGCCGACTCGGACACCATCGGCCTGGCCCTGGGCACGGTGCTGGACGGCGAACACTGGGCGCCGCCGGAAGCGCACAACGTCCCGCCCACCGACCGCGCCGAACGCGAGGTCGGGCAGCGCCTGCGCGAACTGACCCCGCAGCAGTTCCGGGTGCTGCAACTGCTCGGCGCCGGCAGCCTCAACAAGCAGATCGCCTACGACCTGGGCGTGTCCGAGGCCACGATCAAGGCGCACGTCACCGCGATCCTGCGCAAGCTCGGCGTCACCAACCGCACCCAGGCGGTGCTGCTGGCCGGCAAGCTGGCCATCGACAGCGACGCCATCGTGCTGCCGCCGGAAGAGGACTGAACCGCTGCCGCCGGGACCGCACACGCCCCGGCCTGCAGGCCGCGCTCAGCCCGATGTCCCCTCCTCGTCGCCGTAGTACAGCACGCCGAGCTTGATCCGCTCGCGGCCCTGCGCGCGGCGGTGGCGATTGGTGTCGCGCAGCGAATACACGCAGCCGCAGTATTCCTGCTGGTAGAAACGCTCGCGCTTGCTGATCTCGACCATGCGCGCGGCGCCGCCGTGCTTGCGCCAGTTGTAGTCCCAGTAGGTCAGGTCCGGGTACGGGGCGGCCGCGCGGATGCCGCTGTCGGTGATCTGGCGCATGTCCTTCCAGCGCGAAATGCCCAGCGAACTGGTCATCACCGCATAGCCGTGTTCGTGCGCGTACAGCGCGGTGCGCTCGAAGCGCATGTCGAAGCACATCGTGCAGCGGATGCCGCGCTCCGGTGCGTCCTCCATGCCGCGGGCGCGGGCGAACCAGTTGTCGGTGTCGTAATCGGCATCGACGAAGGGCACGCCATGCTGTTCGGCGAAGCGGATGTTCTCCTGCTTGCGCAGCTCGTATTCCCTGGCCGGGTGGATGTTGGGGTTGTAGAAGAACACCGTGTAGTCGATGCCGGATGCGACGAACGACTCCATCAGTTCGCCCGAGCACGGCGCGCAGCACGAGTGCAGCAGCAGGCGTCCGTCGCCGCCGGGCAGGGTCAGGCGCTCGCGGACGTTGCTCATGGCGCCTCCGCCAGCAGTTGCACCACGCTGGAGAAGTCCAGGCCGCCGCGGCCCTGGCGGCGGTTCAGCGCGTACAGGTTGCGTGCCAGTTCGCCCAGCGGGATCGCCGCGCCGGTGGCCATCGCCGCTTCCGCGGCCAGGCCCAGGTCCTTGAGCATCAGGTCGCTGCCGAAGCCGCCGCTGTAGCCGCGCGAGGCCGGCGCCTGTTCCAGCACGCCCGGCCACGGGTTGCAGACCTCGGTGGCCCAGCTGCGGCCGGTGCTGACCGCCATCATCCGCGACAGCGCCGCCGGGTCCAGCCCATGCGCGGCGCCCAGCGCGAGCGCTTCGCCGGTCGCGGCCATGATCACCCCCAGCGCCATGTTGTTGCAGAGCTTGGCGACCTGCCCGGCACCGGCCTCGCCCATGTGGAAGATGTTGCGGCCCATCGCCTCCAGCACCGGCCGCGCGCGCTCCAGGGTGGAGGCCGGACCGCCGACGATGAAGGTCAGGGTAGCCGCGGCGGCGCCGGCGGTGCCGCCGGACACCGGCGCATCCAGCGGCTGCAGCCCGCGCGCCGTGGCCGCGGCGGCCAGCGCACGCGCCGATGCCGGGGCGATGGTGCTGCTGTCGATGAGCAGCGCGCCGGCGCGAATGTGCGCGAGCAGCCCCTCCGCACCGAGGAACAGGTCTTCGACGTGGCGGCTGGCCGGCAGCATCGAGATCACCACCTCGGCCTCGGCGACCGCGGCCACCGCGCTGTCGGCGGCATGCGCACCCGCGGCGGCCGCGGCCGCCAGGGCGGCAGGGTTGAGGTCGAACACGCGCACGACGTGCCCGGCCCTGACCAGGTTGACGGCCATCGGGCCGCCCATGTTGCCCAGGCCGATGAAGGCGATCCGGCTCATGCAGTGATCTCCGTGTGGCGGCCGAGATCGGCCAGCGGGTGAGCCTGCGCCGGCCAGGGCGCGTGGAAGAAATCGCGCGCCCAGGCCGCGGAGGCGGCGTCGAGGGTGGCCGGCTGCCAGCGCGGGGCACGGTCCTTGTCGATCAGCAGCGCACGGATGCCTTCGGCGAAATCGCCATGTGCGGCGCAGTGCAAGGCGACGGTGTATTCCAGGCGAAATACCTCGGCCAACGACAGCGAGGTGGCGCGCCGCTGCAGTTCGAACGCCAGCCGCGCCGAGCCCGGCGCGCCGGCCGCCAGCGTCGCCTGCGCCGTCGCCATCCACGGGTCGGCGGCGTCGAGGCCGGCGATCGCCGCCACCACCGCGTCCAGCGTGGGCTGCGCGCAGGCGTCGGCGATCGCCGCGGCGTGTCGTTGCAAGGGACCGGCCGGCGCAGGCGTGGCGAAGCGGGCCAGCAGCGCGTCCAGCGCGCGCGCCGTGTCCGGCGCGGCGGCCGGCCAACGCGTCGCCTGCAGCGCGGCCAGCACCTCCGCGCGCGCCGCCTCCGGCACATGCACATCGGCCATGCCGGCGTAGAGCGCATCGCCGGCGCCGAGCGGCGCGCCCGTCAAGGCCAGGAACAGGCCCGCCTGCGCCGGCACCCGCGACAGCAGCCAACTGCCGCCGACGTCGGGAAACAGGCCGACCGTGATCTCGGGGAAGGCCAGCCGGGAGCGTTCGCCGACCACGCGGTGGCTGGCGCCCGCCATCAGCCCGATCCCGCCGCCCATCACGATGCCGTGGCCCCAGCACAGCACCGGCTTGGGGAAGGTGTGGATGCGGTAGTCGAGACGGTATTCGGTTTCGAAGAACGCCTCGGCGTGCGCATCGCCGCGCGGGTCCGCCTGCGGCGCGACGCCATGCGCGCCGCGCGCACGCATCCCGCGATACAGGCCATGCAGGTCGCCGCCGGCGCAGAACGCCTTCTCGCCCGCGCCCTGCAGCACCACCAGCGCCAGCGCCGGGTCCTGCGCCCACTGCGTCAGTTGCGCATCCAGCAGGCGCGCCATCTCCAGCGACAGCCCGTTGAGGGTGCGCGGCGCGTTGAGCGTGGCGATGCCGATGTGGCGACCGTCGCCAGCGGCCCGCGTCTGGAACAGCACCGCAGCGGCGTCGGCGGCGGACGCGCTCACGCGTTCCTCCATTCCGGCGCACGCTTGCCGAGGAAGGCGTTGACGCCCTCGGCCTGGTCGGCACTGTCGAACAGATCCACGAACGCCTCGCGCTCGCTGACCAGCGCGCTGGCATGCGACTGCGTGCGGGTGGCCTGCACCAGGCGCTTGGCCGCGGCCACGCTGATCGGACTCTGCCGCGCCGCCTTGGCCGCCCATTCCCGCGCGCGTGCCAGCGCCTGCCCGGTTGGCACGACCTCCTCGACCAGGCCGATCCGCAGCGCGGTCTCGGCATCGACGCGTTCGCCGAGCAGGATCATGCGCTTGGCCCAGCCTTCGCCGACCAGCCGCGGCAGGTTCTGGGTGCCGCCGGCGCACGGCAGCAGGCCGACCGTCGCTTCGGGCAAGGCCATCTGCGCCTGCGCCTCGGCGATGCGCAGGTCGCAGGCCAGGGCCGCTTCCAGCCCGCCGCCCATCGCATAGCCGTTGATTGCGGCGATGCTGACCCCGCGGAAGCCGCTCAGCGCCTCGAAGGCCTCGCCGAAGCGCCGGGCCGCTTCGCGCGCAAGCGCCTTGTCGCCGCCCGCGAACTGGTTGAGGTCGGCACCGGCGCTGAAGAACTTCTCGCCGGCACCGACGAGGACCAGCGCATAGATCTCGCGATCCGCGTCCAGCGCGACGACCAGCTCGCGCAGCGCACGCAGGCTGTGCACGGTCCAGGTGTTGGCCGGCGGATTGGACAGGGTGACCACGGCGGTGTGGCCGTCGATCTGCAGGGCCAGCCCGGTCCAGTCCCGGCTGCGGTAGGCGGTGTCGGCGGCGTTCATCGCAATTCCTCTTCGGTGTTCAACAGGTGGCGCGCGACGATCACGCGCATGATTTCGTTGGTGCCTTCCAGGATCTGATGCACCCGGCTGTCGCGCAGCAGGCGTTCGACCGGATACTCGCGGATGTAGCCGTAGCCGCCGTGCAGCTGCAGGGCGTCGTTGCAGATCGAGAAGCCGGCGTCGGTGGCGAAGCGCTTGGCCATCGCGCACCACACCGTCGCATCGCGCGCACCGGCATCGAGTTTGCGCGCGGCGGTGTGCACCATCTGCCGCGCGGCAACCAGTTGCGTGGCCATGTCGGCCAGGGTGAACTGCAGCGCCTGGAACTCGGCGAGCTTCTTGCCGAACTGGCGGCGTTCGCCCAGGTAGCGCCGCGCCGCGTCCAGCGCGCCCTGCCCCGCACCCAGCGAGCACGCGGCGATGTTGAGGCGGCCGCCATCGAGGCCACGCATGGCGATGCGGAATCCCTCGCCTTCCTCGCCCAGGCGAGACGCAAGCGGCACGCGCACGCCGTCGAAACTCACCGCGCGGGTCGGCTGGCTGTGCCAGCCCAGCTTGTCCTCGTTGCGCCCGTAGGCGATTCCCGCCGCATCGGCCGGCACCGCGAAGGCGCTGATGCCACGTGCGCCGTCCTCGCCGGTGCGCGCCATCACCACCAGCATGTCGGTGGCGCCGGCGCCGGAAATGAACGCCTTGCTGCCGTCGATGCGATAGCCGTCGCCGTCGCGTAGCGCCCGGGTCTTCAGCGCGGCCGCGTCGGAACCGGCGCCAGGTTCGGTCAGGCAGTACGAGGCGAGCTTGCTCACGCAGGCCAGCGCAGCGCCCCAGTCCTTGCGCAACACCGGCGTGGCGACACGGGTCAGCATCCAGGTGGCCATGTTGTGGATGCTGATGAACGCCGCGGTGGACGGATCGACCGCGGCCAGTTCCTCGAACACGATGGTCGCTTCCAGGCGCGACAGTCCGCTGCCGCCGACGTCCTCGTCCACGTACAGGCCGCAGAAGCCGAGGTCGCCGGCCTTGCCGATCGCCTCGCGCGGGAAGATCCCCTCCGCGTCCCAGCGCGCCGCGTGCGGCGCCAGTTCGGCCTGGGCGAAACCGCGCGCGGCCTCGCGGTAGGCGCGCTGCGCCTCGTCCAGGCCCACATCGGCCGGCTGCGCCGGCGGCCACTGCATCGCCGCGGCCGTCACGACAGGCGGATCGTGGTGTTGACGCCCTGCCCGGCGCCGGCGTCGTCGAACCAGCGCGCGGTGACGGTCTTGGTCTGCGTGTAGAACTGCACCGCCTGCTTGCCGTAGGGGCCGAGGTCGCCGAGTTTGGAGGCACGCGAACCGGTGAACGAGAACAGCGGCACCGGCACCGGAATGGGCACGTTGATGCCGACCTGGCCGACGTCGATCTCCTCCTGGAACCTGCGTGCGGCGGCGCCGGATTGGGTGAACAGCGCCGTGCCGTTGCCGTTCGGATTGGCGTTGACCAGGGCGATCGCGTCCTCCAGCGTGGCCGCCGCCAGGATCACCAGCACCGGGCCGAAGATCTCTTCGTCGTAGATGCGCATGCCCGGCGCGACCCCGGAGAAGATGGTCGGGCCGACGAAGTTGCCGTGCGCGAAGCCGGGCACCGTCGGGTTGCGCCCGTCCAGTTCCAGCGTCGCGCCCTCGGCGATGCCGGCGGCGATCAGCGCTTCGATGCGCTCGCGCGCGCCACGCGAGATCACCGGCCCCAGATCGGTGCCGGGTTCGCTGCCGGCATTGACCTTCAGCGTCTGCGCCTTGGCCACCAGGTCAGGAATCCACTGCTGCGCCTCGCCGACCAGCACCACCGTCGAGGCGGCCATGCAGCGCTGCCCGGCGGCGCCGAAGGCCGCACCGACCAAGGCGTCGAGGGTCTGCGCGCGCGCCGCATCCGGCAACACCACCGCATGGTTCTTCGCACCCATCATGCATTGCACGCGTTTGCCGGCCAGGGCTGCGCGCCGGTAGACGTGGGTGCCGACCCTGGTGGAGCCGACGAACGACAGCGCCTTGATGTCGGCGTGGTCGCACAGCGCATCGACCACCTCGGCGCCGCCATGCACGACGTTCAGCACGCCCTTCGGCACGCCCGCCTGCAACGCCAGTTCGACCAGCCGCATCGTCACCAGCGGATCCTGCTCGGACGGCTTGAGCACGAAGGTGTTGCCGGTGGCGATGGCCATCGGGAACATCCACAGCGGAATCATCGCCGGGAAGTTGAACGGGGTGATGCCGGCGCACACGCCCAGCGGCTGCAGCAGCGTGTAGGTATCCACGCCGTTGGCGACGTTGTTGGCCAGTTCGCCGAGTTGCAGGTTGCCGATCGCCGCCGCCTGTTCCACCACCTCCAGACCGCGGAACACATCGCCTTCCGCATCCGCCAGGGTCTTGCCCTGCTCGCGGGTGAGGATCGCCGCCAGCTCGCCCATGTGCGCACGGATCAGTTCCTGGTATTTGAGGAAGATCCGCGCGCGGGCTCCGATCGGCGTCTTGCGCCAGCTCGCGAACGCACGTTGCGCGGCGGCCACGGCCGCGTCCACTTCCGCCGCGGTGGCGAAGGGCACGCGCGCGAGCACGTCCTGGGTCGCCGGATCGACGACCTCGCGCCATTGGCTGCTGCTGGATTCGACGAACGCGCCGTCGATCAAGAGCTTGACGGTCGCCACCTCGGCGCGGGTCCGGGTCATCTGGTTCACGGGTCCTGTCTCCTCATCGCATCACCACCGGGCGGGCGGCGATGGACAGGA
This sequence comes from Xanthomonas sp., assembly GCA_040509765.1. GTDB lineage: Bacteria > Pseudomonadota > Gammaproteobacteria > Xanthomonadales > Xanthomonadaceae > Xanthomonas_A. The sequence continues at coordinate 12,628 of JBEVKG010000006.1, forward strand.
CAAGCGAACGCGCGGCGCAGCGCCCCGACGTCGTTCGACTCGTCAGGTTGCCCACCGCAACACCCGAGAAAGAACGTCGCAGGACGTCCACATCAGGCCGGTCTCCGGGCTTGCGAGCAATGCGGGACCGCATCACCCCGACGCCTTCCCGCTTGCGCAGTGGTCTGTTGTCGGGTGTTCTCGCCTACCGTTGCGGGGGCAGCGCCGGCATCGGACCGGCTTCCCGTTTCACCCGGTGCGTCTTGCGACGACCAGGCACCTGAAGTATCGCCAGTGTAGTCGCGCCGCGGCGACGGCAACACGCTGCAGCGCAGCGCGCGGGAGCGACGCCAGCACGCTGTGCGCCGTTGCCGACAGCGCGCAGCGACGTTCGCCTGCAGCGGCCAGCGCGCACCACCGGCGTGCACGGGACCGCTGCGGCGACAGCGAACGCGCCACACCGATCGCCGCCGCTGCGGGCCGTCGCAGCGTCCCGCGCCGACGCCGTCAGGCACGCGTCGCTATAGCCGATGCTAAGAAGAGAAGCTGCAGGTTCGCGTGCGTTCCAGGTATGTTCGCTGCAGTTGGCGACTGTTAGACTGCGCGTCCCCTTGGGGAGTAGCCTGCTGTCCGACCTGCGCGGACAGCGCCCGTATCAACACACTCGGCCGATGCGCCGTGGTACGGGCAGCCAGTCCGGTTGGCGAGACCAGCGGCGAGTGCGCTAGGCGAAGGCCGGGCGCGCGCGCTCGTCGTTGTCGCCTGTCCCGGTACGGTCCCCCATGTCGTTTCTTTCGATTCTGCTGCTCGGCATCGCCATGTCGACCGACGCCTTCGCCGCCGCGGTCGGCAAGGGCGCGGCGATGCAACGCCCGCGCTGGGCCGACGCGCTGCGCGCCGGCCTGATCTTCGGCTGCATCGAGGCACTGACCCCCGCGCTGGGCTGGGTGCTGGGCCAGGCCGCGTCCAAGTACGTGGTCGCCTTCGACCACTGGATCGCCTTCGGCCTGCTCGGCGCGCTGGGCGTGCACATGATCGTCGCCGGCCTCAAGCCGGAACCCGACGCGCCCGAGGAGGCCGCACCCAAGCGCCACGGCTTCTGGAGCCTGGCCGCCACCGGCTTTGCCACCAGCATCGACGCGATGGCGGTCGGCGTCGGCCTGGCCTTCCTCGACGTGAACATCGTCGAAGTCGCCGCGATCATCGGCCTGTGCACGCTGACCATGGTCACCCTGGGCATCATGCTCGGCCGCGCGCTCGGCGCACTGGCCGGCAAGCGTGCGGAGATCGTCGGCGGCGCGCTGCTGATCGCCATCGGCAGCACCATCCTGTTCGAACATCTGCATGGCGCGGGGTGATCGCCGCGGCGCGTGTCTGGGCGGGGAGTGGGGGGATTGGGGATGCGCGGCGACAGCGCGCGCGCCCAGGCAACGCGTTGCCCTGATCAAGGCAGGCTATCGGCACAGCGTCCCTGCGGCAAACAAAAACGGCGCGCCCTGATGGACGCGCCGTGTCATCCGATCCGAACGCCGCCTGCGCAGGCAGGCGGCGCCGGTTGCACTCAGAAGCGGTAGGTGGCCCGCATCCAGTAGTAGCGGCCGAGCGTATCGTAGGTGCTCACGTCGGTGTTCGCGTTCAACACGTTGTTCTGGTACATCATCGGCGGCTGCTTGTTGGTCAGGTTGTCCACGCCCAGATCCAAGCGCAGGTTGACCCCGGTCATGTCGTAGCCCACCTGCAGCGCGTGGTACATGTAGCTGCCGTAGTTCAGCACCACACCCTTGTCATGCCCGTCGGCGGACATGTTCTGGCTCAGGTCGCCGCTGCCGACCTGCATCTTGCCGACCCAGCGTGTGGTCCAGCTCGCATCCCAGTTGCCCAGCTTCCAGCCGAACAGCGCATGCGCGCGCCAATGCGCGTAGTTGCCGTAGGACGAGTTGTAGCGCCCGGCCATGTGCACCACCGTGTCCCCGGTGTCGATGTCGTAGCGGTGCAGGTAGGTGCTGTCCACGGTCACGGTGAACTTGCCGTAGTCGGTAGCGGGCAGCGCGTAGCTCGCGCCGAGGTCGATGCCCTGGGTGTTGAGCTTGCCGATGTTCACCACCGGCGTCTGGATGTGGTCGATGTTGCCGGCGCTTGGGGTGCCGGCGGCGTAGCGGTGGAGGTAGCTGCAGTACGGGCTGTTGTCGTCGTTGTAGCAGAGGTCGGCTACGGTCTGCGCGGAGATCGGCTGGATCAGGTCGTCGAGCTTGACCTTCCACCAGTCGAGGTTGACCGACAGGCCCGGTACGTACTCGGGGCTGTACACCAGGCCGTAGTCGAACGAGGTGCCCTTCTCCGGCTTGAGCTGGTAGCCCACGTAGGTGGCGCCGGACTTGATCGCGTTGGTCTGCGACAGGCCTGTGCCGCTCCAGCCGGCCGGCACACCGGCGCAGGCAGTGGCGTGGCCGCTGCCGCTGTAGCCGACGCAGGGGTCGATGAAGTTCGGCGCGTCGGCGGTCGGGCCCTGGTAGATGTCGGTGATGGTCGGCGCGCGGAATACCTGCGCCGCGGTGCCGCGCACCAGCAGGTCGTGGATCGGCCGCCACTCCACCTGGAACGAGGCGCTGTTGTTGCTCGAACGCACGCTGCTGTAGTCGGAGAAACGGTCGCTCAGGGTCAGGTTGAGCGCGCCGATCGGCGAGGACTGTTCCAGCACCGGCATGAACAGCTGTGCATAGGCCTCCTTGACGTTGAAGCTGCCGCTCAGCGGAGAAGCACAGGCTTCGGAAGAGACCGCGCAAGTGTTGTTGCTGTTGATCAGCGCGTTGGCCGACACGCTGGAGCTCAGGCTCTCCTTGCGGTACAGCGCACCGACTGCCAGCTGCGCGGCGCCTGCCGGCATCTCCCACAGGCTGCCGTTGGCGCTGGCTTCCCACTGCCGCATGATGGTGGTGGTCTCCTGACGCGGGATCGACTCGTTGCTCTGCAGCCAGGCGACCGTGGTCGGGCTGCCCTGGTCCAGGACATTGACCTGCCCGCTATTGATCGCGTTCTGCAGCGCGGCGTAATCGACGTAGCCGTGGCTCCAGTTGCGCTGGCGGTAGTGGCCGTAGTTGAAGTTGGCGTCCCACACCCAGCTGCTGTCGCCGATGCCGCCCTTCAGGCCGATCACGTCCTGGTCAGTGGCCGTGTCGTAGAAGCCCTCGCGCTGGCCGAGCGAGGTGAAGCGCGTCTGATACTCGTAGCCGTTGGGGCCGAACTCCACACCGAACGGGTTGTACGGATTGTTGGCGGCGATGGTGATGCCATCGTTCTGCGCATCGAGCGGCAGCGGCGCGATCGCGAAGTTGGACATGGTGTGGTTGTGGTAGGCGTTGACGTACGCCTGCATCGAGTCGGTGATGTTGAAGCTGCCGAGCACGAA
>JBEVKG010000007.1:0-8257 GCA_040509765.1 Xanthomonas sp.
GGTGATCTGGATCGGCAACGACCAGAACACGCAGACCGGCCTGTACGGCGCCCCCGGCGCGATGCGGGGGTGGTCGGGCCTCTTCTCGCGGTTGGCGAGTACGCCGCTGCAGGTGCAGGGCACGGGCCTCGACTGGCAGTGGATGGACCCGGTGGGGTACAACAGCACGGACCCGAACTGCCCCGGCGCACGCCAGTTCCCGTTCGTGGTCGGCTTCGTGCCGGCGTACGCCGCGTGCACGCCGCCGCAGGCGCTGCCGGAAGAGGCCGCGCCCGCCGACGGCGAACACCAGGGCGGCGGCTGGCGCAGCTGGTTCGGCCTGGACAAGAAGAAAGACCCGCCTGCCGACGCGGCCGCACCGCCGCCGGCGCATTGATCCCGGATTCCGGATACCGCTCATGACCCCACGTACTCCTGCCATCGCCGTCCTCAGCCTGCTGCTCGCCTCCTGCGTCAGCGCACCGCCGCCGCCGCCCCCGGCCGCGCCGGTGGACACCACCACGCCGGCGCAGCGCATCGCCGCGATCGACGCCAGCGGCGGTGCCGACGACACCGAACTGAGCGTGCAGCCGCTGCGCGATCCGGAAGTCGAGGACCTGCGCGAGAGCGCCAAGCGCAAGCGCACTGCCGGCGACCTGGCCGGTGCCGCCGCGGCGCTGGACCAGGCCCTGAAGCTGGTGCCGGAGGATCCGGCGCTGCTGCAGGACCGTGCCGAAGTGGCGCTGCTGCAGAAGGACGATGCGCAGGCCGAAGCCTTCGCCAAGCGCGCCATCGACCTGGGCTCGCAGACCGGCCCGCTGTGCCGCCGCCACTGGGCGACCATCGAACAGGCGCGCCTGGCCCGCGGGCAGAAGGAAAACGCCGCCTCGGCGCACGCCCAGATCGCCGGCTGCACGGTGCCGGGGATCAAGAGGTACTGAGGGCCGGGAATGGGGAGTCGGGAATGGGGAATGGGTGGAAGCTGCGTTTCTGGCGGTTTTTCATCGTGATGGCATCCCGTCTTCCCGCTCCCCCGGCGCCCGGGGCAGTGAGCGGGTAGCGACGCTGCTCCAACCATTCCCTATTCCCGGTTCCCCATTCCCAATGTCTCTAGCCCACGCAAGCACCGAAGCGCTCAGCGAAGGCGGTGCGCTTGCGCGTCAGCTCGATGCCTTCGTGCCGCGGCCGGCGCAGTTGCGGTTGACCGCGGCGATCGCCGCGGCGTTCGAGCAGCGCGACGTGCTGCTCGCCGAGGCCGGGACCGGCACCGGCAAGACCTATGCGTATCTGGTGCCGGCGCTGCTGTCGGGGTTGAAGACCATCGTCTCCACCGGCACCCGCGCGCTGCAGGATCAGCTCTACCACCGCGATCTGCCGCGGGTGCGGGCCGCGCTGGGCGTGGGCCTCAGCAGCGCGCTGCTGAAGGGGCGCGCCAACTACCTGTGCAAGTACCGCCTGCAGCAGGCCCGCGGCGAGCCGCGCTTCACCGCGCGCGAGCAGGTCGCGCAGTTCCAGCGCATCGTCGCCTGGAGCGGGCGCACCCGCTTCGGCGACATCGCCGAGCTGGAGGCGCTGGCCGACGATTCGCCGCTGCTGCCGCTGGTCACCTCCACCGTGGACAACTGCCTGGGCACCGAGTGCCCGTTCTGGAGCGAGTGCTTCGTGGTGCAGGCGCGGCAGCGCGCGCAGGCCGCCGACCTGGTGGTGGTCAACCATCACCTGCTGCTGGCCGACCTGGCGCTGAAGCAGGAAGGCTTCGGCGAGATCCTGCCGGGTGCGCAGGCTTTCGTGATCGACGAGGCGCACCAGTTGCCGGAGCTGGCGGCGAACTTCTTCGGCGAAGGTTTCGGCATGCGCCCGCTGCAGGAACTGGCGCGCGACTGCCTGGCCGAGAGCCGGAATGTCGCCGGCGCGTTGGCCAGCCTGCAGGCGCCGGCGCAGGCGCTGGAACAGACGCTGCGCGACCTGCGCGCGGCGATGGAGGGGCTGCCGGCGCGCGGCACGCAGTGGCGGCTGCTGGCCAAGCCGCAGGTGCGCGACGGCTTCGATGCACTGCTGGCCGATCTGGCGCGGCTGCAGGAACCGCTGGCGGTGCTGCGCGAGGCCTCGCCCGGCTTCGATGCCTGCGCGGCGCGCGCGCGCGAACTGCGCACGCGGCTGGGTCGCTGGCTCGGCGAGGATGCGCCGATTCCGGATTTCGAGGCCGAGCCGGAAGCGGACGCGCCGTGCAACGACGTGCTGTGGTACGAGCTGACCCCGCGCGGCTTCCGCTGCCAGCGCACGCCGCTGGACGTGTCCGGGCCGCTGCGCGCCCACCGCGAGGCCTCGCACGCGGCCTGGGTGTTCACCTCGGCGACGCTGGCGGTGAAGGGCGAGTTCGACCACATCGCCACCCGCCTGGGCCTGAGCGACCCGATGACCTTGCTGCAGCCCAGTCCGTTCGACTGGGCGCGGCAGGCGCTGTGCTACCTGCCGGCGCTGCCCGATCCGGCGGCGCGCGGCTTCGGCACCGCACTGATCGCCGCGCTGCAGCCGGTGCTGGAGGCCTCGCAGGGCCGCGCGTTCCTGCTGTTCGCCTCGCACCGCGCGTTGCGCGAGGCGGCCGAGGCGCTGCGCGACGGCCCCTGGCCGCTGTTCGTGCAGGGCGAGGCGCCGCGCGCCACCCTGCTGCAGCGCTTCCGCGCTTCCGGCAACGGCGTGCTGCTCGGTTCGGCCAGTTTCCGCGAGGGCGTGGACGTGGTCGGCGATGCGCTGAGCGTGGTGGTGATCGACAAGCTGCCGTTCGCCGCGCCCGACGATCCGGTGTTCGAGGCGCGCCTGGACGCGATCCGTCGCGACGGCGGCAACCCGTTCCGCGACGAGCAGTTGCCGCAGGCGGTGATCGCGCTCAAGCAGGGCGTGGGCCGCCTGATCCGCAGCGAGCGCGACCGCGGCGTGCTGGTGCTGTGCGACCCGCGCCTGCTGAGCAAGTCCTACGGTCGCACCTTCCTGGCGTCGCTGCCGCCGTTCGCCCGCACCCGCGACGTGGAGGACGTGCGCCAGTTCTTCGCCGCCGAGGCCCCGGCGCTGGTGGATAATCCCGACACGGACACGTCGTCGCCATCCGCCTAGCCGACGTACAGCCTTTGCTTTTCCGATTCCCCAATCCCGATTCCCCAATCCCGGCTTCTCAATGAACCTCCTCGCCTTCGAAACCTCCACCGAAGCCTGCTCCGTCGCCGTGCTGGTCGGCGACCGCGTGCTGGAGCGCTTCGAACTGGCGCCGCGGCGGCATGCCGAACTGGCGCTGCCCTGGGCCGAGCACCTGCTGGCCGAGGCCGGCATCGGCCGTCGCCAGCTCGATGCGGTGGCCTTCGGCCGCGGCCCCGGCGCGTTCACCGGGGTGCGCCTGGCGATCGCGGTCGCGCAGGGCATCGCCCTGGCCCTGGACCTGCCGGTGCTGCCGGTGTCCACGCTGCAGGTGCTGGCGCTGCGCGCGCCGGCCGACGCGTCACGGGTGCTGGCGGCGATCGACGCGCGCATGGGCGAGGTCTACACCGCCGCCTACGCGCGGCAGGCCGATGGCGGCCTGCGGGCGCTGACCACGGAGCAGGTGCTGGCTCCGGAGGCGTTCGTGTTGCCGGAGCCGGAGGCGGCCTGGGCCGCGGTCGGTACCGGGCTGGCCGCGGTCGACGGCAGCTTGCAGCGCCGCTTCGGCGCGCACTGGCGTAGCGCCGATGCGCAGGCGCTGCCGCATGCCGCCGACGTGCTGACCCTGGCCGCGTCGGCGTACGCGCGCGGCGAGGCGATCGCGCCGGAACGCGCCGAACCGGCCTACCTGCGCGACAACGTCGCCCTGACCCTGGCCGAACAGCAGGCGCAGCGGGCGGCGCGATGAGGGCCGCGGTGGCGCCCGGCGACCGCTTCCGCGGTTGCCTGCTGGGGCTGGCAGTGGGCGATGCGGTTGGGACGACTCTGGAATTCAAGGCGCCCGGCAGCTTCGCGCCGATCGACGACATGGTCGGCGGCGGCCCGTTCGAGCTGCGGCCGGGGCAGTGGACCGACGACACCTCGATGGCGCTGTGCCTGGCCCACAGCCTGCTGTACCGGCAAGGCTTCGATGCCGCCGACCAGATGAACCGCTACTGCAACTGGTACCGGCACGGCTACCTGAGCAGCACCGGCGTGTGCTTCGACATCGGCAATACCGTGCGCGCGGCGCTGGAGCGGTATCTGCAGGGCGGGCCGGCGTTCAGCGGCAGCGACGATCCGCGCGCGGCCGGCAACGGCGCGCTGATGCGGCTGGCGCCGGTGGCGATGTTCTACGCGCAGCGCCCCGACGAACTGGCCGAGCGTGCCGCCGACAGTTCCCGCACCACCCATGCCGCGGCCGAAGTGCTGGATGCCAGCCGCCTGTTCGCCTTCCAACTGCGTGCCGCGCTGCGCGGCGACGCCCGTACGCAGGTGCTGCAGCCGACGGGCGCACCGCCGATGCAGACCCCGGCGCTGCGCGCGCTGGTCGATCGCGACCATGCGGCGGTGCCGGCGGCGCAGATCCGCGGCACCGGCTACGTGCTCGATGCGCTGTCGGCGGCGTTGTGGTGCTTCGCGACCACCGACAATTTTGCCGATGCGGTGCTGCGCGCGGCCAACCTGGGCGACGACGCCGATACCACCGCGGCGATCTGCGGGCAGTTGGCCGGTGCCTTCTACGGCATCGATGGCATTCCCATGGCCTGGTGCACGCGGGTGCAGGATGCGGCGGAGATCGTGGCGCTCGCCGATCGGCTGTATGCCGCCAGTGTCGCCGGCTGAAGGCTGCGGCGGACGCCGGCCTCGCGTGGCCGGCGTCCTTGGGGTGCCGTGCAGCGGATCAGTAGTCGTAGCTGACGCTTAACCGCAGCGAACGCGGCGCCTGGCGCAGCAGGGCCGCGCCGTACACCGGGTCCGCGTTACCCGGGTCCGACTCCGAGTACGGGTACTTCCACAGCGTGGCCTGGCCGTTGAAGACGTTGAACACGTCCAGGGTGAAAGCCAGCTTGCGGTCCGCGTAGGCCGGCCGCCACGACACGCCGAGATCCAGTTGCTGCAGCCATGGCAGGCGGCCCTGGCTTCCCGGAGGCGCCGGCTGACCTTCGTAGTAGTGATAGGCAATGCCATAGCCGGAGGGATCGCTGTGGTCGGGGCCGTAGGAGCCCAGCGCACTGAACGGCGAACCGGAGATCAGCTTGAAGTTGGCCGACACCAGCCATGCGGGGTTGATCTGGTAGTAGCCGTAGAACTTGAACTGATGGGTGTGGTCGTTGCTCTGCGGGCCGTTGGTGTGCTCCATCAACTGCGCGAAGTCCCAGGCCTGGGTGGTGGACACCGCGGTCTGGCCGATGCCCGACAGCAACTGGCCTTCGGTGGTGCCGTAGCTGCGCGACCAGGTGTAGTCGAGGCGGCCGTACCAGCGCTGGTCGAACGGATGCTCCAGCGACAGGTTGAGCCCATAGTAATTGCGCTTGAACGCCGGGAAGCCGAACTGCGCGTTGCTCAGCGGCACCTTGACGTAGTTGCCCGAGGTATCGACCAGGGTGAAGGTATTGGCCCGGCCCGGGTTGATCAGCCAGCAGCTGACCGGATTGCTGGCCAGCGTCACCGTATGCCCTTGCGCCGCGGCGGCGGCGAACACGGTCTCGCTGTCGCAGTAGTCGTCCACGCCGCTGCGCAGGACGCGGTAGGTGCCCTTGGCGCCATAGACCCAGCTGTCGCCCCAGGCCTTGGTGAAGCCGAGGATGAACTCGTCCTGGAACGAGGGCTTGATGCCCTGGGTGGCGACGGTCTTGGGATCGGGCAGGATGCCGTAGTTGTTGTTGGACGAGACCGCACCGGAGATCTGGGTCAGGCCGGTCGGGTAGCCGTTGGCGTCGATGCCGCCGTAGGTGTAGTAGGTCGAGGTGGCCAGGGTGGCGCCGGCGGCGTTGAACGCCGGGTTCAGCGGCAGGGCCAGGTAGTAGCGGCCGGCGTTGCCGTACACCTTGAAGCGCGCATCGCCGTCGACGTCCCAGCTGAAGCCCAGCCGCGGCGCCCATTGCCCGCTGGTCTGCTTGATGTACGGCGCGCCGTCGCGGTTGTAGTTGGTGAACTGGTCCAGGCGCAGGCCGAGGTTGAGCAACAGCCGGTCGTTGACCTGCCAGTTGTCCTCCACGTACTGCGCGCGCTGCGCCGAGCGCACCGAGGCCAGCGCGCTGTAGATGTACTTGCGCACGTAGTAGCCGCCCTGGCCGTTGGGGTAGCCGCCGGTGGCCGGTACGCCGAGCCCGGTGTTGATCGGCACGTTGGGATTGGCCTGGCCGTAGATCCAGTAGTAGCCGTCGCCGGAGGCCACCGAACCGCGGTTGAGTGCGCGTGCGTTCTGGTTGTCGACACCGATGGTGATGCTGTGCGCGCCGATGGCGTAGTTCAGATCCAGGCGCAGGTTGTCGGTGCGGTTGCCGCGGGCAGGATCGACCAGCAGCGAGGTGGTCTGCGCGTTGGTGATCGGGGTGCCGCCGGTGTAGGCCGGGTTCTGGAACGAGGTGCCGCTGAGGTAGCTCAGCGCGCCGTTGTAGCTGGGATTGCCGGTGTAGTCGTCGGTGCGCTGCTTGCCGTACTGGGCACTGAAGGTCAGGCGGTCGGTGAGATAGCCGGTGTACTTGGCGGTCCACAGGTCGCCGCCGGTCTTGGTGGTGTTGGCGTCGCCGCGCAGGCTGCCGATGTCGTAACCGCTGTAGTCGTAGTACTTGCCGCGGGTGATGTAGCGGCTGGAGGCGCCGGTGATCTCCAGCAGTTGGTTGTCGCTGATGTTCCAGTCGAGCTTGGCGTACCAGCTCGGCCGGCGGTACTGGTAGTCGTAGTAGTAGGTTCCCGGGGTGGTTTCGCGCGCGCCGTAGAACCTGTCGCCGTCCTGGCGCTGCAATTCGTAGGCGCCGAAGAAGAACAGCTTGTCCTGGATCAGCGGGCCGCCCGCGTAGATGCTCTGGGTGCTGAGCGTGGAACCGCTTTTGCTGTCCGGCCGGTAAAGGCTGCCGTCGCCAGGCGAGTAGACGTCCTTCTGCGAGGAGCGCAGCCCGCCCGGCTCCCAGGTCGCCTGGCCGCCGAAATGCCATTCGTTGCTGCCGCGCTTGCCCACGGCGTTGATCACGCCGCCGTCGGAACGGCCGTACTTGGCGCTGTAGCCGCCGGTATAGACCTCCAACTGGTCGATGCTGCCGTAGGGCAGGGTCAGTCCGCCGAGGCCGCGCAGCGGGTCGGTGGTGTTGAAGCCATTGATGTAGTACGCGTTCTCCGCCGACGAAGCGCCGCCGAAGCTGAGCAACTGCGCGCCGGTCGGGCCGATGTAGGTACCGCTGCCGCTGTTGCCGGCCACGCCGGGCGCCAGTTGCGCGATCGCCTCTGCCGAGCGGCCCAGCGGCAGCCGCTGCAGCTGTTCGGCATTGATCACGGTACGCGAATCCACGCTGCTCACGTCGATCGCGGCGGCGGCGCGGTCGGCGCTGACCTGGACGCCCGCCAGGCTGGTGGTGACCGGGGCGAAGGAGACCTCGGTGACGCCGCCGACGGTGAGGCCGACGCCGTCGCGGCTGCCCAGCACGCTGCCGTCGGCGCCCTTGGCGATGATGGTGTAGGTGCCCAGCGGCAACTGGCCGATGCTGTAGCGGCCGCGCGCGTCCACGGCGACCTCGCGGCTGAGGCCGCTGTCGCTGCGGACCAGGACGCGCTGGGTGTCGGCCGGCGCCTGGCCGGCGACGGCGCCGGTGGTGGACTGGGCCTGGGCCGGCGGCAGGGCGAGGGCGGCACTCAGTGCCAGGGCGAGCAGGGCGGGCCTGCGGAGGGAACGGTGGTTGTGCATGCGGGGGCAACTCGGGTGGTGGTGGGGCGGGGACACGCCGCGCCGACTCGAATCTGCCCGTCCTGGATGATGCGATGCGCGGTAACGTTCCCCCGCTCCATTAACCTTAATGGGACGCCATCACAGAAATGCCGCGTCGTTATGTCGGCGGCACCAATGGTTATGTCGCTTGCCGCCGGGTGTTCCGAGCGGCCGTACCCTCACCCCAACCCCTCTCCCGACGGGAGAGGGGCTAGCGCTTCTCCTTCTCCCTCCGGGAGAAGGTGCCCCGAAGGGGCGGATGAGGGTGCGGGCGCAGCCTAGCGCTGTTTGTTACGACCAGGCGCTGTGTGGCCGCCGTACCCTCACCCCAACCCCTCTCCCGGGGGGAGAGGGGCGAGCGCTTCCTTCTCCCTCCGGGAGAAGGTGCCCCGAAGGGGCGGATGA
>JBEVKG010000008.1:0-5096 GCA_040509765.1 Xanthomonas sp.
CGGCGATCGCCGCGCCGGCGATCAGCCACACCCACCCGGGCGTGCCGTTGCCGCTGTTGCGCCGGGCCTGGGTCTTACCGCGTCGTGCTGCCATTTACCGCTTCTCCACTCACATTTTTTCCGGGGCCGAGACGCCCAGGAGGTTCAGACCGTTCGCCAGTACCTGCTGCGCCGCCACCGCCAGGGTCAGTTTGGCGTTGCGCTCGCCGGCGTCGTCCACCAGCACCGGGGTGCCGTGGTACCAGGTGTGGAAAGCCGTGGCCAGTTCGCGCAGGTATTGCGCGATCAGGTGCGGCTCCAGCACATGCCCCGCATTCTCCACCACTTCCGGGTAGCGCGAGAGTTCCTGCATCAGTTCCAGCGAGGTCGCGTCGCTGAGCCGGTTCAGTTGCGCCTGGCCGTCGGCCTGGTCGTAGTCCAGCTTCTTCTCCTGCGCCTGGCGCAGCAGGCTGCACACGCGGGCATGCGCGTACTGCACGTAGAACACCGGGTTGTCGTTGCTCTGCTGGCGCGCCAGGTCGATGTCGAAGGTGAGCTGGGAATCGGGCTTGCGCGCGATCAGGAACCAGCGCGTGGCATCGCGGCCGGCTTCCTCGATCAGGTCGCGCAGGGTCAGGTAGCTGCCGGCGCGCTTGGACAGCTTCACTTCCTCGCCGCCGCGCATCACCGTGACCATCTGGTGCAGCACGTACTCCGGCCAGCCCTTGGGGATGCCCAGATCCATCGCCTGCAGGCCGGCGCGCACCCGCGCCAGCGAGCCGTGGTGGTCGGCGCCCAGCTCGGTGATGGCGCGCACGTAGCCGCGCTGCCACTTGCTCAGGTGGTAGGCCACGTCCGGCACGAAGTAGGTGTAGCTGCCGTCGGACTTGCGCATCACGCGGTCCTTGTCGTCGCCGAAATCGGTGGATTTCAGCCACAGCGCGCCGCCGTCCTCGTAGGTGTGGCCGGAGGCGACCAGCTTCTGCACCGCTTCCTCGACCTTGCCGTCGCGGTACAGCGAGCTTTCCAGGAAGTAGATGTCGAAATCCACGCCGAACGCGGCCAGGTCGTGGTTCTGCTCGTTGCGCAGATAGGCCACGGCGAAGCGGCGGATCGCGTCCAGGTCCTGCGGGTCCTTGGCGCCGGCGACCGCATGGCCTTCCAGGTCCACCGCAGCGCCGGCCATGTAGGCGTCGGCCACGTCCTGGATGTAGTCGCCGCGATAGCCTTCCTCCGGCCAGTCGGGGCTGTCCGGGGTCTTGCCCTGGGCGCGCGCCTGCACCGAGCGGGCCAGGTTCTCGATCTGGTTGCCGCCGTCGTTGTAGTAGAACTCGCGCTTGGCGTTCCAGCCGTTGGCCTCGAGCAGGCGCGCCAGGCAGTCGCCGATGGCCGCGGCGCGGCCGTGGCCGACATGCAGCGGCCCGGTCGGGTTGGCCGAGACGTACTCCACGCCCACGGTGCGGCCGTTGCCGACCAGGCTGCGGCCGTAGTCCTCGCCCTGCTTGAGCACCGCCAGCACTTCGCGCTGGTAGGCGCCGGGGCCAAGGTGGAAATTGATGAAGCCCGGGCCGGCGATCTCGACCTTGCGCACGTCGTCGTTGGCCGGCAGCGCGTCCACCAGTTGCTGGGCGAGGGCGCGCGGATTGGTGCGCGCGGCCTTGGCCAGCAGCATCGCCGCGTTGGTGGCGAAGTCGCCGTGCTCGCGGGTCTTGGGCCGCTCGACCACGAAGTCCGGCGGCAGGGTGTCGGCCGGCAGGGTGCCATTGGCGCGCAAGGCTTCGATGCCTTGACCGATCAGGGCGCGGAGTTGGGATTTCACGAGATCTCTGCTTGAAGCGCGGAACCGGCGATTTTACCCGACCCGCCGCCTCCCGGCCCGTTCCGGGTTCAGCCCGACCTCAGCCGTGCCGCGGCGACAGGCGCACGCCGGCCCGGACCCGCCGCGCGCCGCCGCGGCCCGGCTGGCCTTGCCGGGGACGTGCGCCATGCGCTCGCGGCCTTGCCCGCGCCGTGGCTCAGGCCCAGCCGCGCGAGGCCAGCGAGACCGGCACGCCGTCGCCGACGATGAAGTGGTCGAGCAGGCGCACGTCGATCAGGTCCAGCGCCTGTTTCAGCCGCTCGGTGACGGCGCGGTCGGCGGGGGAGGGCTCCGGGTTTCCGGACGGGTGGTTGTGGCCGATGATCACCGCGGCGGCATTGAGCGTGAGCGCACGCCGGACCACCTCGCGCGGATGCACCTCGGCGCCGTCCAGGGTGCCCTGGAACAGTTCCTCGAAGGCCAGCCAGCGGTGCCGGGTGTCCAGGAACAGCGCGGCGAACACCTCGTACGGCCGCGCCCGCAGGCGTTGCGCGAAGTAGCGGCCGGCGGTGATCGGGTTGCTGAGGGTGTCGCCGCGCTGCAGTTCCGCGGCCAGGTGACGCTGGCCCAGCTCCAGCGCCGCCGACAGTTGGCAGGCGCGCGCCGGTCCCAGCCCGGGCAGGCGCACCAGGTCGCCGGGCGATCGGTCCAGCAGCGTGCGCAACGGCCCGTGCCGCTGCAGCAGGTCGCGCGAGGTGCGCACCGCGTCGCTGCCGGGCAGGCCGGAGCCGAGAAAGATCGCCAGCAGTTCGGCGTCGGAAAGGGCCCGGGGACCGCGTGCCAGCAGCTTTTCCCGGGGACGTTCTTCGCAGGGCCAGTCGGAGATGTGCATATCGCCAGGGTGCCGGCCGACATGGCGCAACGGTATCAGGCCGCCAAAAACCATCGGGTAAGCTAATCGTCCTTGTATGGGTAGGACATTCCCGACGTGACCCCGATTTTCGAGAGGCCCCTGCAGGGGCGACGTGTGCTGTTGTGCGTCGGCGGGGGAATCGCCGCCTACAAGGCGCTGGAACTGGTGCGGCGCCTGCGCGATGCCGGCGCCGAGGTGCAGGTGGCGATGACCGCCGGCGCGCAGCAGTTCGTCACCCCGTTGAGCTTCCAGGCGCTGTCCGGCCATCTCACCCGCACCACGCTGTGGGACAGCGGGGCGGAGCAGGCGATGGGCCACCTGGAACTGGCCCGCTGGGCCGAGCACGTGGTGGTGGCGCCCGCCACCGCCGACCTGCTGGCGCGCCTGGCACATGGTTTGGCCGACGACCTGGTGGGCACGCTGTGCCTGGCCAGCACCGCGCCGCTGACGCTGTGCCCGGCGATGAACCACCGCATGTGGCTGCACCCGGCCACCCAGGCCAACATCGCCACCCTGCGCCAGCGCGGCGCACAGGTGGTCGGCCCGAACGACGGCCCGCTGGCCGAAGGCGAGTCCGGCCCGGGCCGCCTGGCCGAACCCGAGCAGATCGTCGCCGCGCTGGCGGGCCGGGGGGGGCAGAGCGCCGCACCGGCCGCGCCGGCCGCCGCGGCCGGCGCCCCGTCGCGTTCCGGCACTGGCACTGGCGCCCTGCACGGCCTGCGCATGGTGATCAGCGCCGGCCCTACCTACGAAGACCTGGATCCGGTGCGCTACCTGGGCAACCGCAGCAGCGGCAAGATGGGCTACGCGCTGGCCGCGGCCGCCGTCCGGCTGGGGGCCGAGGTGGTGCTGGTCAGCGGTCCGGTGCATTTGTCTACGCCCGATGGCGTGCAGCGCATCGACGTGCGCTCGGCCGCGCAGATGCGCGAGGCGGTGCTCGGCGCGCTGCCGGCGGACATCTACATCGGCACCGCCGCGGTCGCCGATTACACGCCCAAGCAGGTGGCGGCGCAGAAGATCAAGAAGACCGGCGAGACCCTGACCCTGGAACTGACCCGCACCCCGGACATCCTGGCCGAGGTCGCCGCGCAGACCCAGGCGCTGAAGCTGGTGGTCGGCTTCGCCGCCGAGACCCACGACATCGAGCGCTACGCCCGTGGCAAACTCGCCGACAAGCACCTGGACCTGATCGTGGCCAACCGGGTGGGGGTGGCCGGCAATGGCTTCGAGAGCGACCAGAACGCGGCCACCGCCTATTGGCAGGAGGGCGAACGCGACTTCCCGGCGGTCTCCAAGACACAGCTGGCCGAACAACTGCTGGACCTGATCGCGCAGAGGCTGCACGCATGAGCACTCCCACGCCCTATCCGCTGCAGGTGAAGCTGCTGGATCCGCGCTTCGGCGACAGCTGGCCGCTGCCCGACTACGCCACCGAAGCCAGCGCCGGGCTCGACCTGCGCGCCGCCACCGAGGCGCCGCTGACCCTGGCGCCGGGCGACACCGCGCTGATCCCCAGCGGGCTGTCCATCTACATCGCCGATCCGCAGTTGTGCGCGGTGGTGCTGCCGCGCTCGGGCCTGGGCCATCGCCACGGCATCGTGCTCGGCAACGGCACCGGCCTGATCGACGCCGACTACCAGGGGCCGCTGCTGATCAGCGTCTGGAACCGCGGCCGCGAGGACTTCACCATCGCCCCCGGCGACCGCATCGCGCAGCTGGTGGTGATGCCGGTCGTGCGCGTCGCCCTGCAGGTGGTGGATACTTTCGCCGACAGCGCCAGGGGAACGGGTGGATTCGGCCATACCGGAGTGCGCTGACAGGGGATCGTCTGCATGAGCGAGGCAACACAAGCGCGGCCGGTGCCGCACGGTTTGCGCAAGGTGGCGCCTCTGCTGACGGTGCTGCTGGTGCTGTTGGTCGTCTGGTTCGGCTGGAGCGGGGTCGAGCAATGGCGCGCCGAGCAGGCCGCCGCCATGCTGGAGCAGGCGCGCGATGCCGCGGTGACGCAGACCCAGCAGGCGCTGGCGGGCGTGGGCAAGCGCCTGTCCGAGCGCCTGCAGCAGCCGGCCGTGCAGGCGGCCCTGAGCCGCGGCGACGCCGCGGCCGCGGCCCAGGCCCTGCGTGCGGACTGGACGCAGGCCGAGGAGGCACAGGTGCTGCCGGCCGATCTGGAGCCGGGCTATGCCGATGCGCCGCACTTCGGCTA
Source organism: Xanthomonas sp. (assembly GCA_040509765.1). GTDB lineage: Bacteria > Pseudomonadota > Gammaproteobacteria > Xanthomonadales > Xanthomonadaceae > Xanthomonas_A. The sequence goes on from JBEVKG010000008.1 coordinate 4,897, forward strand.
CGGCCGCCTGGCGCTGCTGGAGAAGGCCCTGCTGACCGACAAGCTCGCCAGCGCGGTGATTCGCGACGGCGGCGGCCCGCGGCTGGGACTGGCCGCGCCGGTGTCGCTGGGCGGCAACCCCGGGGTGGTCTACCTGCGCCTGCCGCTGGCGCTGCTGACCGACCCGGTGGCGCAGGCGTCGGTGCCGGGCACCGGCTATC
>JBEVKG010000009.1:0-10269 GCA_040509765.1 Xanthomonas sp.
AGCGCGTGCTGCACCCGGTTTCCTAGCTGCGCCAGCACCGAGTCGGGCACGTCGAGCGGGTTCTGGGTCACGAAGTAGACGCCGACGCCCTTGGAGCGGATCAGCCGCACCACCTGTTCGATGCGCTGCTGCAGCGCCGGGGGCGCATCGTCGAACAGCAGGTGCGCCTCGTCGACCACGAACACGAGCTTCGGCTTGTCGAGGTCGCCCACTTCCGGCAGCCGCTCGAACAGCTCCGACAGCAGCCACAGCAGGAAGGTCGAGTACAGCCGCGGCTTGAGCACCAGTTGCGCCGCGGCGAGGATGCCGATCACGCCGCGGCCGTCGTGGTCGACCCGCATCAGCTCGGCCAGGTCCAGTGCCGGTTCGCCGAAGAAGCCTTCGCCGCCGTCCTGGGCCAGGCGCAGCAGTGCGCGCTGGATCGCGGCCACCGACTGCGCGCTGACCAGGCCGTATTCGGTGGAGATGTCCTTGCGCTCTTCCACCACCAGCGCCAGCAGCGCGCGCAGGTCGTCCAGGTCGAGCAGCAGCAGGCCGCGGTCGTCGGCCAGCTTGAACACGATGTCGAGTACGCCGGCCTGGGTGTCGTTGAGTTCCAGCACGCGCGCCAGCAGGGTGGGGCCCATCTCGCTGACGGTAGTGCGGACCGGATGACCGAGCTTGCCGTACAGATCCCAGAACACCACCGGGTTGGCCGCCGGGGCGTAGTCGGTCACGCCGATCTCCCTGGCGCGCTGCAGCACCTTGTCGCTGCCGTCGCCGGGCAGCGCCAGCCCGGCCACGTCGCCCTTGACGTCGGCCAGGAACACCGGCACGCCGATCCGCGAAAAGCCTTCGGCCAGGGTCATCAGGGTCACGGTCTTGCCGGTGCCGGTGGCGCCGGCGACCAGGCCGTGGCGGTTGCCCAGGCGCGGTTGCAGCAGCACCGCGATGTCGTCGGTCACGCCTTTGCCTAGCAGGATCGGGTCCATATCGGGGTCCGCAATGAGATGCCTGGATTCTAGAGCGTCTGCGGCATGGCCGGATGCGGGCGAGCTGCCCTGGGCGCGCCGCGCTGCCCTGCAGAGGCTGGCGCCAGCGGCGAAAAGTCGTCTTTGCGTGGTTTGGCCGTTCGCTGCCGCGCCACTGCCGCGGCGCCCCCGCAACGACGTCGCGGAGGCGGGCGTGTGCGGTCCCCGTGTTGCGGTGCGGGAGGGGCGCCAGCGATGAACATTGCCCCGCCGTGGGCCGGGCCGTCGCCGCGGCGACCTTGCCGCGATGCGACGGCGGGGGCTACCCTGCGGCCTTTCCGTCGCCGCGTCCCGCCATGCCCCTTCCGTTTCGCTTCTCCCACGCGTGGCCCGTCGCGGCTGCCGTGGCGCTGACCTGCACCGCTCCTGCCGCCCATGCCCGTGTGTCCGCCCGCGACCAGGCCGCCATCGCCGTCCTCGACCAGCGCCTGGCTGCCGCCGAGAAGCGCTACAACGACGCCATGGTGCTGGTCGGCAACAGCGACCCCAAGGGCACCCAGGAAAGCGACGCCGCGCTGGAGGACATCGAGGACGTGATCCAGGCCTGCATCAAGCAGCGCGGCTGCGAGGTCGGCACCTATCTGGGCGCCTACAAGCGCCTGCTCAAGGCCAAGGCCGACGCGCAGGGCCAGGCCAGCGACACCGATGCCGCCGATGACGATTCCGCGCCGCTGCAGGCCGACCCCGACCACATCAGCCCGCTCGCCGCCGACGTGCCCGAAGCGGCGCGCGCCGCGCGCCTGCTCAACGACAAGCGCCACGCCTTCGATTCGATGGTGGAGTACAACCCGGCGGTGCAGGCCGGCATCCGTCGCTGGCTCACCGACATGCGCCCGGCGCTGATGAGCAGCTACGAGAACTACCAGAACCTGCGCGCGATCATGTGGCCGGAGTGGGAGAAGCGCGGCCTGCCGGAGGCGCTGCTGTTCGGCATCATCGCCAAGGAATCCAACGGCCGCGTGCACGCCAACTCGCGGGTGGGCGCCGCCGGGCTGATGCAGTTCATGCCGGCCACCGGACGCCGCTTCGGCCTGGGCCCGGACGGCACCGGCTTCGACACCCGCTACGACGCGCGCAGCGCCGCCGAAGCCAGCGCGGTCTACATCAACGAGCGCATGGCCGAACTCAATCGCAGCGTCGAACTGGCTCTGGCCGGCTACAACGGCGGCGAAGGCCGCGCCGCGCGCGTGTTCAACCAGATGCCCGGCCGCAGCTTCTGGGATGCGTCGGTCTACAACCAGTTCCCGGCCGAGACCAAGGACTACGTGCCGATGGTGATCGCCGCGGCCTGGATCTTCCTGCACCCGCAGCAGTACGGCGTGGCCTTCCCCAAGATCAATGCGCAGCCGGCCACGCTGCGCCTGGCCAAGTCCACCACCATCTACGAACTGACCATCTGCCTGGGCAGCGACGGCACCCGCGACGGCTACATGCGCGCGCTGCGCAACCTCAACCCGCGCTACGAGCCGGACGGCTGGATCCCGGCCGGGGTGACCATCAACGCCACCACCAAGATCGTCGGTCTGTACAACCGCTACTGCGTCAGCGGCCCGCGCGCCGACCTGGCCCGCGCGCTGATCACCGCCGACGTCACTTCCGCGGTGCGCAGCGGCAGCCCGGCGCCGGCTGCCGACCCCACCGGCAATGTCGCGGTGGGCGACGTCAGCCCGGTCGCCGGCGTGCCCACCACTGTCGCCACCGGCCGTCCCGCGCCGGCCAAGCCCAAGCAGAAGCAGGTGCGCAACTACCGCGTGGCCAAGGGCGACACCCTGGGCCGGATTTCCGACCGCCACGACTGCGACCTGAAGGAACTGGCCAAGGCGAATGGCTTGCGTGCGCCGGGTTATGCGCTGAAGCCGGGGCAGTCGTTGAAGCTGGTGGGCTGCGAGAAGTAGGAACGTGCACTCCTTCTCCCACCGGGAGAAGGTGGCGCGCAGCGCCGGATGAGGGTTGGCCCACCCGCATCTCAAGTGTGTGGCTTTACCGTTATCCATTGCAGGTAGGTGGCCCGTCCACCGCCAATGCGTCGGGACTGAAGTCCCTCCCACAGGGGTGGGGGGCGGCTGCATCTTGCGGGTCGCCGACCTGAAACACTGCCAGCGAGACCCAAGCGCGGTTCTCTCGCTCTTTTCGGGCGAAGCTGGCGCGCAGCGCCGGAGGCGGGCCGGGGCGATCGCGGGTCGGGTATGCGGCTTGTCCGTCATCAGCACAAGCCGGTGGCTGTCACTGTGCATGCGTCGGGACTGAAGTCCCTCCCACAAGCCACTCTCTGCAACGGGCCGCAACGCGGCCCCTGCGCGCCTCAGCGCAGCCGCCGCGCCAGTGCCTGTCCCAGCCGCACCGGCGACTCCGCCGCCAGCGCCGGATCGAACGCGGCCACGCCGGGCGGCAGCAGCACGATCACCGTGGAGCCGTAGTTGAAGCGCGCCATCTCTGCGAAGCGCTCCAGCACGATCCCCTTCCCGCGCCAATCCTTGCGGGTGATGCGGTCGGCGTAGCGCGGGATCTCCACGCCGCTCCACACCGTTTCCACGCCGGACACCAGCAGTGCGCCGACCATCACCGAGACCATCGGGCCGAAGTCGGTATCGAAATGGCAGACCAGGCGCTCGTTGCGCGCGAACAGGCGCGGCACGCTGCGCACTGCATCGGTGCCGACGCTGAACAGCCGGCCCGGCACGTGCACGGTTTCGCGCAGGGTGCCGGTCCAGGGCATGTGCACGCGGTGATAGTCACGCGGCGACAGGTACACGGTGGCATACAGGCCATTGGCGAACGGCGCCGCCGCGGCGTCGTCGCCGAGCAGCTCGGCGGCGGTGAACGACTGCCCCTTGGCCTGGAAGATGCGCCCCTCCTGGATCCGGCCGAGCTGGCTGATGCGGCCGTCGGCCGGCATCAGCAGCGCCTGCGGATCGGGATCGGCGACGCGTGCGCCGGGCTTCAGCGCACGGGTGAAGAAGGCATTGAAGGTCGGATAGGCCGTTGCATCCGATTGCGCGGCTTCGCTCAGGTCCACGCCGAAGCGGCGCACCACCGTGTCGATCAGCCACTGCTTCAGCCCCGGCCGCGACGAGTAGGCCAGGCGCCGCGCCAGCGAGGACAGCAGCCGATGCGGCAGGACGTAGGTCAGGCGGGTGGTCAGACTCATGGGGCGGTGGCCTTGGTCAGCGCCTGCAGGTCGGCGGCGATCGCGGCGGCATCGAACGGCGGGCGGATCAGCCCGGCCTGGCGTCCCTGCGGGTCGAGCACCGCGATCGCGGCGGAGTGGTCCATGCTGTAGTCGTTCGGGTTCTCGGCGTAATGCTTGCCCGGCACCTTCTGGAACACGAAGCCCAGCGCGGTGGCGAAGCGCTCCAGCTCGGGAACGTCGGCGGTGGCGGCGATGGTGTCCTTGTGGAAGGCGTGGGCGTACTCGCCCAGTCGCGGCAGGGTGTCGCGCTGCGGGTCGACCGAGACGAACAGCACGCGCGGGCGCAGCGTGTCCGGCAGCGTCTGCCATTGCTTCTGCGCGCGCGCCAGGTCGGCCAGGGTGGTCGGACACACGTCCGGGCAGGCGGTGAAGCCCAGGAACACCAGGGTCCAGTGGCCCTTGAGCTCGCCCGGCACCAGCGGCGTGCCGTCGGTCTGGCGCAGGTGGAAGTCGGGCAGGGGCCGCGGCTGCGGGTACTTGCGCACCGTGCGGGTCTCCGGCCAGGCCGGGGCGGCGCTGCCGCCGAAGTACTTCTGGGCCAGCAGCAGCCCCAGGCCGGCGGCCAGGGCAACCACCAGGACGATGCCGAAGGTGCGGTTGAACATACTGATTTCCCATGCAACGAACGCTCATCATAGCGGCCGGGCCTCTATAATCGAGGGCCGAATTGCCTTGCCTGTTGCCATGACTGCCGACGCGGCCGCCGAACTCCACACGATCATCGACCTGATCCGCTACGGCACCAGCCGTTTCAACGCCGCCGGGCTGAGCTTCGGCCACAGCTACGACAACGCCCTGGACGAGGCCACGCAACTGGTGCTGCACGCGCTGCACCTGCCGCACGACCTGGGCCCGGCCTACGGCAGCGCGCGGGTCACCACGCCGGAGAAGGCGCAGGTACTGGCGCTGTTCGAGCGCCGCATCGCCGAGCGCATCCCCGCCGCCTACCTGACCGGCGAGGCCTGGTTCGCCGGGCTCAGCTTCAAGAGCGATGCGCGCGCATTGGTGCCGCGTTCGCCGATCGCCGAACTGATCGAGGCCGGCTTCGAGCCCTGGCTGGCCGGGCGCCCGGTCGCGCGCGCTGGACCTGTGCACCGGCTCGGGCTGCATCGCCATCGCCATGGCCCACTACAACCCGAACTGGCAGGTGGACGCGGTCGACATCAGCGACGATGCGCTGAGCCTGGCCGCCGAGAACAAGCAGCGGCTGCTGGCCGACAACGTCGAACTGGTCAAGTCCGACCTGTTCGCCGGGCTGGGCGGGCGCCGCTACGAGCTGATCGTGACCAACCCGCCCTACGTCACCCACGCCGAGACCGATGCGCTGCCGCCGGAATACGCGCACGAGCCGGAATTGGGCCTGCGCGCCGGCGACGACGGGCTGGACCTGGCGCTGAAGATCCTGCGCGACGCGCCGGCGCACCTGAGCGAGGACGGGCTGCTGATCTGCGAGGTCGGCGAGTCCGAGCGCGCGCTGGCGCAGCTGCTGCCGGAAGTGGATTTCGCCTGGGTCGAGTTCAAGGTCGGGCAGATGGGCATTTTCGCGGTGGAGCGCAGCGAACTGCTCGCGCACCACGCGCGCATCGCCGCGCTGGCCGCGGACCGGTGACGCGACGGCCATGAGCGCGAACAGTTTCGGCACCCTGCTGACCGTCACCACCTTCGGCGAATCGCACGGGCCGGCGATCGGCTGCGTGGTCGACGGCTGCCCGCCGGGCCTGGAGCTGGACGCCAGCGCCTTCGCCCACGACCTGCAGCGCCGCGCCACCGGCAAGAGCCGGCACACCTCGGCGCGGCGCGAGGCCGATGCCATCGAGATCCTGTCCGGGGTCTACGAGGGCCGCACCACTGGCACTCCGATCGGCCTGCTGATCCGCAACACCGACCAGCGCAGCAAGGACTACACCGACATCGCCCGGCAGTTCCGCCCGGGCCATGCCGACTACAGTTACTGGCAGAAGTACGGCATCCGCGATCCGCGCGGCGGCGGACGCTCGTCCGCGCGCGAGACCACCATGCGCGTGGCCGCCGGCGTGATCGCCAAGAAGTGGCTGGCGCAGCGCTACGGCGTGCGCGTGCGCGGCTATCTTTCGCAGCTCGGGCCGCTGCTGCCGCAGGGCTTCGCCTGGGACGCGGTGGAGGACAACGCGTTCTTCTGGCCGCATGCGCCGCAGGTGCCGGAGCTGGAGGCGTACATGGATGCGCTGCGCAAGTCCGGCGACTCGATCGGCGCGCGGGTCACCGTGGTCGCCGACGGCGTGCCGCCGGGCTGGGGCGAGCCGATCTACGGCAAGCTCGACGGCGAACTGGCCGCGGCGATGATGAGCATCAACGCGGTCAAGGGCGTGGAGATCGGCGACGGCTTCGCCGCGGTGACCCAGAAGGGCACCGACCACCGCGACCTGATCGCGCCGGACGGGTTCCAGTCCAACCACGCCGGCGGCGTGCTCGGCGGCATCGCCACCGGCCAGCCGATCGTCGTCTCGGTGGCGTTCAAGCCCACCTCCAGCCTGCGCCTGCCCGGCGCCACGGTGGACGTGGACGGGCAGGCGGTGGATGTGATCACCACCGGCCGCCACGATCCCTGCGTCGGCATCCGCGCCACCCCGATCGCCGAGGCGATGATGGCGCTGGTGCTGATGGACCAGGCGCTGCGCCACCGCGCGCAGTGCGGCGACGTCGGCACGATCACGCCGCGCATCCCCGGCGGTGGCGATGGCTGAGTCGCGGCCGCGGGTGTGGGTCAGCCAGCCGCTGTTCGACGATGTCGTCGCACGGCTGGGCGCGCAGTGCGCGCTGACCACCACGGCGGACGTGACCCGGTATTCGCAACAGGACCTGGCGCAGGCGCTGGCGCCGCTGGACGGCGCCCTGGTCACCCTCAACGAACGCATCGGCGCCGCCGAGATCGCCGGCGCGCCGCGGCTGCGCGCCATCGCCAACGTCGGCGTTGGCTACAACAATCTGGACCTGGACGCGCTCAGCGCGGCCGGCATCGTCGCCACCAACACGCCCGACGTGCTGACCGAGACCACCGCCGATCTCGGCTTCGCCCTGCTGATGGCCGCGGCGCGACGCGTCGGCGAGGCCGAGCGCTGGCTGCGCGCGGGGCAGTGGCAGCAATGGTCGTTCCAGACCATGCTCGGCGCCGATGTCCACGGCAGCACCCTCGGCATCCTCGGCATGGGCCGCATCGGCCAGGCCATCGCGCGCCGCGCCGCCGGCTTTTCGATGCGCGTGCTGTACCACAACCGCAGCCGCCTGCCGGCCGAGGTGGAGCACGCGCATCGCGCCGAGTACGTCGGCTTCGACGCGCTGCTGGCGCGCGCCGACCACCTGCTGCTGGTGCTGCCGTACAGCGCGCAATCGCATCACCTTGTCGACGCCGCGGCGCTGGCGAAGATGCAGCCGACCGCGACGCTGGTGAACATCGCCCGCGGCGGCCTGGTCGACGAAGTCGCACTGGCCGACGCGCTGGCGCACGGGCGCCTGGCCGCGGCCGGGCTGGACGTGTTCGAAGGCGAGCCGGCGATCCGTCCGGAGCTGCTGGCGTTGCGCAACGTGGTGCTGACCCCGCATATCGGCAGCGCCAGCGTGGCCACGCGCCGGGCGATGGTCGCGCTGGCGGTGGACAACCTACTCGCCGCGCTGGGCGTGGGCGCCGACGCCGGGCGTCCGCCCAATGCGCTGAACCTGGACGCGATCGTCGCGGCCGGCGGCGGCGCGCGGGCGATTGCGGACAAAAAACGATAGGGAGCCTGCGGCCCTGTGCGCGGCGCGCACGGCAGGTTCCCCGAATCCAAGCGGCAGTGCGGCTGTTCCTCCCCCTTTCTCCTTCCTGCGGATCGATCCTTCCATGAGCAATGCAACCCGTCGTTTCAACGTCGCCGTCGTCGGCGCCACCGGTGCCGTCGGCGAAACCATGCTGAGCATCCTCGCCGAGCGCGATTTCCCCGTTGCCACCCTGTATCCGCTGGCTTCCGAGCGTTCGGCCGGCGGCCAGGTCGAGTTCAAGGGCCAGAAGGTCACCGTGCTCGACCTGGCGACCTTCGACCCGAGCGGCGTGGACATCGCGCTGTTCTCCGCCGGCGGCGGCATCTCCAAGGAGTACGCGCCGAAGTTCGCCGCGGCCGGCGCGGTGGTGATCGACAACTCCTCGACCTTCCGCTACGACGACGACGTGCCGCTGGTGGTGTCGGAGGTCAATCCGCACGCGCTGAAGAACCGTCCGCGCGGCATCGTCGCCAACCCCAACTGCTCGACCATGCAACTGATGCCGGTGCTGGCGCCGATCCACAAGGAGTACGGCATCGAGCGCATCAACGTGGCCACCTACCAGTCGGTGTCCGGCGCCGGCCGCTCGGGCATGGAGGAACTGGGCAAGCAGACCGCGCAGTTGCTGGCGTTCCAGGACATCGAGCCGCAGAAGTTCCAGGCGCAGATCGCCTTCAACCTGATCCCGCACATCGACGACTTCCAGCCCAACGGCTACACCAAGGAAGAGATGAAGCTGGTGTGGGAGACGCAGAAGATCCTCGAGGACAGCACCATCCTGGTGAACCCCACCGCGGTGCGCGTGCCGGTGTTCTTCGGCCATTCCGAAGCGGTCAACATCGAGACCAAGCGCAAGATCACCGTCGAGCAGGCGCGCGCGCTGCTGGGGCAGGCGCCCGGCGTGGAAGTGGTCGACGAGCACAAGGCCGGCGGCTATCCGACCCCGGTGACCCATGCCTCGGGCAAGGATCCGGTGTTCGTCGGCCGCATCCGCGAGGACTTCTCGCACCCGCGCGGCCTCAACCTGTGGGTGGTGGCCGACAACATCCGCAAGGGCGCCGCGCTCAATGCGGTGCAGTTGGCCGAGCTGGTGGCCCAGGAGGGCTGAGGGCCGCGATTCGGGAGTCGGGATCGGGGGGCAGAGGCTTTGCGGCGTCGGACCGTTCCGGCGCTGCGTTGCATGCAGCCTCCCGGCAAGCACGCGACGGCCAGTGGCGCATGCCCTGGCCGTTGCCGTGTGCGGCGTTCGCATCGCGCCGGATGACGCAGCCCGCGCAGCGCCCGTGTGGGAGGGCCTTCAGTCCCGACGGGCTCTGCCGACCCAGTGTCCGGGCTGAAGCCACTCCCGCGCCTGATCCCCACGCGCGCGCCATGCCAGTGCATCGCGCTCGCGCACCCCACGCGACCGCGCCCTCGTCGCTGCAGCGCCCGCAACGCATCCCCAATCCCAAATCCCCCATCCCCGCTTCATATATATTGACGCCATGATTCCAAGGGGCAGGGGCGGGATGCGCCGACAACCACGTTTGTTCCGTCGCTGCCGCAGCGATGCGGCACCCGCCGCGCGCGGGCTGCGGCATGTCTGTCGCGCCGCCGCTGCGCTGCTGTTGCTGGCCTGCAGCCAGGCCGCACTGGCATTGGGCCTGGGTGATATCCGCGTGCTGTCCAAGCCGGGCGAGCCGTTCCTGGCCGAGATCCCGGTGATCTCCAACGAGCCGGGCGAGCTGGAGCGGGCACGGGTGGCGCTGGCCTCGCCGGCGACCTTCGCGCGGGTCGGGCTGGAGCGTCCGCAGGGCCTGGTCAGCGATCTGCAGTTCCGCTTCACCCAGACCCGCAAGGGCCGCGCGGTGATCCAGGTCAGCAGCCGCATGCCGGTCGACGTGCCGTCGCTGAGCTTCCTGATCGAGGTCGATTGGGGGCAGGGCCGGCTGATCCGCGAGTATTCCGCATTGATCGATGCGCCCAACACCGCCGCGGCGATCGATGCGCCGGCGATCGATGCGCCGGCCGCGGCGCAACCATCCGACCGCATCGCCCGCGACGCCTCCACGGCGGTGCCCGCCGCGGCGGCGGCCACGCCGGCGACACCGAGCGCCAGGCCGGCCGCCGCGCCGCGTCCGGCGCCGGCCCCCGCCGCCGCACCCGGCGATGCATTGGCGCCGGTGCGCGCCGGGCAGACGCTGTCGCAGATCGCCGGACAACTGGCGCGCGGCACCGGGCATTCGCTGGACCAGACCATGGTCGCGCTGCTGCGCGCCCATCCGGACGCCTTCATCCGCGGCAACCTCAACCTGC
>JBEVKG010000010.1:0-7577 GCA_040509765.1 Xanthomonas sp.
GGGGGCCCATCGCCCGGAAGAGGGGCCGGCCGCGCCGCCGAATGCGAAGGGAGAGAGCTTCGGTGTCGACGGCTGCGTACCGGTGATGACGTTATCCGCCTGGCCGGTGGCCGCGGTATGCCGGTGTGTGGCAGCGGCTGGCAAGGTGTTCGTAGTGCGTTAAAGCCTGTTGTCGCCGGTTCAGCGCGGCGCACCGCGCGCGCGTTTGACACGTCCCCCACCGCTGCGAACTGAGGACAGACGGCAATGCAGCGGCGATCGCCCGCCCAGGCGCGCCAGGTGCAAGTGACGACACGATCCGTCCATCACGGCGTGACCGTGGTCGCGTGAGCGCGGGCGGACGTTGGCGCTGGCGAAGCCGGCCGTCGCGTCGATAATGGAGGCATGGCCGCCGACTCGCCCTGGTTCCTGTACCTGCTCGAATGCCGCAACGGCAGCTACTACGCCGGCATCACCCCCGACCTGCAGGCGCGCTTCCAGGCGCACCTGCGCGGCACCGGCGCCAAGTACACCCGCGCCAACCCGCCGCTGCGGCTGCTGGCCAGCCGCGCCTATCCCGACCGCGCCGCCGCCTCGCGCGCCGAGTACGCGCTCAAGCGCTTGCCGCGCGGGCGCAAGCTGGCGTTCCTCGCCGAACCGGAGCCCGCATCGGTCTCCGGCAGCCCGCAGCCGATCGTTGAACCTGCCGCACTGTAGGAGCGCTTTCAAGCGCGACCTGGGGAATGCGCGTCGCGGCTGAAGCCGCTCCTACGACGGCGTCGGGCAGCCGCGCAGATATCGGACGGCAGGGGATTGCACTGTGGGAGGGCTTTCAGTCCCGACGCGGTGGATTCGAACGGCTCGACAATCGTCGCGCCACGATGCCGCTGCCCGCCGCAGGCACGCTCCGGGCACGATCCGCCTCAGCGGCTGGGCCACTGCCACGCCGGGCGGTCGAGCGCGCGCAGGCCGGCGACGTCGGACTTGCCGCTGCCGTTTGCCCCGGTGATCAGGGTCAGCCGTGACAGCGGCAGCACCAGCTCACGCAGGGAGCGTGGGAGGAAACCGCCAGGGTGGTCAGCATCGGCGCAGCATACCCGCTGCCGATACGTGGCTCAGCCGCCGGCGTGCATCGTCCCGGTGTCCAGCCAGCGCTGGTGCCAGGACAGGGCCTCGGGCAGCAGGTGCGGAGTGTGCTTGCCGTAGCTGGCGTGCAGGGCGCGATCGAAGTAGTCCTGCAGCTGCGCGCGGTAGCTCGGGTCCACGCAGTGCGCGAGCAACTGCTGCGCGCGCTGCCGCGGCGGCAGGCCGCGCAGGTCGGCCAGGCCGTGCTCGGTGACGATGATGGAGACGTCGTGCTCGGTGTGGTCGACGTGGCTGACCATCGGCACGATCGACGAGATGCTGCCGTGCTTGGCGGTGCTGGGGCTGAGGAAGATCGACAGGAAACCGTTGCGGGCGAAGTCGCCCGAACCGCCGATGCCGTTCATGATGCGGCTGCCCATCACGTGGGTGGAGTTGACGTTGCCGTACAGGTCGGCCTCGATCATGCCGTTCATGCCGATGCAGCCCAGCCGCCGCACCAGTTCCGGATGGTTGGAGATCTCCTGCGTGCGCAGGATGATGCGCTCGCGGTAGAAATCGATATTGCGCTTGAACTCCTCGTTCGCCTCCGGGCTCAGCGCGAAGCCGGTGCACGAGGCGACCTTGAGCACGCCGCTGCGCAGCAGGTCGAGCATGCCGTCCTGGATCACCTCGGTGAACGCGCTGAGATCGCGGAAACCGCTGCTGGCCAGCCCGGCCAGCACCGCGTTGGGGATGTTGCCGACGCCGGACTGCAGCGGCAGCAGGTTGGGCGGCAGTCGGCCCTTGCCGACCTCGTGCTGGAAGAAGGCGATCAGGTGTTCGGCGATGCGCTCGCTGGTGGCGTCGGCCGGCGTGAACGGGCTGTTGCGGTCCGGGCCGTGGGTGCGCACCACCGCCACGATCTTGTCCGGGTCGCAGCGCAGCGACGGCTCGCCGATGCGGTCGTCGGCATGCAGCAGCGGGATCGGCTTGCGCTGCGGCGGCAGCGCGGTGCTGTAGTACACGTCGTGCATGCCGTCGATGCCGGCCGGCTGCCAGTCGTTGACCTCGACGATCACCTTCTTCGCCAGATCCAGCCAGGTCTTGTTGTTGCCGACCGAGGTCGACGGGATCAGGCTGCCGTCTTCGCGGATGCCGGACACTTCCACCACGGCGGTGTCGATCTGCCCGTAGAAGCCGAACCACACGTGCTGGGCGACGTGGCTGAGGTGGATGTCGATGTAGTCCAGGGTGCCGGCGTTGATGCGCTGGCGCGCAACCGGGTCGGCCTGGACCGGCATGCGCCGGGCGATGCCGTCGGCCGTGGCCAGGGCGCCGTCCAGCTCCGGCGCGGTGGACGCGCCGGTCATCAACTGGATCTTGCACGACTGCCCCTGCAGGTGCGCCGCCTCGATGCGCTGCGCCAGCGCCATCGGCACCGCCTTGGGGTAGCCGGAGCCGGTGAAACCGCTCATCGCCACGGTCTCGCCAGGCTGGATCAACGCCGCCGCGGCCTCGGCGCTGACGATGCGCTCGCGCAGGCGGGGATGGAGGATGCGTTCGGCGGACATGCGGCGACCATGGCGTGGGAAGGGAACGGCAATTATCGCGGATCGGGCCGCACCCCGCGCTGGGGCGCGTCCCCACGTTCCGTCCCCGTTGCGCCGCGCGCGTGCGTGCGCGGCCGGCAACGCGGCGACGACGCAGCGGCCTATCCATCCCTGCACGCCTGCACACGCCCAGCGCGCATGGCACCTCCGGCGAACGCTCCACGCTGCCGCGCAAGACCCTGTCGCCTGCCCGGGCCTGGGGGCTGTGCAGCGGCATCGCTGTCGCGCGCCAGCGCCGCTTTCACGCGTTCCACGCCGCGCCGCGGCGATAGTGCGGCGGTGCCGCTCTCCGCCCGCCCGCTGACTGCCGTCCATGCACGCTACCGGCGCCTGCCGCGTGGCTGGCGCCTGCTGCTGCGCGGCCTGTTGATCGCCTACCTGCTGTACCTGCTGGCCGGCAACGTGTTCCTCAACACGCCGCTGTTCGACCTGGCCACCAACCGCAAGCCGGAGAAGTTCCGCATGCACACCGGGCCGGCGCTGACCGTGCTGCCCGGCTTCATCACCGCCTGGGACGTGCGCATGCGCGGCCACGTGCAGCGCAACGTCTGGCAGGTGCGCGCCGACCGCGTCAGTGCACGCATCGCGCTGCTGCCGCTGCTGCACCGAGAGGTACGCCTGCCGTGGATGGAAGCGGTGAACGTGATCGGCGAGATGGACCGCGTCGACGAGATGATCCCGCCGCCACCGCCCAGCGACCAGGGCTGGACCCTGCGCTTCGATGCGATCCACAGCGGCACCCTGCGCCGCGCGCGCTTCGGCGAGTTGGCGATCGAAGGCAAGGGCCATGGCACCGTCGGCTTCCTCAAGCAGTTGCGCGGTGGTCCGTCGGAACTGTTCCGCTCGCAGATCGTGTTCGAGGACGCCAGCGTGCGCTACGGCAAGCGCCAGATCGCCGACCAGGCCACGCTGGATGCGCGCTTCTCGTTCCCGCGCCACTACCGCGCGCAGGCGCCGGGGCTGCGCAAGCTGGGCATCACCGACCTGGCGCTGCGCATGCACGGACGCAGCGTGGCCCTGCGCATCGACACCGCCGGCGACACCACGCGGCTGAGCACCGAGCCCGGGCTGGGCCACGTGCAGGCCGATCTGCACCTGCTGCGCGGCGCGCTGCAGCCCGGCAGCACGCTCAACTGGCGGGTGCCGCTGCATGCCGGCGTCGGCGCCACCGACCGCGGCGTGCTGGCGCTGCTGCTGGACGTGGAGGGCGACAGCATCCGCGCGCGTGCGCGCCTGCCCGGCCAGGTCGATCCGCGCAGCATGCTCGATGCCGACCTGCGCATCGCCGGGCGCCAGGTGCCGTTCGCCGATCCGGCGGCGCTGCTGCCGCGCACCTCCGGCCGCGTGCAGGGGCGCTGGCATTTCGAATCGTTGAACTGGATCAGCGACCTGCTGGTGCGCAAGCCCTGGTTCCAGCTCGACGGCGGCGGCGACGTCGCTGCCGATCTGCAGCTGCGGCAGGGCGCGCTGCAGCCCGGCAGCCGCCTCGACGTGCCCGACGTGCAGGCGGTGGCGGAGATCATGCGCGTGCGGCTGAGCGGCAAGGCGCAGGCGGTCGGCCGCATCGTCGGCAGCGCCGAACAGCCGCGCACGCAACTGGACGTGCGCATGCGCCGCTTCGCGCTGGCGCCGCTGGACGCGCCCAAGGCCAGCTTCGTCGAAGGCGAGAACCTGCAACTGGACCTGCAGGGCGATGGCGCGCTGGCCACGCTGCGCGATTCGCTGCAGGCGCGGCTGCGTTTCGCCGACGCGCGCGTGCCCGACCTGCGCGCCTACAACCGCTATCTGCCAGCGTCGCAGGTGCGCGTGCTCGGCGGCGACGGCCGGCTCAGCGGCGACCTGCAACTGGATGCGTCCGGCCAGGTCGGCCAGGGCACGGTGCGCGTGCTCGGCCGCCAGGCGCGGCTGCAGACCGCAGGCCTGGAACTGGCCGGCGATCTCGACCTGGACGCGCGACTGCGGCGCGCCGAACTGCAGGACAAGCGCTTCGATCTGAGCGGCAGCACCCTGCGTCTGCAAGGCGTGCGCTACGGCACCCGGCCGAAGCAGGGCGACTGGTGGGCAACGCTGCGCATCCCACAGGGACGCATCGCCGCGGCGGCGCCGGTGCAGGCCGACGCGCAGGTGCAGATGCAGATGCGCGACGCCGGCCCGGTGCTGGCGGTGTTCGCGCAGCACAGCGATGCGCCGGCCTGGTTGCTGAAGCTCGCCGACGCCGGGCAACTGCAGGCCAGCGGACAGCTGCGCTGGCGCAAAGACGCGCTGTGGCTGGATCGGGTCGCGGCGGAGAACGAACGGGTGGCCTTGCGTGCGCGCCTGCGCGTCGGCGATGCCGGCACCCAGGGCGATTTGTATGCACGCTGGGGCGTGCTCGGCGTGGGCGTGGCCTTGCGTGGCGAACAACGGCAATGGCATCTGCTCGGTGCGCGCGAATGGTACGACCGGCAACCGGCCTGGCTGCCGGCGGCGCCGGCACCGGCGGCATCGCCCTGACACGACGGCGAACGCGTCGTGGCGTGCGTCGATGTTCGTGCGCAGGCGAGGATGACGCGATGCATCGCGTCCTGTGCGCGCACGGGCAAGGCGCGCGTCCGCCCGCTTCTCCCATTCCCTATTCCCGTTTCCCCATTCCCGCCAACGCAGCAGAATGTACTGCCCGGTATCGTTTTGCAGTGCAGCGTGCAAAGTCCAAAAAAAGCGCCCAAGATCGCCCTGCATCCCGACGTGGGGGAGGGAGCAAAGCCCGCTGGCAGTTCGCTGCAAGCGGGCTTTTTTATTGCCTGTTTCCTGGGCCCAGGCAGGCGCGGGGACGGTGCGGTGGCGTGGCATGGGATATCGATCCCATTCACTCACTGCAATAGCGTGAAGGCTGCGCGCCGCGGGATCCGCGCGCGCGTCAGGTCGGCATCGCCTGCGACGGCGGTTGCGGCGACGGCGGCAGTTCCGGCCGGGTCGGATCCACGGTCAAGGGCTCGTCGCTGCGCAGCAGCGCGTGCGCCTCGGCTTCGCTGGCCACCGCCGGCGGCGAGCCGCGCAGCGGCAGGCCCGCGGTTTCGCGCACGAAGACCATCGTCGCGATGCCCACCACCGCCGCACCCATCAGGTAGTACGCCGGCACCAGCGGATCGCCGGTACGCTCGACCAGCCACGCGGTGACCAGCGGCGTGGTGCCGCCGAACAGCGACACCGACACGTTGAAGGCGATCGACAGCGCGCTGTAGCGCACCGGGGTGTAGAACAGCGCCGGCAAGGTGGACGGCATCGAACTGGTGAAGCACACCAGGGCCACGCCCAGCAGCATCAGGCCGAGGAAGATCAGCCAGTCGTTGCCGGTGCCGATCAGCAGCAGGCACGGCACCGCCAGCACCAGCAGCGCGAGGCATGCGCCGATCACCATCGGCTTGCGCCCCAGGCGATCGCTGAACAGCCCGCCGACCACGTTGAGCGGCATCATCACCAGCATCACGATGATGATCAGCAGCAGGCCCTTGCTCTCGGCATAGCCCATGGTGACGCTCAGATAGCTGGGCATGTAGGTCAGCAGCATGTAGTCGGTGACGTTGAACACCAGTACCAGGCCCACGCACTTGAGCAGCTGCGGCCAGTGGATGCGGAACAGCGCGCCCAGGCCCGGCGCGTCGTGATCGCGCTTTTCCGCCTCTTCGGCATAGGCCTGGAATGCTGGGGTTTCCTCCAGCTTCATGCGCATGTACAGGCCGAGCAGGCCCAGCGGGCCGGCGATCAGGAACGGCACGCGCCAGCCCCAGTCGAGCATCTGCGCATCGCTCAGCGCGACGTGCAGCGCGGTCACCGTGGCCGCGCCGGCGATGTAGCCGCCCAGCGTGCCGAATTCCAGCCAACTGCTCATGAAGCCGCGGTTGCGGTCGGTGGAGTATTCGGCGATGAAGGTCGCCGCGCCGCCGTATTCGCCGCCGGTGGAAAACCCCTGCACCAGCCGCGCCACCAGCAGCAGGATCGGCGCCCAGACGCCGATGCGTTCGTAGGAAGGAATCAGGCCGATCGAGAACGTGCCCAGCGCCATCAGGATCATGGTCGCGGCCAGCACCTTCTGCCGGCCGTAGCGGTCGCCCAGTGGGCCGAACACCAGCCCGCCGAGCGGGCGCACCAGGAACGCCACGGTGAAGGTCGCGAACGTGGCGATCAACTGCGCGGTGGGGTTGGTGCTCGGGAAGAACACATGGCCCAGGGTCACGGCGAGATAGCCGTACACGCCGAAGTCGAACCATTCCATCGCGTTGCCCAGCGCCGCCGCGCCGACCGCCCGCTTGAGCATCGGCTTGTCGACGACGGTGACTTCTTCCACCCGCAGTTGGCGGCGGCGCTTGAACCATCCGAAATGGGCGTGGAACTCCGACATGTCTTCTCCTGTCCTGGAACGGTGAGGTCATGACCCCCGGCCCGCGCATGGCAGGGCAAAGCAGGACGGAATGGCGCAAAAGGCGCCGCACTGGTCTGCGGGGGCACGATCCCGGATGGCCGCGTCAACACCACGGCGCTGCGGGATCGAAGGACGGAGCGGGCGGCGCGGGATCACGCGGGGCTCCGTCGAGGGGCACATGATACACCATCGTCACGGCGAGGCTGGCGGCAATGTCTGCGAAGCGCGGCGAAAAGCGCTGAAAAGCTGCGTTTTGCATGAATTCTGCAAGCCAGGGGGCAGGGGCGGCCCGGGCCGCGACGCGCGGAGGGTGGGGATGCGGCAAGCGCCGGACGAGCCATCGGGTCGGGACTGAAGTCCCTCCCACAGCGCGGTTCCCGGCAATGTGGGTGTCGCACGTGTGGGAGCGGCTTCAGCCGCGACGCGCGGAGGGTGGGGATGCAGCAAGCGCCGGACGAGCCATCGGTTCGGGACTGAAATCCATAGAACAGCTCGGAACCACCCAATGAGGGTGTCTCACGTGT
>JBEVKG010000011.1:0-14236 GCA_040509765.1 Xanthomonas sp.
CTGCGCCCGCACCCTCATCCGCCCCTGCGGGGCACCTTCTCCCGACGGGAGAAGGGAGCGGCTAGCCCCTCTCCCGTCGGGAGAGGGGTTGGGGTGAGGGTCCGGCGCGAAGCGACTCGCTGATTTGGATCCACGGGGCTGCGCCCGCACCCTCATCCGCCCCTGCGGGGCACCTTCTCCCGGCGGCAGAAGGGAGTCGTTAGCCCCGCTCCCACCGGGAGAGGAGGTGCGGTGAGGGTGCGGCACACCGTTTTTCGCATGCCGCACGCGCGCACTCGGCGCATACTCTGCGCCATGTCCTGCCCGTGGAGAACACCGCAATGAAAGCCCTGATCCTGGTCCCGCTGTTGCTGCTGGCGGGTTGCGCCTCCACCGGCCTTGGTCCGGACGGAGCGCCGGTGGACGTGCGCGGCGCGGAAACGACTCAGCGCAAGATGGAAAACGGCGACACCGTCGACGAGTACCGCGTGGGCGGCCAGTTGCGCATGGTCAAGGTGACCCCGGCGCGCGGCCCGGCCTACTACCTGTACGACCGCAACGGCGACGGCCACATGGAAGTGGACGGCAGCAAGGACAACGTGTCGCCGGTGTACTGGAAGCTCTACAGCTGGTGAGGCACGCCGTGCGCGCCGCCGAACGGCAGCGCGCAGCGGCGCAGGCGCGGTTCCCGACCGCCCAGATGGGGCCGCGGGGCACCGGCCAACACGCCGGCGACCGATGCGGCCAGCCCGGTGCGCTGGCCGCATCCCGCCCGCCGCGCCCTAGACGTCGGCGAAGGCCGGAATCGCCGGGAAACCGGCCGGCGCGGTCGCGGTGCCGGCGGTCTTGGCGCCCTTGTAGTACCAGAGGTAGTACGGATAGATGCTGGCCGGCGGATCCAGGCCCAGGCCCTGGTCGGCCGAGTAGGAACCGTTGTTGGCGGTCACCTTGACCAGCACCGGCAGCGCCTGCTTCTTGAAGGTCTCATCGCAGACGGCACAGGGAAACGCGTCCTGCACGATCAGGTACGGTCCCGCCGCGGCCTTCTTGCCGAGCGCGTTGTAGACGCCGATCTCCGCGTGCTGCTGCTTGCCCTGGCCGGTGATCTGGCCTTCGGCGCCGAGTTTCCATTTGCCGCCATTGACGTAATAGCCTTCGGTATTGATGGTCATGCGCGTTTTCCTCCTGGTGGGTGACGAGCGCCGGGGCGGCCGGACATGCGTCCTGGCCCGCCGCGTTCGCAGGACGCGTGGCATCGCGCCACGGCTTCCCTTCGAACGCGTGCGGAGCCAGCGCTGTGAACGACCGCGGCGGAACCGGCGCAAACAGCGTCGCCGCGCGCGGCACAGCGGGCCATCGGCCCAGGCCTGATCCTGCAGGGAGCGTGCGATGACCCGGGGCCGGGCCGGAGATAAGGTCGCGAGAAACCGCACTACGGCGCCAGTGGGCCGCACCATGGCGTAGACGCGAGGCGGAGGCACGCACGTTCGATGGCACCTGGGAGAGCAGCGGCATGGACCGCACCACGGCGCCAGCGACTGGCGACGGGGCGCACGGTGCGGCACGTGGGCACGCCTGCGCAGTGCGGCCTGGCGACCTGCACCACGGCCACGGGTGTCATGCGCGATGGACGGCGCCGCAGCAGACCGTTCCGCCAACCAGCGAACGCAGCCTTGCGCGTTCCACCAGCCGCGCCGACGCCGGCGCGGCCGTCAACGCCTCAGCGAATCACCAGCACCGGCACCTGGCTGTTGGCGAGCACTTCGGCGGTCTGGCTGCCGAGCAGAACCCGGCTCATGCCGCGGCGGCCGTGCGAGGTCATCACGATCAGGTCGCTGTTGCAGGCCACCGCCATGTCGATGATGCCCTCGGCGGCGTAGCGGTCGAGCACGTGGCGGCCGTGCGCGGTGACCCCGGTGGCCGCAGCGGCGGCCAGCGCCGGCGCGAGGATCTTCTGCGCGCCGGCTTCGCGGTCCTGGCGGTATTCGGGGCTGGCCTCGTAGCCCACGCTCCAGCCCATCGCGTCGTACATGCCCATCGCCCACGGCTCGGACACGGTGACGATATCCACGTCCGCGCCGAGCTCGGCGGCCAGCGCCAGCCCCTGCTGCAGACCCTTGGCGGACAACTCGGAACCATCGATGGCAATCAGGATGCGCTGGTACATGGGGTGCTCCGGTGACGCCGCGCCTGGCGGCCTGGATAGCATTGCACACCCGATGCGCGGCGCCTGCCTTGACCCGGATCAAATTCAGTCGCTGTGCGGCTTCAGCAGGCGTGCCGGATTGCCGGCCACGCGCGCGCCGGCCGGCACGTCGCGGGTGACCACGCTGCCCGCGCCGATCACCGCATCGTCGCCGATGCTCACGCCCGGCAGCACGATCGCACCGCCGCCGATCCAGACGTTGCGCCCGATCGTCACCGGCCGCCCCAATTCCAGCCCCTCGGCGCGCTGCGCGGCATCGCGCGGATGATCGGCCGCGTAGAGTTGCACCGCCGGCCCGATCTGGGTGCCGGCGCCGATGCGCACCGGCGCCACGTCCAGGATCACGCAATTGAAGTTGAGGAACACGTCCTCGCCGAGATGGATGTTGTCGCCGTAGTCGCAATGGAACGGCGGCCGCACCACCGCGCCACGTCCGACCGACCCCAGCCCTTCGACCAGCAGCGCGTGCCGCCGCGCCGGCGGCTCGGCCAGCGCCGCGTTGTAGCGCAGCATCCAGGCACTGGCCGCGTCCTGCTCGGCCTGCAGCTGCGCATCGCTGGGCCGATAGGCCTCGCCGGCCAGCATCTTCTCTTTCTCGCTTCGCATCCTCGCCCTCCCAGGCATCGGTCGAACCGCAATGATCGCATCGCACGGCGGAACGGCGCGTGGGCACTGGTCATGCCGCAAAGGCGGCGGCGACGTCGTGACCCGAGCGCCACGCTGCATTCACCCTCCGGCAACGCGCACGCATTCGATCATCGAACGACCGCGCCGGCGCATGCCAGGCCGCGCGGACTCTCTCCCAGACAAGGCGGTGTGCGATGTCCGAGCAAGTGCAGGCAGGTCAGATGGTCTTCGTCGCCGACGGCGAGGTCGGTGTCGGGGCGGTGCGCGAAGTGCGCGACGGCGGCGCGGCATTCGTCGTCAACATCGAGAACGGCGGCGATTTCGTGATACCGCTGAGCGCCGTGCGCGACGTGCATTTCGGCAAGGTGGTGCTGGCGGTCGAGCGCTTGCCGGAGGAGGTGCGACGGGCACTGCGGCATCCGCACGACGCGGAACTGCCGACCTCGACCTATGCCGCCAGCGATCCGCGAGATGGCGCGCTGAAGGACTAGTCCGGGTGCACGCGGCGGTCGTCGTGCGCCGGCAGGTACCCGGTGGCGCACGGACCATTGACGAACGCCGCTGCGGCGCCGCCCGGGCAGTTCGGTAGCGGCGAACGCCTGTGGCCCGGCCTGGTGGATGCCCCTGTCCTTGCGCCAGACGTCGGTTCCGTTCCAGACGCATGATCCGCAGCCAGTGCTGCGAGCGACCGGATCACCCGCAGCCATCGCTGGACCACACAACGGCAGAGGCAGAAGCCGACCGCGATGAACAACGGTCGCCGGCCGCATCCTCGCACGTGGGTCCGGACCGCGGCCGGGATCCACGGCACGCGTGAACGGCATCGCCTGGCACTTCCGCGACCAGGCGGACCCGGTGCACCGATCGCGGCGGCAGATGCTAACGTTCCGCGCTTCCGCACCCATCCCGCTTTCGGAGCCGCGCATGTCCGCCACCGCTTTCCCCGCCTCCCGTTGCGCCCGCCGGGCGCTGGTCCTCGGCATCGGCCTGGCGCTCGCCGGCGCCGCGCAGGCGCAGGTGGTGCGCACACCCGACGTGCCGGCGCCGCAGGACACGCCCTACCCCGGCACCCTGACCCTGCAGGTGGACGCCGGCGATGTGCGCCAGGGCATCTACCGCGTGCACGAGACCATCCCGGTCGGCGCGGGGCGGCTGACCCTGCAGTACCCGCAGTGGATCCCCGGCGACCATTCGCCGAGCGGGCCGGTGGCGATGCTGGCCGGCCTCACCCTCACCGCCAACGGCAAGCCGCTGCCGTGGCGCCGCGACACCTTCGACGTGTACAGCTTCCATGTCGACGTGCCGCAGGGGGTGAGCGCGATCGACGCCAGCTTCCAGTACCTGTCGCCGCGCGACGACGGCTTCGAGATGACCGACAAGATGCTGCAGCTGGAGTGGAACAAGGTGGCGCTGTATCCGGCCGGCCACGACACCCGCGGCATCACCGTGAAGCCCAGCGTGACCCTGCCGGCCGGCTGGGAGTTCGGCACGGCGCTGGAGACCGCCAGCCGCGACGGCGCCACCACCACCTTCAAGCCGGTGGACTTCACCACCCTGGTCGACTCGCCGATCTACGCCGGGCGCTACTTCAAGCGCGTGGACCTGACCCCGGCCGGCGGCGCGCCGGTGCACCTGGACGTGGTCGCCGACGCGCCGCGGTTCCTGGACATCAGCGCCGAGCAGCTGCAGGCGCACCGCAACCTGCCGATGCAGGCGATCAAGCTGTTCGGCTCGCACCACTACGCCCACTACGACTTCCTGTTCTCGCTGTCGGACGTGCTCGGCGGCAACGGCCTGGAGCACCACCAGTCCAGCGAGAACGGGCTGGGCGCGGACTACTTCAGCGCCTGGAACGAGAACGCGCCGGAACGCGACCTGCTGGCGCACGAGTACACGCACTCGTGGAACGGCAAGTTCCGGCGCCCGGCCGACCTGTGGACGCCCACCTTCAACGTGCCGATGGGCGACTCGCTGCTGTGGGTCTACGAGGGCCAGACCCAATACTGGGGCTATGTGCTGACCGCGCGCGCCGGGATGTGGACGCCGCAGCAGTTCCGCGACGCGCTGGCGATGACCGCGGCCAACTACGACCGCAACCGCGCCGGCTTCCGCTGGCGCTCGCTGGAGGACACCACCAACGACCCCACCGCCGCGCATCGCGCACCGCTGCCCTACCGCAGTTGGCAGATGAGCGAGGATTACTACAGTGGCGGGCAGATGGTGTGGCTGGCGGTGGACGCCAAGCTGCGCGCGCTGAGCGGCGGGCGCAAGTCGCTGGACGACGTGGCCAAGGCCTTCTTCGGCATCGACGACGGCAGCTTCGCGGTCAAGACCTACACCTTCGACGACGTCATCGCCGCGCTCGACGGCGTGGTCCACTACGACTGGGCCGACTACATCAACCGCCGCGTGTACCAGGTGGACCCGCCGCTGCTGGAAGGCCTGCAGGCCAGCGGCTGGAAGCTGGTGTACACCGACCAGCCCAGCGAATTCGAAAAGCAGTACGACGGCCGCCACCAGTCGGCGCGGCACCGCTACAACTTCGCCTGGTCGATCGGCCTGGTCATGAACGACGACGCCAGCATCAACGACGTGCTGTGGGACGGCCCGGCCTTCAAGGCCGGGGTCAGCAGCGGCGCCACGGTGCTGGCGGTCAACGGCCAGGACTACTCGCGCGACACGCTCAAGCAGGCCATCGCCGACGCCAAGGGCGGCAGCGCGCCGATCGTGCTCACGCTCAAGTACCAGGGCGGCGTGCGCGACGTGCCGGTGAACTACCACGACGGCCTGCAGTATCCGCACCTGGTGCGGGTCGAGGGCATACCGGACTACCTGAGCAAGATCATCGCCGCCCGGCGCTGAGCCGATGCCCGCCGCCGCTGTCTGCAACGCAGCGGCGGCAGGCCACGCGCGCCGGCGCCGTCACGTGCCGCACGCGGACGCCGGCGACAATGGCAGGCCTCATGTTCGTCCTGCCCCGGCATGCCTGCGATCGAGTTGCTGACCGTCAATGCGCACATGGGCTTCAGCGCGCTGAAGCGGCGCTTCATGCTGCCGGAGCTGCGCGCGGCGCTCCGCACCGTGCCCGCCGACCTGGTGTTCCTGCAGGAAGTGCTGGGCGAACACCAGGTGCATGCCGGCCGCCACACCGACTTGCCGGCGCAGAGCCAGTACGCATTCCTCGCCGATACGCTGTGGCCGCAATTCGCCTACGGCCGCAATGCGGTGTATCCGCACGGACACCACGGCAATGCGCTGCTGTCGCGCTTCCCGATCGCCTCCTGCGTCAACCGCGACGTTTCCGTCGCGGGCCACGAGCGGCGCGGGCTGCTGCATGCGGTACTGGACATCCCCGGGCATCCGTTGGCGCTGCATGCGATCTGCGTCCACCTGGGCCTGCGCGAGGCGCATCGGCGCCGGCAGATCGGCCTGCTCGGCGCGCTGATCGCCGAACTGCCGGCGCCGGCGCCGTTGATCGTCGCCGGCGACTTCAACGACTGGCGCCAGCGCGGGCATCCGCTGCTGCTGCGGCACGGCCTGACCGAAGCCTTCGCGCATCTGCACGGGCGCGTGGTGCGCAGCTTCCCGGCGCGCTGGCCACTGCTGCCGCTGGACCGGATCTACCTGCGCAACGTGCGCATCGAGGCCGCGCGGGTGCTGACCGGCCGCCCGTGGTCGCACCTGTCCGACCACGCCCCGCTGCACGCCAGGATCGTGCTGTGACGCGTGCCGCGTGCAGGCGCCCGGGCCACCGCCTGCCGTTGTCGGAGAGCAGCGGCGATGGGCCCGTCGCGCGCGCGTGCGCTGCGCTCGCCGCGGTGCGCTTGCACGTGCTGCGCGCCGCACCGCCATCGGCCAGCCCACTGCCGGCACACACGCCGCGCACCGCGCTGCTGCGGCGTAACCGGCACGCACCATGAGTCGTATGCGCACGCGTTGGCGCATGCTGCGCCGCTTCGCCTATCTGGCCTTCCTGGCGCTGGTGGCGGTGCTGCTGGTGCGCGCCGCGCGCGCGGTGGACTGGGCGGAGGTCGGCGCCACCCTCGCCGGCTACGGTGCCGGCACCCTGGCCGCCGCGGCCGGCCTGAGCTTGGCCAGCTACCTGCTGTATACCGGCTACGACCTGGCCGCACGCCGCTACGCTCGGCACAGCGTGGCCACGCCGCGGGTCATGGCGATCGCGGACATCGCCTACGCGTTCAGCCTCAATGTCGGTGCGCTGATCGGCGGCACCGCGATCCGTTACCGCCTATACGCACGCGCCGGGCTGGGCCTGGCGACGATCAGCCGCGTGGTCGGCTTCGCCATCGCCACCAACTGGATGGGCTATCTGCTGCTGACCGGCGTGCTGCTGCTCAGCGGCCGCCTGCGCATGCCGGCGCAGTGGCCGCTGAGCGGCGCGGCCCTGCCATGGATCGGCGCGGCGATGCTGGGCCTGGTGGCGGCCTACCTGATCGCCTGCCAGCGCGCGCATGGCCGCACGCTGCAGGTGCGCGGCCATGTCCTGCACTTGCCGCCGTTGCCGCTGGCCCTGCTGCAGCTCGGCCTGGGCACCGGCAACTGGGCGCTGATGGGCGCCCTGCTGTACGTGCTGATGCCGGCCGGCGTGGCCTACACCACGGTACTCGGCGCCTTGCTGGCCGCTGCCGTGGCCACCGCCATCGCGCACGTCCCGGCCGGCATCGGCGTACTGGAAGCGGTGGTGCTGCCGCTGCTGGGATCGCAGGCGCCGCAAGCGGAACTGCTGGCGGCAGTGCTGGCCTATCGCGCCTTCTACTACCTGGGTCCGCTGCTGCTCGCCTGTGCGGGCTATGCCGTGCTGGAGGCACGGAGACGGCGCGGCGTGGAGTAGCGCTGCCACGGTGCGCCACGAAAGCATGGGCAGGCGACGGTGTGCCCCCCGTGCCGGCGGCTTCGTTGCTGACGCGGGACTGCACGCGCCGCTGCATGAAGCGCGCCCGGCAACTCCCGGCGCCGCGACGTCCTCCCTTGTTGCGGCGCGTGCGCGAGTGATAGGGTCGCAGCGCACACGTCCTGGAGCAGGACCTTCACCGCCGCAGCAGGATGCGCTCTTCGGCAACCCGACACGGCGCAGGCGACCGGCCGAGCGCATGCGCGATGCGAGACATGACCGCACGCACCCGTTGCCACCTGTCACCCTCGGAGGTCGCATGAAACTGCTGTTTGCCGTCGCGTTGGCGGCGCTGCTATCGCCGTGTCTGTCCGCGGCCGCCGCACCGGCTGTGCCCTCGCCCCTGCTCGGCAACTGGGCCGTGGACGTGGCGCGCCTGGATCGGCCGCCCCAGGATCGGCCCAAGGCGGTCACCCTACGCTTCAGCGAGGCGGGCAAGGGCAAGTGGGCGGTCAAGGTCGACATCGCCGAACAGGGCGGCGGCACGATGCATGCCGAGGGCGTGGCCGCGCTCGATGGCCGCGCCACGCCGGTGAAGAACAGTTTCGAAGCCGATGTCTTCGCCCTGCAGATGCCCGCGCCCAACGTGCTGGTGATGATGCTGTCCAAGGACAGGAGCATGGCCTCGACCCGCATCTACACCGTCGCCGCGGACGGACGCTCGATGACCGAGACGGTGTCCGCGTTCGCGCCGGACGGCACGCCGACGATGCGCACCAACTACTTCACGCGCGTCGCGGCGTCGCCTGCGCCGTCGTCGCGCTGACGGCATGCGCCGCGCGCCACCTCGCCCGCGCACATCCAGGCGCGGGCTGCGAAGGATGGCGGCCGCAGCCATCTGGACCAGCATGCTCTGCGGATGCGGCCCGGCGGGATCGCCATCGCATACCTCGCGCAGCGATCCGCCGCAGGTCTGGATCGGAATGCCGTGTTCGGCAACGACGCGGGATCAGGATCGGCGGCTGGTCGCCGCGCCTGCCGAAAATTCCAGCGTCTGCGTGGATCGCGGCGCGGCGCGTCTGGACTACCGCCAGGATGCGCTGCGCATCATCGTTTACCGCGATGACATTGCCGCATTGCTGTTGCAGTGCGCGTCGCCGCAGCAGGCGGCAACGTTCTTCCGGGAGAATCAGGGGCAGCGCGCGGTCCTGGTGGCAGGTGACATCGCGATCAGTGAGCCTCGCGTCTCATTGCCCACGATGGGGTGCGGGTGGCAATCCGCCAGCGACCTGCATGATGCCATCACCCAATGCGAGTGCATCGCCAGCGCCTGGTCACGGCCGGCGCAGCGCTGTTGGACCTTATGCAATCAGGCCGAGAACGCGGGCAACGACGGCATCTGCATCGCCCACAAGCGCACGCCTTGAATGCGACGCGGCACCTGGCGCACCGCCGTCGCTACAACACGGTCAGATTGGCGTACGCCATCACCAGCCACTTGGCGCCCGCCTCGTCGAACTGCACCTGCACGCGGGCGTGGGCGCCGTTGCCTTCGTAGTCGATGACCACGCCGCCGCCGAACTTGGGATGCTGCACGTTGGCGCCGAGCCTGATCGCCGGCGCCTCGATCACGCCGTGCCCCATGCTGCGCGGCGCGCCCAGCGACGCGCTGCGCGAGACCTGCACCTTCGGCCGCACTTCGTGCAGCAGCTCGCGCGGGATCTCGCGCAGGAAGCGCGAGGGCACGTTGTAGTTGTCCTGGCCGTGGATGCGCCGCGACTCGGCGTAGCTCAGCACCAGCTTGTGGCGGGCGCGGGTGATGCCGACGTAGGCCAGGCGCCGCTCTTCCTCCAGGCGCCCGCTCTCCTCCAGCGAACGCGCGCTGGGGAACAGGCCGTCTTCCATGCCGGCCAGGAACACCAGCGGGAATTCCAGGCCCTTGGCCGAGTGCAGGGTCATCAACTGCACGCCTTCTTCGCCGGCCTGGGCCTGGCCTTCGCCGGCCTCCAGCGAGGCGTAGGCCAGGAACGCGACCAGTTCGGTCATCGCCTGGCGGCCCTCGTCGGCTTCCTCGTCGCCGTCGGCGCGGACGAAGCGCGAGGCCACCGACACCAGTTCGTCGAGGTTGTCGGTGCGCGATTCCGAATCCAGCCCGCCGCGGCTCTCCTTGCTCCAGTGCTCGCGCAGGGTGGAGCGCGCCAGCACCTGGTCGATCTGTTCGGGCAGCGGCAGCCCGGCCACTTCCGCGGCCAGTTGCTCGATCAGGCCCAGGAACTGACCCAGCGCGTTGCGCGCGCGCGCGGCCAGTTCGCCGCCCTGCTGCGCGGCCTGTTGCGCCGCCGCCCACAGCGACAGCGACTGCGCGCGCGCCAGGCGCCGCACCTCGTCGAGGGTGCGATCGCCGATGCCGCGTGCCGGCGTATTCACCGCACGCTCGAACGCCGCATCGTCGGCGCGATTGGCGACCAGCCGCAGGTAGGCCAGGGTGTCCTTGATTTCGGCGCGCTCGAAGAAGCGCATGCCGCCATAGACCCGGTACGGCACCTGTTCGGCGATCAGCGCCTCTTCGAACGCGCGCGACTGCGCATTGCTGCGGTAGAGCACCGCCGCCTCGCTGTAGCTGCCGCCGTCGCGCACCCACTGGCGCACGCGTTCGACCACGTAGCGCGCCTCGTCCACCTCGTTGTAGGCGGCGTACAGGTCGATCGGCTCGCCGTCGCCCGAATCGGTCCACAGCTGTTTGCCGATGCGGTCGGGATTGTGCGCGATCACCGCGTTGGCGGCGTTGAGGATGTTGGCGCTGGAGCGGTAGTTCTGCTCCAGGCGGATGGTCTGCGCGCTGGGGAAATCGGTGAGGAAGCGCTGCACGTTCTCGACCTTGGCGCCACGCCAGCCGTAGATCGCCTGGTCGTCATCGCCGACCACGAACACGTGGCCGCTGTCGCCGGCGAGCACGCGCACGAACGCGTACTGGATGGCATTGGTGTCCTGGAATTCGTCGACCAGGATCTCGCCGAAGCGGGCGCGGTAGTGCGCCAGCAGCGCCGGGGTGTCGCGCAGCAGTTCGTGCGCGCGCAGCAGCAGTTCGGCGAAATCGACCAGGCCGGCGCGGTCGCAGCGCTCCTGGTACAGCGCGTAGGCGTTGCGCAGGGTGGTGACCCACTCGTCGCGCGGCTCCGGCTGGATGTGCTGCGCGCGGCGGCCCTCGTCCTTCTGCTGGTTGATCCACCACACGATCTGCTTGGGCGGGAACTTGCCCTCGTCCAGCTCCAGTTGCTGCACCACGCGCTTGACCAGCCGCAGCTGGTCGTCGGCGTCGAGCACCTGGAAGCTCTCGGGCAGCTTCGCGTCCTGCCAATGCAGGCGCAGCAGGCGGTGCGCCAGGCCGTGGAAGGTGCCGATCCACATGCCGCGGCTGCCGTTGCGCAACTGCAGGTCGGCGCGGTGGCGCATCTCGCCCGCGGCCTTGTTGGTGAAGGTGACCGCCAGGATGCCGTGCACCGGCACGCCATGCACCTGGTGCAGCCAGGCGATGCGATGGGTGAGCACGCGCGTTTTGCCGGAGCCGGCGCCGGCCAGGACCAGGTAGTGGCCGGGCGCTGCGGAAACGGCCTCGCGCTGGGCGGGGTTCAGATCGTCGAGCAAATGGGAGACATCCACCGCCGCATTTTAACCGCTGCGGCGGCGCAGCGGCTGCGACAGCACGCGCCGCGCCGCAGGCGGCGCGGCGTCACGCGGCGCGGAACAGCCGCTCGGCGAGGAAATCCACGAACACGCGCAGCTTCGGCGACAGGTGCCGGCTCGACGGCCACACCACGAAGAACGTGCCGGCGTCGGCCAGGTGCGCCTCCAGCAGCGGCTGCAGACGGCCGTCGGCCAGCGCGTCCCGGGCCAGGAACGCCGGCATGCAGGCGATGCCCAGGCCGGCGATCGCCGCCGCGCGCACCGCCTCCATGTTGTTGCAGGTGAGCACCGCCGGCGGCAGCGGCGCCGGTTCCGTCAGCGGCCAGTCCTGCGGCTTGCCGGTGCCGGGAACGCGGAACAGCAGGCCGTCGTGCGCGGCCAGCTGCGCCGGGGTCTGCGGCACGCCGCGGCGGCGCAGGTAGTCCGGCGCCGCGCACAGGCAGAAGCGGAACGGCCCCAGGCGCCGCGCCAGCAGCCCCGAGTCGGCCTGCACGCCGCTGCGGATCGCCGCGTCCAGGCCATGTTCGAGCAGGTCGAGCACGCGGTCGTCGAAGTCCAGGTCCAACTCCACGTCCGGATAGCGCTGGCGGAAGTCCGGCAGCAGCGGCACCAGGAAGCGGTAGCCGATGGTCGGCAGGCCGACCCGCAGCCGCCCGCGCGGGGCCTGCCGGGTCTGCGCCAGCGCGTCCTCGGCCTCGCGCAGGTCGGCCAGCACCCGCTGGCAATGCTCCAGGAACAGCGCGCCCTCGGCGGTCAGCGCGATGCGCCGGGTGGTCCGCTGCAGCAAACGCACGCCCAGCGCGCGCTCCAGCGCGGCCACGCTCTTGCCCACCGCCGAGGCGGAGATGCCGAGCACGCGGCCGGCGCCGACGAAACTGCGCTGTTCGGCGGCGCGGACGAAGGCGACGATGCCGGTGAGGCGGTCCATGCGGCGATATTAGAGCGTTCCACTCCGTAAAGCGCGGAGAACTACGGCCTTTTTCCCGGATTGCCGCCCCGGTATCTCTAGTGGCGTCCCGGCCTCCGCCGCAAGAGTCGCTCCGATGACCTCCGCTCCGACCTCCCGCTCCGCTCTCCTGCCGCGCCGCGGCGCCGCCCTGGCCGCGGTATGCCTGGCCGCCCTGGCGCTGCCGCTGAACTTCTCCGGCGGCGCCGTCGCCACCCCGGCGATCGGCGCGGCCCTGGGCGGCAGCGCACTGGCCCTGGCCTGGATCACCAACGCCTTCATGCTCAGCTTCGGCAGCCTGCTGCTGGCCGCCGGTGCGCTCGCCGACCGGCATGGACGCCGCCGGGTGTTCCTCGGCGGCCTGGCGCTGTTCGCCATCGCCAGCCTGGGCGTGGCCGTGGCCGGCTCGGTCGCGGCGATCGACCTGTGGCGGGCGCTGCAGGGCGTCGGTGCCGCCGCCGCGCTCGCCGCCGGCACTGCGGCGCTGGCGCAGCTGTACAGCGGTGCGGCGCGCACGCGCGCGTTCAGCCTGCTCGGCACCACCTTCGGCACCGGCCTGGCGTTCGGCCCGTTGGCCGCCGGCGCCCTGAGCGAACGGCTCGGCTGGCGCGCGATCTTCTTCGGCGTGGCCGCGGTCGCGGCGCTGGCGTGGGCACTGGCCGCGCGCTGGCTGCCGGCCTCGCGCGCCCCGGCCGCCGGCCCGCCCGACCGCGCCGGCGCGCTGTGCTTCAGCGCGGCGCTGGCGCTGTTCACCGCCGGCCTGATCCAGGGGCCGCACAGCGGCTGGGGCAGCGCCGCAACGCTGACCCTGCTCGGTGCCGCCGCGCTGCTGCTGCTCGCCTTCGTGCGGATCGAACGGCGCCGCCGCCATCCGCTGCTGGACCTGAGCCTGTTCCGCTACCGGCGCTTCGTCGGCGTGCAGCTGCTGCCGGTCGCCACCTGTTACAGCTACGTGGTGCTACTGGTGCTGCTGCCGCTGCGCATGATCGGTGTGGATGGCACCCCAGCCGCCAGCGCCGGCCTGACGCTGCTGGCGCTGTCGGCGCCGATGCTGCTGGTGCCGAGCCTGGCCGCCGTGCTGGCGCAGCGCATCGCCCCGGCCTGGCTGTCCGCCGCGGGGTTGGCGGCGGCCGCGGCCGGGTTGTGCTGGCTGGGCGCACGGCCACCGGCGCAGGCGCTGCCGGCGCTGCTGGTGATCGGCGCCGGCACCGCCCTGCCCTGGGGCCTGATGGACGCGCTGTCGGTCAGCGTGGTGCCGACCGAACGCGCCGGCATGGCCGCCGGCCTGTTCGGCACCCTGCGCGTGGCCGGCGAAGGCATCGCCCTGGCCAGCGTGGCGGCCTTGCTGGCGGCGTTGCTGCAGATGCGGCTGGCCGCGGTCGCGCCGCTGCTGCCGCACGCGGCCCTGGCGGACACCGCGCAGCGGCTGGTCGCCGGCGATCTGCCGGCATCCGTGCAGCAGGGCGCGCTGTCCGCCGCGCAATTGCGCCTGGTCTATGCCGCGGCCTTCGGCACGCTCACCCGGGTGCTGGCGGCGATCACCGCGCTGGCGGCGATCGCGATCTGCGTGCTGCTCGGGCGCACGCCGCAGAACGATGCGGACGGTCGCCTTTGATCGCGCCGGGAGACCCGCCTGTAGGACCGGCAATGCCCGTCGCGGCTACAAACGATGCAAAGGTCCTGTCGGCGTAGGAGCGGCTTCAGCCGCGACGGGCTTTACCGAGATCTCGGTCGCGGCTAAAGCCGCTCCTACAAAGGAGGTCGCGGCTGCGCCGCGCGCAACCATGGCCGGCATGCGCCGCGGCGCTCAATGCACGGCGGCTACCGGCAACTCCAGGGCCAGCAGCGCCTGCGCCGTCTGCTGCGCCTGCACCCGCAGCTCGGGGATCGCCAGGCTTTCCCACAGGCTGCCGATGCGCAGGCTGCCGAGTACGCGAAGGTG
>JBEVKG010000012.1:0-7684 GCA_040509765.1 Xanthomonas sp.
CTGCTCGGGGTCAGCTCGGACTTGCGCATGACGTAGTCGAAGCGCTCGCGCACCAGCGGGATCTCCCACGGGCGGCGGTTGTAGGCGCTGGAGGTGAACAGGCCGAGGAAGCGCTGTTCGGCGACGATGCGGCCCTTGGCGTCGAACTCCAGCACGCCGATGTAGTCCATGTAGCCGCTGCGGTGCACCCGCGAGCGCGCGTTGGTCTTGGTCAGGATCAGCGCTTCCTTGGTGCCCGACTCGCTGAGGCCGTGCGCGGCCAGCGTGCGCACCGGCCGTGCCGGCGACTTGTCCTGGCCGCGCAGCAGGCCCAGGCCGCTGTCTTCCAGCGGCGCCAGCACGTCTTCGCCGCCCTGCTTCTCGACGCGGTACTCGCGGTAGCCGAAGAAGGTGAAGTGGTCGGCCGCGGCCCAGCGCAGGAATTCCTGCGCCTCGCGCCGGCCCTTGTCGTCCACCGGCAGGCGCCGCGTGGTCAGGTCGTCGGCCAGCGCCAGCATCTTCTCGCGCATGCCGCCCCAGTCGCGCACGATGTTGCGCACCTCGCCGAGGATGCGCCGGATCGCCGCTTCCACCTGCGCCATGTCTTCCGGCGGCTGCCGGTCGATCTCCAGCGCCATCAGCGATTCCGCCTTGCCCTCGCCCACGCTCTCCAGCGTGCCGCCCTTGTCGCGCTGCATGCGCAGCACCGGGTGGCCCAGCACGTGCACGCCGATGCCCAGCTCCGCCAGCGCCATGCTCACCGAGTCGACCAGGAACGGCATGTCGTCGTTGACGATCTGCAGCACCGTGTGCGAAGACTCCCAGCCGTCGTTCTTCAGGTTCGGGTTGAACACCCGCACGTTGACCGTGCCCGGCTTGCGCTTGCGCGCGAACTCCAGCATCGACGCGGCCAGCGCCGCCCACTCCTGCGCGCTGTGGTGGGGGAACTCGTCCTCCTCCATGCGCTTGTAGAACTCCTCGGCGAAGGTCTGCGCCTCTTCCTGGCGCGCGGCCGGGTAGCGCTTGCGCAGTGCCGCGAACACCGGGGTCAGGCTGAACCCGCTGGCGGCGGGCGCCGCGTCGATCACCTTGGCGGTCGCCGGAACGGTCGCGGCCAGCTTGGGCGGCGGTGCGGCCTTGCGCGGCGCAGCCGGCTTGGCCGGCGCCTTGGCCTTGGCAGGCGCCTTGGCAGGTGCCTTGGTCGACTTGACGGCGGACGCGGACGTGCTGGCAGCAGCCGGAGATTTGGAACGGGAAGCGGCGTGTTTGGGTTTCATGACGGAGAGCAGCAACGATGCTCGATGGGAAAGCCGGAATTGTACCGGTGCGTCGTTCAACTACCTTGCTGCAGCGCAAACCGACGGCGTGGCGAAGACGACATGCCAGATCGCGCAAAGTGTCTACAACATCGTCGTCACGCGGCGGTCACCATGCTTTGCCGGCTGCGCCGTTGTCAGCAAGAACGCCACAGTGTCAAGGCTGTTCTAATTCTAAACTGGACGGTATAGTCCACAATCGATGAGCACCCCCTTCGCCTCTGCCGCCCAACGCCAGGCGCGCGACCAGCGCGTGTACGCCGCCGTGCGCGAACTGCTGGCCGAGGAAGGCATGCGCCTGAGCATGGATGCGGTGGCGGCACGCGCCGGCTGCTCCAAGCAGACCCTGTACAGCCGCTACCGCAGCAAGCAGGACCTGCTGCGGCGGGCGATGCAGGACCACCTGGACCTGGCCACTGCGCACCTGGAACCCACCCAGGACGATCTGCGCGGCAACCTGCTACGCTTCGCCTGCGAGTACCTGGAGCAGCTGTCCGAACCGCGCATCCTGCAGAGTTGCCAGCTGATCGCTGCAGAATCCCGGCACTTCCCCGAATTGTCGCGCGCCATGTTCCACGACAGCGTGGGACAGCTGCTGCAGCGCCTGAGCGAGCGCCTGCGCGGCGCGATGGCCCGCGGCCAGCTCCGGCATGACGATCCGCACTTCATGGCCGAGTTGCTGTTGAGCATGATCGTCGGCATGGATTTCGAGCGTCAGCGCTTCCACAGCGCGCATCGCGGCGACGCCGCCGCGCAGCGCGCCTGGGCCGAGTTCGCCGTGGACGGCTTTTTGCGCGCGTTCGCCGCCGCCCCTTCCCTTCCTTCTATATCACCAGACCGGAGTACCACCCGATGACCTCCCCGTTGCGTTCTCTCGCCCTGGCCTGCGCCGTCGTGGTGGTGTTGGCGTCCTGCAAGAAACAGGATCAGCAGCAGGCCATGCCGCCGCCGGAAGTGGGCGTGCTGCAGGCGCAGCCGCAGACCGTGCCGCTGCAGCGCGAACTGGTCGGCCGCCTGTCCGCGTTCCGTAGCGCCGATGTGCGCGCCCGCGTCCCCGGCGTGCTGGAAAAGCGCCTGTACACCGAAGGCACCGACGTCAAGGAAGGCCAGCCGCTGTTCCAGATCGACCCGGCGCCGCTGCGTGCGACCCTGGCCTCGGCGCAGGGCCAGCTGGCCTCGGCCGAAGCCACCGCCGCCAACGCCAAGGCCGCCGCCGCCCGCGCGCGCAGCCTGGCGCCGCAGTCCTACGTGTCCAAGTCCGACCTGGACAACGCCGAGGCCACCGAGCGCAGCTCCGCGGCCGCCGTGCAGCAGGCCCGCGCGGCCGTCGAATCGGCCCGCATCAACCTAGGCTACGCCACCGTCACCGCGCCGATCGCCGGCCGCGCCGGCAAGCAGCAGGTCACCGAGGGCGCGCTGGTCGGCCAGGGCGACAGCACGCTGCTGACCACGATCGACCAGCTGGACCCGCTGTACGTCAACTTCTCGATGAGCGCCGACGAACTGGCGCAGCTGCGCCAGGCGCAGACCGAAGGCAATGTCTCGCTCAACGCCGAGGACAAGTCCACCGTGCAGATCAAGCTCGGCGACGGCAGCACCTACGCGCATGCCGGCACCCTGGACTTCTCCGGCGCCGCGGTCGACCCGAGCACCGGCTCGGTGACGCTGCGCGCGCTGCTGCCGAATCCGGACCGGGTGCTGCTGCCCGGCGCCTTCGTCAGCTTCTCGGCCAACCTGGGCCAGCGCAAGGACGTGTACCTGATCCCGCAGGCAGCGGTGCTGCGCGACGCCAAGGGCGCCTATGCCATGGTCGTCGGCAAGGACAGCAAGGTGGTACGCAAGGATCTGACCACCGCCGGCCAGCAGGGCGACGCGTGGATCGTCAGCGGCGGCCTGCAGAGCGGCGACCAGGTCGTGGTCAGCGGCCTGCCCAAGGTCAAGGAAGGCGCACCGGCGGTGGCCAAGCCGTGGGATCCGAACGCCGCCGCCCAGGGCCAGGGCCCCGCGGCCGGCGCGGCTCCCGGCCAGGGCGCCCAAGGCGCCGCGGCGCCGGCCAAGGGCGCCGCCCCGGCGCAGGGCGCAGCGCACGGCGACACGCCGGACGCCGCCTCGCATTCCGACCAGCCGAAGCAGTAACGGACTCCCCCCATGCCTAAGTTCTTCATCGAACACCCGGTCTTCGCCTGGGTGGTGGCGATCCTGATCTCGCTCAGCGGCGTGATCGCCATCCTCAATCTCGGCGTCGAGTCGTATCCCTCGATCGCCCCGCCCCAGGTCACCGTCACCGCCACCTATCCCGGCGCCAGCGCCAGTACCACCGAACGCTCGGTCACCCAGGTGATCGAGCAGCAGCTGACCGGCATCGACCACCTGCTGTACTTCAGCTCGTCGTCGTCCTCCAGCGGCAGCGCCACCATCACCCTGACCTTCGAGACCGGCACCGACGCGGACATCGCCCAGGTGCAGGTGCAGAACAAGGTGTCGCTGGCGACCCCGCGCCTGCCCTCGGAAGTGACCGCGCAGGGCGTGGTGGTGGCCAAGGCCAACGCCGGCTTCCTCAGCGTGATCGCGCTGCGCTCGGACAACCCGTCGATCGACCGCGATGCGCTCAACGACATCGTCGGTTCGCGGGTGCTGGAGCAGATCTCGCGCGTGCCCGGCGTCGGCAGCACCCAGCAGTTCGGTGCCGAGTACGCCATGGACATCTGGCTCAACCCGGAGAAGCTGCAGGGTTACCACATGTCCGCCAACGACGTGTACACCGCGATCCGCGCCCAGAACGTGCAGTTCGCCGCCGGCTCGCTGGGGTCGGATCCGGCGCCGCAGGGCCAGTCGTTCACCGCCACGGTCAGCGCCGAGGGCCGCTTCACCTCGCCCGAGCAGTTCGAGAACATCATCCTGCGCGCCGACGGCAACGGCACCGTGGTGCGGCTGAAGGACGTGGCCCGGGTCGCGTTCGGCCCGACCAACTTCGGCTTCGACACCCAGTACAACGGCAAGCCGACCGGCGCCTTCGCCATCCAGCTGCTGCCGGGCGCCAATGCGCTGAACGTGTCCGCGGCGGTCAAGGCCAAGATGGACGAGCTGCAGCCCAGCTTCCCGCAGGGCGTCACCTGGTTCACGCCGTACGAGAGCACCACCTTCGTCAAGATCTCGATCGAGGAAGTGGTCAAGACCCTGGTCGAGGCGATCGCGCTGGTGTTCCTGGTGATGCTGGTGTTCCTGCAGAACTTCCGCGCCACCATCATCCCCACCCTGGTCATCCCGGTGGCGCTGCTCGGCACCTTCCTGGGCATGTGGGCGATCGGCTTCACCATCAACCAGTTGACCCTGTTCGCGATGGTGCTGGCGATCGGCATCGTGGTCGACGACGCGATCGTGGTGATCGAGAACGTCGAACGCATCATGTCCGAGGAGCACCTGGCGCCGAAGGCGGCCACGCACAAGGCGATGACCCAGATCACCGGCGCGGTGGTGGCCATCACCGTGGTGCTGGCGGCGGTGTTCATTCCGTCGGCGATGCAGCCCGGCGCGGCCGGCGCGATCTACAAGCAGTTCGCGATCACCATCGCCATGTCGATGGCGTTCTCGGCGTTCCTGGCGCTGAGCTTCACCCCGGCGCTGTGCGCGGCGTTCCTCAAGCCCACCCACAACGACAACCCGAACTGGGTCTACCGCACCTTCAACAAGTATTACGACAAGCTGTCGCACCGCTACGTCGGTGCGGTCGGCGGCACCATCCGCCGGGCGCCGCGCTGGATGGCGGTGTTCGCTCTGCTGGTGGTGCTGTGCGGCTTCCTGTTCACGCGCATGCCGGGCAGCTTTCTGCCGGAAGAGGACCAGGGCTTCGCGCTGGCGATCGTGCAGTTGCCGCCGGGTGCGACCAAGACCCGCACCAACGAAGTGTTCGCGCAGATGCGCGGCGTGCTGCAGCAGCAGAAGTCGGTCGAAGGCATGCTGCAGGTGGCCGGCTTCAGCTTCCTGGGCCGCGGCGAGAACGTGGGCATGGGCTTCATCCGGCTCAAGCCCTGGGACGAGCGCGACATCACCGCCGGCGACCTGATCCAGCAGTTGAACGGGATGTTCTACGGGATCAAGGACGCGCAGATCTTCGTGGTCAACCTGCCCACGGTGAACGGCCTGGGCCAGTTCGGCGGCTTCGACATGTGGCTGCAGGACCGTAGCGGCCAGGGCGAGGAAGCCCTGCTGCAGGCGCGCAACATCGTGCTCGGCAAGGCCGCGCAGCGGCAGGACGCCCTGGCCGGCGTGCGTCCGAACGGCCTGGAGAACTCGCCGCAGCTGCAGTTGAAGGTGGACCGCGTGCAGGCGCAGTCGATGGGCCTGTCGGTCAGCGACATCTACCAGTCGATCCAGCTGATGCTGGCGCCGGTGTACGTCAACGACTTCTTCTACGAAGGCCGCATCAAGCGCGTCAACATGCAGGCCGATGCGCCGTTCCGCACCGGTCCGGAGTCGCTGCGCAACTTCTACGTGCCCAGCAGCACCTCCACCGACAGCAGCGGCCTGCCGCAGATGATCCCGCTGAGCACGGTGGTGAGCTCGGACTGGATCTACAGCTCGCCGTCGCTGAGCCGCTACAACGGCTACTCGGCGATCAACATCGTCGGCAACCCGGCCCCGGGCGGCAGCTCAGGCCAGGCGATGAGCGCGATGGAGGACATCGTCAACAACGACCTGCCGCCGGGCTTCGGCTTCGACTGGAGCGGCATGTCGTACCAGGAAATCATCGCCGGCAACACCGCCACGCTGCTGCTGGTGCTGTCGATCGTGGTGGTGTTCCTGTGCCTGGCGGCGCTGTACGAAAGCTGGTCGATCCCGGTGTCGGTGCTACTGGTGGTGCCGATCGGCGTGCTCGGCGCGGTGGCGTTCTCGCTGCTGCGCGGCCTGCCCAACGACATCTACTTCAAGATCGGCCTGATCACGGTGATCGGCCTGGCCGCCAAGAACGCGATCCTGATCGTCGAGTTCGCGGTGGAACAGCGGGCGATGGGCAAGACCCTGCGCGAGGCGGCGGCCGAGGCGGCGCACCTGCGCTTCCGCCCGATCCTGATGACCTCGTTCGCGTTCATCCTCGGCGTGCTGCCGATGGCGATCTCCACCGGCGCCGGCGCCAACGCCCGCCATGCCATCGGTACCGGCGTGATCGGCGGCATGCTGTTCGCCACCGTGCTGGGCGTGCTGTTCATCCCGCTGTTCTTCGTGATGGTGCGGCGCATGCTCGGCGACAAGCTGGACGAGCCGTCGAAGGAGTTCACGCAGATGCAGGAAGCGGGTCTGTCGCGGCATCAGCCGGATCGGTGAGCGGCGGACATTGGGGATTCGGGAGTGGGGATTCGTAAGGCGAGTCCCGCTCCCGGCCCTGATGCCTCTCTGTAGAAACAAACAAAAAGCGGCCGCAAGGCCGCTTTTTGTTGTCCGGGACCCAGGTCGGGAAGCGCGACCCAACACCCCACGCAGGCTGATGGCTCCTTGAAGGCTGAGCGCTCCTTGTGGGAGGGACTTCAGTCCCGACGCATTGCAGCCAGACGCCGCTTATGCCTTTCCACACAAGGAAAAAGCGGCCCTGCGGCCGCTTTTTCCCTAGATTCTCAAGCGATTGGGAAACCGGCTAATCCCCAATCCCGACTCCCGGCCTCACCGCAGCCCGGTCTCGTTGCGCGCGATCACCAGCCGCTGGATCTCCGAAGTGCCCTCGTAGATCTCGGTGATCTTGGCATCGCGGAAGTAGCGCTCCAGCGGCATCTCCTTGGAGTAGCCCATGCCGCCGTGGATCTGCACCGCCTGGTGGGTGATCCACATGGCCGCTTCGGAGGCGGTCAGCTTGGCCACCGCGGCCTCGGTGCTGAAGCGGCCGCCGTTCTTCTCGGTCTGCTGCTTGGTCCACGCCGCGCGCAGGGTCAGGATCAGCGAGGCGTCGAGCTTGCACTTCATGTCCGCGATCTTCTGCTGGATCATCTGGAAGCTGCCGATCGGCGACCCGAAGGCCTTGCGCTCGCGCGCATAGACCAGCGTGGCCTCGTAGGCGGCGCGGGAGATGCCCACGGCCTGCGAGGCGATGCCGATGCGGCCGGCGTCGAGCACGCCCATCGCGATCGCGAAGCCGTGGCCGGGCTGGCCGAGCACTTCGTCGGGCTCGACGCGGTAGTCCTGGAATTCGATCTCGCAGGTGGCCGAGGCGCGGATGCCGAGCTTGGGCTCGGTCTTGCCGCGATGGAAGCCGGGCTTGTCGGTGTCGACCACGAAGGCGGTGATGCCGCGCGCGCCCTTGTCCGGCTCGCTCATCGCGAAGGCCACGAGGTACTTGGCCACGGGGCCCGAGGTGATCCAGCTCTTCTTGCCGGTGACCAGGTAGCCGCCATCGTCCTGGC
>JBEVKG010000013.1:0-6716 GCA_040509765.1 Xanthomonas sp.
CGGCGGCGAGACGGGCGGCGACCACAGGACCGAACGGCGCCAGTGCCGGCCAGTGCGAGGCGCGAGCGACGGCGTCTCGGCGCGGCACGGCCTCTGCAGACGGTTGCATGTGCTGGCCCTCCTTAGCGTAGACGGATTGGAAGCAAAGACAGGGCGCCGCACGCCAGGCGCAGCGCGCGCCGCCATCGCTATCGCTATCGCCATGCCAGCGTCGCAGCGCGCCTCGACGCCGGCCATCGGTCTACGCCGGCAGACCGCGTCAGAATTTGCCTAACGCCCGACCGCGCGCCGCGTCACAGTCCTGGCACAGTTCGCCGCAGCTTCATCGCCAGGCGCCTATGGTGCGGTGCCCAACGTCGTAAGGAATTCGCGCATGCGCAAGGGCATCGCTCTGATCGTCGGAGTCACTGGCATCTCCGGCTACAACCTCGCCAACGTACTGGTCGCCGACGGCTGGACCGTCTACGGCCTGGCGCGCCGCCCGGTGCCGCAGGAAGGCGTGATTCCCGTCGCCGCCGATCTGCTCGACCGCGACGCCACCATCGCGGCGCTGCGCGGGCTGCCGATCACCCACGTGTTCTTCTGCACCTGGACGCGGCGCGACACCGAGAAGGAGAACGTCGCCGCCAACGGCGCGATGCTGCAGCATCTGTGCGAGGGCCTCGACGGCGCAGCGCTGCAGCACATGGCGCTGGTCACCGGCACCAAGCACTACCTGGGCTCGTTCGAGCACTACGGCAGCGGCAAGGCGGAGACGCCGTTCCGCGAGAGCGAACCGCGGCAGCCGGGCGACAACTTCTACTACACGCTGGAAGACCTGCTGTTCGATGCCGCCGCGCGCCACGGCTTCGGCTGGAGCGTGCATCGCTCGCACACCATGATCGGCCAGGCCAACGGCAGCAATGCGATGAACATGGGCGTGACCCTGGCGGTGTATGCGACGCTGTGCAAGCACAGTGGGCAGCCGTTCGTGTTCCCCGGCTCGCGCGCGCAGTGGGACAGCCTCACCGACCTCACCGACGCCGGCCTGCTCGGCCGCCAGCTGGCCTGGGCCGCGACCAATCCGGCGGCACGCAACCAGGCCTTCAACACCGTCAACGGCGACGTGTTCCGCTGGCGCTGGATGTGGGGCGAGATCGCCGCGTTCTTCGGCCTGGAACCTGCCCCCTACCCGCAGGCACCGATGCCGCTGCAGCCGCGCCTGCAGGACACCGCACCGGCACTGTGGCGCGAGATCGCCGAGCGGCATGGACTGGTGCAGACCGATGTGAACCAACTGGCGTCGTGGTGGCATACCGATGCCGATCTGGGCCGCGAGATCGAATGCGTCAACGACATGACCAAGAGCCGCGATCTGGGCTTCCTCGGCTACTACGACAGCCGCGCCTCGTTCCTGGAACTGTTCACGCGGCTCCGCGCGCAGCGGGTGATTCCCTGAGGCACGCGGGTGGGTGAAGAGTCGCCGATGCAGTGGGAAAGCGGCAATCCGGAAGGTTGCCGCCTATGGGGCACGCGGTGCGCTCCAGGACGGTCGCCGTTGTAGGGACATGCACCGCACTGCCGCGACGACGTGTTTGCTGGGCATGCTGTACGAAGTTTTTCGGCACCGACAGCAACCAAGGCCGGCGACGTGCCCGGCTGCGTTCGTCGCGGCTGAAGCCGCTCCTACGGGGCGCTTGCGCTAGAAATGCTTTCGCCTGTCCGAGGATCTCCGGTGTTGGCAGATGCAGTGAAGCCACTGCGGCTCGCTGCCTCGTTCGTCGCGCGTGACGTCGCTCCACCGCTCGGCGAAGCGGCGATGTGCACTGTTGGGAGGGACTTCAGTCCCGACGCGCACTGCATCAGGTAGCAGGACACTGCTCTCGTCGTGACCGCGGGCGCTGCACAGCCAGCGAGGCTCTCACGCCCGGCCCCGCATGCAGCAGGCTTCAGTGGCGCGCCCTCAGGCCGCGATTGAGTCCCCACACCGTGCAATACGGCCGCACATCGCGGCCGCCACCCCGCACGTTCAAACGTCGGCAGGCGCCAGTTCGCGCAGCTTGCCCTGGTGCAGTTCCAGCACCCGGTCCAGCTTGCGCGCCAGGCTGCGGTCGTGGGTGACCAGGACCAGGCTGGTGCGCTGCGCGCGGTTGAGTTCGAGCATCAGCGCGAACACGTTGGCCGCGGTCTTGTCGTCGAGGTTGCCGGTCGGCTCGTCGCCGAGCACGCAGGCCGGGCGATTGACCCGCGCCCGCGCCACCGCGGCGCGCTGGCGCTCGCCGCCGGACAGCTCGCCCGGCTTGTGCTCCAGGCGATGGCCCAGGCCCACCGATTCCAGCAGCGCGCGCGCCCGCGCATCGGCGTCCTGCATCGGCGCCCCGCCCAGCAGCACCGGCATCATCACGTTCTCCAGCGCGGTGAATTCGGGCAGCAGGTGATGGAACTGGTAGACGAAGCCCAGCGAGCGGTTGCGCAACTGCCCGCGCGCCGCGTCGGTCAGCGCCGACATGCGCTGCCCGGCCACGTAGACCTCGCCGGAGGTCGGCACGTCGAGGCCGCCGAGCAGGTGCAGCAACGTGCTCTTGCCGGCGCCGGAAGCGCCGACGATGGCCACGGTCTCACCCGCTGCCACGCTCAGGTCCAGCCCGTCGAACACCGGCGTGCGCATCTTGCCTTCGGCGTAGGTCTTGGCCAGGCCTTCGGCGCGGATCGCCGCGTCCGCTTGTGGCTTCTGCATTCCCGATTCCCGATTCCCCATTCCCGATTCCCGGCTCTCATTCATAGCGCAGCGCCTCCGCCGGCTGCGTGCGCGCCGCGCGCCAGGCCGGATACAGCGTGGCCAGGAAGCTCATCAGCAGGGCCACGACGGTGATCACCATGACGTCGTGCGGCTGCATGTCGGTGGGCAGGCCGGTGATGTAGTAGACGTCCTCGGGCAGCAGCT
Organism: Xanthomonas sp.; assembly: GCA_040509765.1. GTDB lineage: Bacteria > Pseudomonadota > Gammaproteobacteria > Xanthomonadales > Xanthomonadaceae > Xanthomonas_A. Next base: position 2,924 of record JBEVKG010000013.1, read on the forward strand.
TGATGTTGAACACCGCCTCGATGCCGGCCAGGATCCGCTCCAGGTTGAGCGTCAGCACGATGCCGCCGATCACGCCGGCGACGGTGCCGATCACGCCGATCAGCGTGCCCTGCACCATGAACACCTGCATCACCCCGCCCGGGCTCAGCCCCAGCGTGCGCAGGATGGCGATGTCGGCCTGCTTGTCGGTCACCAGCATCACCTGCGAGGACACCAGGTTGAATGCGCCCATCGCGATGATCAGCGACAGCAGGATGCCCATCACCGTCTTTTCCATCTTCAGCGACTGGTACAGGTTGGCGTTCTCGCGGGTCCAGTCGCTGACCATGTACGGGCCGTGCAGGTTCAGCGCCAGGTCGCGCGCCACGTTCCAGGCCTGGTCCATGTCGTACAGCCTCAGGCGCACGCCGGTGACGCCATCGCCCATGCGCAGCACGCGCTGCAGGTCCGGCATGCTGGTCACCGCCAGGCCGCGGTCGATCTCGTTGTAGCCGGCCTCGAAGATGCCGCTGACGGTGAAGCGCTTGTAGCGCGGCACCATGCCCATCGGGCTGGCCTGCGGCTCGCCGAGCATCACCACGACCTTGTCGCCGACGCCCACGCCCAGCCACAGCGCCAGTTCCTGGCCGAGCAGGATGTTGTAGGCCCCCGGGGTCAGGCTGTCGACCGAGCCCTGCTTCATCTTCTGCGCCAGCACCGAGACCTTGGCCTCTTCCTTGGGCAGGATGCCGCGGACGATCGCCGGCTGGTTGCGCTGGCCGGTGAGCAGCGCCTCTTCCTCGACGTAGGGCGCGGCGCCGGCGACGCGCTTGTCGCGCATGGCCACGTCCACCGCGTGCTGCCAGTCCTCCATCGGCGCGCCCTGCGCGCTGACCGTGGCGTGCGCGGCCATCTGCAACAGGCGATCGCGGATCTCCTTCTGGAAGCCGCTCATCACCGCCAGGGTGGTGATCAGCACGGTCACGCCCAGGGCGATGCCGAGGATCGAGGCCATGGAGATGAAGGAGATGAAGTTGTTGCGGCGCTTGGCGCGCAGATAGCGCAGGCCGATCGCCACGGGTAAGGGTTTGAACATGCGCAGCCACCGTCCAGGGAGCGCTATGGTGCCATTTGCGGCGGCGCAGACGAAGCGGCATGGGCGGCAGCGGCCAGACGCAGTTCACGTCGTGCCGCCGCCGGCAGCGTGTCCGGCCACCACGCCAGGCGCTGCGTGCGCCCCTGCGCGTCGCGCCAGCGCACGAACGCCAGCGGCCCGCGCCAGGCGACCTGCAGGTCGCTCACCGCCGCGCCGTCGACGCTGGGCGCACCGGCGCCGGCGGGAAGCAGCAGCGTGCGCGGCGCCCGCCCGGCCTCACGGCGCAGCAGCCATGCCGCGTACAGCAGCGCCAGCGCGGCCGCCGGCCAGGCCAGGCCCGGCGGCAGGTCGGAGCCGAGCAACGACAGCGGCGCCAGCGCGCCGAGCAGGGTCAGCGCGGCCAGCAGCCAGCGCGAGGGGCGCCAATCAAGCCGGCATGGCGCGGATGGAAGCGATGAGATCGGCGGCGCGTGCATCGGGACAGGCCTCGTAGCCCATGAACCAGCGCCACAACTTATCGTCCTCGCAATCGAGCAGGTATAGGAAAACCCCGCGCTCGTCCTCGGAAGCCTGCGCCCAGCGCCGGTCCAGGTAGCGGCCGAACAGCTGGTCCAGTTCGCGCATGCCGCGCCGGCAGCGCCAGCGCAGCTTCTTCAGTTCGGTGGTGTCGTCCATCGCATGCGCCCTTGCCTGGGGGCGGCGCCGCAGGCAACCGCCGAAAACGAACGCGGCACCGAACCCGAAAGCCGGTGCCGCGCGGTCGGCGGGCAGGCCCGCCGCAGTGGAACGTGCGCCGCTGCGATCAGGCGCGGCGCGCCATCATCAGCTTCTTGATCTCGGCGATCGCCAGCGCCGGGTTCAGCCCCTTCGGGCAGGTCCGCGCGCAGTTCATGATGGTGTGGCAGCGGTACAGCTTGAACGGATCTTCCAGATCGTCCAGGCGCGCACCGGTGTCCTCGTCGCGCGAGTCGATGATCCAGCGGTAGGCCTGCAGCAGGATCGCCGGGCCGAGGTAGCGCTCGCCGTTCCACCAGTAGCTCGGGCAGCTGGTCGAGCAGCAGGCGCACAGGATGCACTCGTACAGGCCGTCGAGCTTCTTGCGGTCCTCCGGCGACTGCAGCCGCTCGCGGTCCGGCGGCGGCGGGGTCTGGGTGCGGATCCACGGCTTGATCGAGGCGTACTGCGCGTAGAAGTGGGTCAGGTCCGGCACCAGGTCCTTGACCACGCTCATGTGCGGCAGCGGGTAGATCGGCACTTCCTTCTTGCCGCAGTCGGCGATCGCCTTGGTGCAGGCCAGCGTGTTGGTGCCGTCGATGTTCATCGCGCACGAGCCGCAGATGCCTTCGCGACACGAGCGGCGGAAGGTCAGCGTCGGGTCGATCTCGTTCTAGATCTTGATCAGCGCGTCCAGGACCATCGGGCCGCACGCGTCCAGATCCACCTCGTAGGTGTCGGTCCGCGGGTTGCTGTCGTCGTCCGGATTCCACCGGTAGACCTTGAAGGTCCGCACATTCTTCGCGCCCTTGGCGGGAAAGTGCTTGCCCTTGCCGATCTTGGAATTCTTGGGGAGGGTGAACTCTGCCATGGCTTTAAAATCCGGGAATGGGGATTGGGGAATGGGGAATGGGAAGCGGGAGCGAAGAGCGCATGCGCTGTTCTCGATTCCCGATTCCCTACTCCCGTTTCCCGGCTGTGGTCAGTAAACGCGCGGCTTCGGCGGCACCACGTCCACGTCCTTGCTGAGCGTGTACATGTGCACCGGGCGGTAATCGAAGCTGCACTGGCCCTTGTCGTCGACGGTGACCAGCGTGTGCTTCTGCCAGTTGACGTCGTCGCGGTCGGGGAAATCCTCGTGGGCGTGCGCGCCACGGCTTTCCTTGCGCTGTTCGGCCGAGTTGATCGTCGCCACCGCGTTGAGCAGCAGGTTGTTCAGCTCGTAGGTCTCGATCAGGTCGGAATTCCACACCAGCGAACGGTCGGAGACCTTCACGTCCTCGAAGCTGGCGAAGATGTCGGCCATCTTGTCCACGCCTTCCTTCAGCGTCTTGCTGGTGCGGAACACCGCCGCGTCCGTCTGCATGGTGCGCTGCATCTTGTCGCGGATCACCGAGGTCGGGGTGCTGCCGTTGGCGTTGCGCAGCTTGTCCAGCAGGCCCAGCGCCTTGTCGCAGGCATCGCCCGGCAGGCTCTTGTGCGGCGCGCCGGTCTTGATCGTCTCGGCGCAGCGGTTGGCCACCGCGCGACCGAACACGACCAGGTCCAGCAGCGAGTTGGAGCCCAGGCGGTTGGCGCCGTGCACCGACACGCAGGCCGCCTCGCCGATGGCGTACAGGCCCGGCACCACCGCATCGGGGTTGTCGCCGTCCTTGCGCACCACTTCGCCGTGGTAGTTGGTCGGGATGCCGCCCATGTTGTAGTGCACGGTCGGGATCACCGGGATCGGCTGCTTGTGCACGTCGACGCCGGCGAAGATGCGTGCGCTCTCGGCGATGCCGGGCAGCTTCTCGTCGATCACGCCCGGGCCGAGGTGGGTCAGGTCGAGCAGGATGTGATCCTTGTGCTCGCCGACGCCGCGGCCTTCGCGGATTTCCACGGTCATCGAACGTGCAACCCCGTCGCGCGATGCCAGGTCCTTGTAATGCGGTGCGTAGCGCTCCATGAAGCGCTCGCCGTTGCTGTTGCGCAGGATGCCGCCTTCACCGCGGACACCCTCGGTGA
>JBEVKG010000014.1:0-5235 GCA_040509765.1 Xanthomonas sp.
TCGGACACGACTGCGTGGTCGGCCCGCAATGCCGCCTGGTCGCGCGCGTGACCCTGGTCGAGCGCGTGCGCCTGGGCGCGCGCGTGCTGGTGCATCCGGGCGCCGTGCTCGGCGCGGATGGTTTCGGCCTGGCGATGGATGCCGGCCACTGGATCAAGGTGCCGCAGCTCGGCGGCGTGGTCATCGGCGACGATTGCGAGATCGGCGCCAACACCTGCGTGGACCGCGGTGCGCTGGAAGACACCACCCTCGAAGAGGACGTGCGCCTGGACAACCTGGTGCAGGTCGCGCACAACGTGCACATCGGCGCGCACAGCGCCATCGCCGGCTGCACCGGCATCGCCGGCAGCGCCAAGATCGGCCGCTACGTGATGCTCGGCGGCGCGGTCGGCGTGGTCGGCCACCTGGAGATCTGCGACAAGGTCGTGGTCACCGGCAAGTCGGTCGTGCGCAACTCCATCCACGAGCCGGGCGAGTACTCGTCCGGCACCCCATTGACCGACAACCGCACGTGGCGCAAGAACGCCGCGCGCTTCAAACAGCTCGATGCCCTGGCCCGTCGCATCCTGTCTGTCAGCAAGGAGAAGGAATGAGCCACGATCAGCCCCTGCCGGACATCGCCCAGATCCGCGCACTGCTCCCGCACCGCTACCCGTTCCTGCTGGTGGACAAGGTGGTCTCGCTGGATTTCGAGAACCGCCGGATCGTCGCGCACAAGAACGTCAGCATCAACGAGCCGTACTTCCAGGGCCATTTCCCGGGCCAGCCGATCATGCCGGGCGTGCTGATCATCGAGGCGCTGGCGCAGGCCGGCGGCATCCTGACCCAGCTGGCGATGGGCCGCGACGCGCAGTCCAAGCTGTTCTACATGGTCAAGGTCGACAACGCCCGCTTCAACAGCCAGGTGGTGCCCGGCGACGTGCTGGAGCTGCACGTGGAGATCAAGCGGGTGATCCGCAACATGGCGGTGTACTACGGCGAAGCCAAGGTCAACGGCAAGGTCGTGGCCTGCGCCGAAGTGCTGTGCGCCGGCACCCGCGAATGACCCTGGCAGGAGACCTGCGATGAGCGCCAACGCCCCCCTGATCCATCCTTCCGCCATCATCGACCCCGCGGCGACGCTGGCCGCCGACGTGCGCGTCGGCGCCTTCACCGTGATCGGCGCCGAGGTGGAGATCGGCGAAGGCTGCGAGATCGGCTCGCATTGCAGCATCGTCGGCCCGACCCGGCTCGGCCGCGACAACCGCCTGGTCGGCCACGTCGCGCTCGGCGGCGATCCGCAGGACAAGAAGTTCGCCGGCGAACGCACCGAACTGGTGATCGGCGACCGCAACGTGATCCGCGAGTTCGTCACCGTCAGCCGCGGTACCGGCAGCGGCGGCGGCATCACCCGGGTCGGCAGCGACAACTGGTTCCTGGCCTACACCCATGTCGCCCACGACTGCATCGTCGGCAACCACTGCGTGTTCTCCAACAACACCACCCTGGCCGGGCATGTGGAAGTGGGCGACCACGTCATCATCAGCGGCTTCGCCGGCGCGCACCAGTTCTGCCGCATCGGCGATCACGCCTTCCTCGGCATGGGCGCGCTGATCAACGGCGACGTGCCGCCGTTCACCATGGTCGGCGGCAATTCGCTGGGACGCCCGCGCGGCATCAACAGCGAGGGGCTGAAGCGCCGCGGCTTCGATCCCGAGCGCGTGGCCGCGATCAAGCGCGCCTACCGTGCGCTGTACGTGGCCGGCCTGCCGCTGGCCGAGGCCAAGCACCAGCTGGCGCTGCTCGCCGAAGGCAGCGAGGACGTGCGCGCGATGCTGGAATTCATCGAATCCAGCGAGCGGCCGTTGTTGCGATGACGGCCGGGAATGGGGAATCGGGAGTGGGGAATGGGAAGAGCGGTCGCCCGCCCGGCCCCGGCTCCGCTGTTGCTTCAACCATTCCCCATTCCCCATTCACCATTCCCCGCGCAGCGCCGCTGCGCATCGCCCTGGTCGCCGGCGAAGCCTCCGGCGACCTGCTGGGCGCTGGGCTGATCGAGGCGCTGCGCGCGCGCTACCCCCACGCCGAGTTCGCCGGCGTCGGGGGCGAGGCGATGCGCCAGGCCGGCTGCCAGACCTGGTTCGACGCCAGCGAGCTGGCGGTGATGGGCCTGCTGGAAGTGCTGCGGCATCTGCCGCGCCTGCTCAAGTTGCGCCGCGCGCTGCGCGAGCGGCTGCTGGCCTGGCGCCCGGACGTGTTCGTCGGCATCGACGCGCCGGATTTCAACCTCGGCGTGGAGCGCTGGCTGAAGCAGCGCGGGCTGCGCACCGTGCATTACGTCAGTCCCTCGGTGTGGGCCTGGCGCGAACAACGCGCGGCCAAGATCGGCACCAGCGCCGACCGCGTGCTGTGCCTGTTCCCGATGGAACCGCCGATCTACGCCAAACACGGCGTGGACGCGCGCTTCGTCGGCCACCCCATGGCCGATGCGATCGCGCTGCACGAGGACCGTGGCGCCGCGCGTGCCGCCCTCGGCGTGCCCACCGACGTGCCGGTGCTGGCGGTCCTGCCGGGCAGCCGCCTGGGCGAGATCGGCAAGCTCGGCGACACCTTCTTCGCCGCCGCCGCGCAGGTGCTGCAGCAGCTTCCGCGCGCGCGCGTGCTGGTGCCGGCCGCCAATGCCGCGTGCAAGGCGCTGATCGCCGAGCAACTGGCGCGCTCGACCTTGCCGCCGGCCGCCACCCAGGTGCTGGACGGCCAGGCGCGCACCGCGCTGCTCGCCGCCGATGCGGTGCTGCTGGCGTCCGGCACCGCGACCCTGGAAACCATGCTGGTGAAGCGGCCGATGGTGGTCGGCTACAAGGTCGCCCCGCTCACCTACCGCATCGTCAAGGCGCTGGGATTGCTGAAGGTGGACCGCTACGCCCTGCCCAACATCCTCGCCGGCCACGACCTGGCGCCGGAACTGATGCAGGACGCCTGCACCCCCGACGCGCTGGCCGCCGCGCTGCTGCACTGGCTGCGCAACCCGCAGGCGGTGGCGGCACTGCAGCCCGAGTACGAGCGCCTGCACCGGCTGCTGCGCCAGGACGCCTCGGCGCGCGCGGCCGATGCAGTGCTCGAGTTGCTGGAGGGCGCGGACTCGGGAGTCGGGAATCGGGAATCGTCCGGAGCACCGGCATGAAGCGCTCCGTTTCCCCGCCGTCGCCGCAGCAGTCGCTTTTGTCGCATTCCCCATTCCCCACTCCCGATTGCCGGCTCTACGCGGGCGTCGACGAGGCCGGCCGCGGTCCCCTGGCGGGGCCGGTGGCGGTGGCAGCGGTGGTGTTCGATCCGGCGCGCACCCGCATCAACGGGCTGGACGATTCCAAGCAGCTGACCGCGACGCGGCGCGAGACGCTGTACGCGCGCATCGTCGAACGCGCGCTGGCCTGGCAGGTGGTGCTGATCGAGGCCGAGGAGATCGACCGCCTGAACATCTACCAGGCGACCATGCTGGGCATGCGCCGCGCGGTGGAGGGCGTGGCCCACGTGGCCGGCTTCGCCCGCATCGACGGCAACCGGGTGCCCAAGGGCCTGCCCTGCGCCGCCGAGGCGCTGGTCGGCGGCGACGCCCGCGACCGCGCGATCATGGCCGCCTCGATCGTCGCCAAGGTCACCCGCGACCGGATCATGCAGCGCCTGCACGACGAACACCCGCACTACGGCTTCGACCTGCACAAGGGCTACGCCACCCCGGCGCACCTGGCGGCGCTGGCCGCGCACGGCCCCTGCATCCACCACCGGCGCAGCTTCGCGCCCGTGCGGATGGCCCTGGCAGGCCGGGATTCGGGAGTCGGGATTGGGGATTCGCTGGAGTCGCTGCAGCTCGCGTAGGACGTTCACCGGGGATAGGCGGGCGATCACGCGCACTCACCGCCCAGTGAGACCGCAACGCATCCCCAATCCCCACCCCCGAATCCCCGCGCCCACCTGTCAAGCCTTGCCCGGCTCGCCCCCCGCCGCTACCCTGCCCGGGCATCGCTCTGGTTCCGCATGTCCACTTCCCGCTTCGCCCATCTGCACATCCACACCGAGTTCTCGCTGGCGGATTCGACCATCCGTGTGCCCGAGAAACCGGATCAGGCTGACCCGAAGAAAGCCAAGCAGGCCAACCTGCTCAGCCGCGCGGTGGAGCTGGACCTGCCCGCGCTGGCGGTCACCGACCTCAACAACCTGTTCGCGCTGGTCAAGTTCTACAAGGCCGCCGAGGGCGTGGGCATCAAGCCGATCGCCGGCGCCGACCTGCTGATCGCCGACGGCGCCCAGGCGCCGTGGCGGCTGACCGTGCTGTGCCGCAATCGCGACGGTTACCTCAGCCTGTCGCGGCTGCTGACCCGCGCCTGGCTGGAAGGCCACCGCAACGAAGGCGGCGTGGCGCTGCGCCCGGAATGGCTGCAGACCGGCAGCGACAACCTGTTCGCGCTGGCCGGCCGCGACAGCCTGGCCGGGCGCCTGGCCAGCGAAGGCCGCCACGACCTGGCCGAGCAGCAACTGGCCGACTGGCAGCGCATCTTCGGCGACGGCCTGCACCTGGAACTGACCCGCACCGGCCGCGACGGCGAGGAGGCGTTCAACCAGTTCGCCCTGCACGCCGCAGGCACCCGCGGCCTGCCGGTGGTCGCCAGCAACGACGTGCGCTTCCTGTACGCCAGCGACTTCGCCGCGCACGAGGCGCGCGTGTGCATTTCCTCCGGCCGCGTGCTCGACGATCCCAAGCGTCCGCGCGACTACAGCGACCAGCAGTACCTGAAGTCGGCCGAGGAGATGGCCGCGCTGTTCGCCGACATCCCCGACGCGATCGACAACACCCTGGCGCTGGCGCAACGCTGCAACATCGAGATGCAGCTGGGCACCTACTTCCTGCCCGCCTATCCGGTGCCCGACGACGAGACCCTGGACAGCTGGATCCGCAGCCAGTCGCGCGACGGCCTGGCCGCACGCCTGGAAAAGAACCCGCTGGCGCCCGGCAAGACCCGCCAGGACTACGTGGACCGGCTCGAGTTCGAGCTGGACACCATCATCAAGATGGGCTTCCCCGGCTACTTCCTGATCGTGGCCGACTTCATCCAGTGGGGCAAGAACCAGGGCATCCCGATCGGCCCGGGCCGCGGTTCCGGTGCCGGCTCGCTGGTGGCGTGGGCGCTGCAGATCACCGACCTGGATCCCCTGCCTTACAACCTGCTGTTCGAGCGCTTCCTCAACCCGGAACGCGTG
>JBEVKG010000015.1:0-3882 GCA_040509765.1 Xanthomonas sp.
GGACGAGTACCAGGGCCTGCTGGATTCCAGCTTCGCCGACGTCTACAACATCGGCGGCCGCTGGGCCGGCGCGATCACCGCCGGCTGCTTCCTGTCGCGCTTCACCGAAGGCCAGCGCTGGGCGCACCTGGACCTCGCCGGCGTCGCCAGCGACGAAGGCAAGCGCGGCATGGCCACCGGTCGCCCGGTGGGGTTGTTGTCGCAGTGGCTGCTCGACCGCGTTGCGGCCGGGAATTGAGAAACGGGAATCGGGAATCGTGAAACGCGCCCTGTCTGACCCCACCGGCGACGGCGCACGCGCCGTCGCCCGCTGTTGCCATTCCCTGTTCCCCATTCGCCACTCCCCGCTCTGATGCGCGCCGACTTCTATCTGATCGCCAAGCCGCGGTTCCTCAACGAACCGCTGCGGCTGGTGTGCGAGCTGGCGCGCAAGGCCAACGATGCCAACCTGTGGACGCTGGTGCTGGCGCGCGACATGGCCCAGGCCGAGGAGCTGGACGAGTTGCTGTGGGCGTTCGATGCCGACGCCTACATCCCGCACCAGATCGCCGACGCCGATGCCGACGAGGAAGAGGCGCAGGTGCTGATCGTCCCGCCCGGCGTCGACGCGCCGGAACGCCCGCTGGTGATCAACCTGCGCGATGCGCCCTACCTGGGCGCCTGCGACCGCGTGCTGGAAGTGGTACCGGCCGACCCGTCCGCACGCGAACCGCTGCGCGAGCGCTGGAAGCAGTACAAGGCGCAGGGCTACGCGGTCAACAAGCACGATATGTGATGAAGCGGAGAATCGGGAATGGAGAATCGGGAATCGTTTCTCCAAGCGCCGCATCGAGGCGCCCCCCGCTCTGCGCTCCATCGATTCCCCATTCCCGATTTCCGATTTCCGATTCCCAGCCCATGACCACCCTCGCCTCCAGCTACGATCCCAAGTCCTTCGAATCGCGCCTGTACGCGCAATGGGAAGCGTCCGGTTACTTCGCACCGTCCGGGCAGGGCGCGCCGTACACGGTGCTGCTGCCGCCGCCGAACGTCACCGGCACGCTGCACATGGGCCACGCCTTCCAGCAGACGCTGATGGATGCGCTGGTGCGCTACCACCGCATGCGCGGCTTCGACACGCTGTGGCAGGTCGGCAGCGACCACGCCGGCATCGCCACCGAGATGGTGGTGTCGCGCAACCTGACCCTGGAAGGCAAGGGCGAGACCCGCGATTCGCTGGGCCGCGACGGCTTCATCGCCAAGGTCTGGGAGTGGAAGCAGCACTCCGGCGACACCATCGAGCGGCAGATGCGCCGCCTCGGCACCTCGGCCGACTGGTCGCGCAGCACCTTCACCATGGATCCGCAGCCGTCGGCGGCGGTGGTCGAGGCGTTCGTGCGCTGGCACGAACAGGGCCTGATCTACCGCGGCCAGCGCCTGGTCAACTGGGACCCGGTGCTGAAGACCGCGATCTCCGACCTGGAAGTGGAGAACGTGGAGGAAGACGGCTTCCTGTGGTCGATCGCCTACACGCTGGACGACGGCGCCAGCTATGAGCACGTCGAACACGACGCCGACGGCAACGAGACCCTGCGCGAGACCCGCGACTACCTGGTGGTCGCCACCACCCGCCCGGAGACCCTGCTCGGCGATACCGCGGTGATGGTGCACCCGGAGGATGCGCGCTACGCGCACCTGATCGGCAAGACCGTGACCCTGCCGCTGACCGGCCGCCGCGTGCCGGTGATCGGCGACGACTACGTCGACCGCGCGTTCGGCACCGGCGTGGTCAAGGTGACCCCGGCGCACGATTTCAACGACTACCAGGTCGGTGTGCGGCATGGGTTGCCGATGATCAACCTGTTCACGCCGGCCGCCGCGCTCAACGACAGCGTGCCGGCGCAATACCGTGGCCTGGACCGCTTCGACGCGCGCAAGGCGGTGCTGGCCGACCTGGAAGACCTCGGCATCCTGATCGAGACCAAGCCGCACAAGCTGCAGGTACCGCGCGGCGAGCGCACCGGCCAGGTGATCGAGCCGGATCTGCCCGACCAGTGGTTCGTGAAGATGGACGCGCTGGCCAAGCGCGGCCTGGAGCTGGTCGAGTCCGGACAGATCCAGTTCGTGCCGCCGAACTGGATCAACACCTATCGCCACTGGATGGAGAACATCCAGGACTGGTGCATCAGCCGCCAGCTGTGGTGGGGCCACCGCATTCCGGCCTGGTTCGACGACGCCGGCAACTGCTATGTCGGCCGCGACGAGGCCGACGCGCGCGCCAGGGGCGGCCTCGGCGCCGACGTCGCCCTGCACCAGGACAGCGACGTGCTGGAGACCTGGTTCTCCTCGCAACTGTGGCCGTTCGCGACCATGGGCTGGCCGGAACCGCAGGCGATGGCCGAGCGCGGCTTCGACCGCTACCTGCCGTCGAGCGTGCTGGTCACCGGCTTCGACATCATCTTCTTCTGGGTGGCGCGCATGATCATGGCCACCGACAGCTTCACCGGCAAGGTGCCGTTCCGCGACGTCTACATCACCGGCCTGATCCGCGACAAGGACGGGCAGAAGATGTCCAAGTCCAAGGGCAACGTGCTCGATCCGCTGGACATCATCGACGGCATCAGCATCGAGGACCTGGTCGCCAAGCGCACCACCAACCTGATGAAGCCAAAGGATGCGCCGAAGATCGAGAAGGCCACGCGCAAGGAATTCCCGGAGGGCATCATCGCCCACGGCGCCGACGCGCTGCGCTTCACCATCGCCGCGCTGGCCGGCCACGGCCGCGACATCAAGTTCGACCTGGGCCGCGCCGAGGGCTACAAGAACTTCTGCAACAAGCTGTGGAATGCCAGCCGGTTTGTGCTCATGAACACGCCGGGCGGGGAGTCGGGAGTCGGGAGTCGGGAGCCGCAACAGCTTGCACCGGTGACCGATGCCGAGAAGTGGATCCTGCTGCGCCTGCAGGCGGTCACGGCCGAGGCGCAGGCGCAGTTCGCCGCGTACCGCTTCGACCTGCTCGCGCAATGCCTGTACGAATTCGCCTGGAACGAGTTCTGCGACTGGTTCCTGGAGCTGGCCAAGCCGGCGCTGAGCGGCGACGATGCCGCCGCCGCCGACAGCACCCGCCACACCTTGCTGCATGTACTGGAAACCCTGCTGCGCCTGCTGCACCCGCTGACCCCGTTCGTCACCGAGGAGCTGTGGCAGCAGGTGGCGCCGCGCCTGGGCATTGCCGCACCGACCATCTCGCTGCAGCCGTACCCGGAGGCGGCGGCGATGGACGTGACCGCCTACGACGGCGCCGCGGCCGACGTGGAATGGCTGAAGGCGATGGTGTCGGCGCTGCGCCGCGTGCGCAGCGAACTGCAGGTGGCGCCGTCGCGGCAGGTGCCGTTACTGCTGCAGGGCGGCCAGGTGCAGGACCGCGCGCGGGCCGAGCGTTTCGCCGCGCAGCTGCGCTTCCTGCTCAAGCTCGAGGCCATCCAGTGGCTGGAGGAAGGCGCACCGGCGCCGGCCGCGGCCACCGCGATCGTCGGCGAACTGAAATTGCTGGTGCCGCTGGAAGGCCTGGTCGACCTGGATGCCGAACGCCTGCGCCTGGACAAGGAAATCGCCCGCGTCGCGTCCGAGAAGGACAAGAGCGAGGCCAAGCTCGGCAAATTCACCGACAAGGTGCCGGCCGCCGTGATCGAGCAGGAACGCCAGCGCCTGGCCGACTGGAGCGCGCAGCTGGATGGCCTGCGCGAGCAGCGCGCCAAGCTGTAGCAGGCCGGCGGCACGCCTGTGCGCTGGCGCGTGCCGCCGCCGTTGCTCGTGTTGATGGGCGCCGCAGGCGCCTGGGCCGCAGCACGCGCGTGGCCCGCGCTCACCCTGCTGTTGCCGGGCCAACGCGCGCTCGGCGTG
>JBEVKG010000016.1:0-4863 GCA_040509765.1 Xanthomonas sp.
GACAGGGTGATCGCGCAATCGGCCAGCGGCAACTGCCACGGACCGATCATCTGGTCGCGTGCGGTCAGCCCGCCGACGCTGCGGTCACCGATGGTGATCAGGAACTGCTTGGAGGCGACGGAGGGATGCGCGAGCACGCGCAGGCCCGCGTCGTGCAAGTCCAGTCCCGCCGTTTCCATTGCCGGCCAACGCGGCGCGGGCGGATGCGCGGTATCGCGGTGCATTTTCGGCGGCTTCCCGAACAGCTCGTCCATGGGCAGGTCGATCGGTAATTCCCGGGGAAGCCCTACGACCGTGGCGCCATATCCGACCACCAGGCGTTCTTCCGCCGTCGCCGTGCCGACCGCCGCAAACGGGCAGCGCTCGCGTTCGCACAGAGCGGCGAATTCGGCCAACCGCTCCTGCGCCACGCCCAGCACATAACGTTCCTGCGATTCGTTGCACCACAGCTGCATGGGCGACAGCGACGGATCGTCGCTGGGCACCTTGTCCAGGTCGATCACGCCACCCACGCCCGAGTCGTGCAGCAGCTCGGGAATCGCGTTGGACAGACCACCCGCGCCGACGTCGTGAAACCAGCGGATCGGATTGCCTGCGCCCATCGCCACGCACCGGTCGATCACTTCCTGGCAGCGACGTTCCATCTCCGGGTTGTCGCGCTGCACGCTGGCGACATCCAGGTCCTCGGCGCTGTCGCCGGAGGCCACCGAACTGGCCGCGCCGCCGCCCAGGCCGATCAGCATCGCCGGACCGCCGAGCACGATCACCGCATCGCCGGGCTGCAGCGGAATCTTCTCGACCTGCACGCGGTCGATCGCGCCCAGGCCGCCGGCCAGCATGATCGGCTTGTCGTAGGCGCGGGTCAGATCCTGCGTCTCCGGCAGCTCGAAGCTGCGGAAATAGCCGAGCAGGTTGGGCCGGCCGAATTCGTTGTTGAACGCGGCGCCGCCGAGCGGGCCGTCCAGCATGATTTCCAGCGCCGGGGCCATGCGCGGGTTGAGCGGCCGCGTGCCCTCCCACGGCTGCGGCAGGCCGGGAATGCGCAGGTGCGAGACGCTGAAGCCGGTCAGGCCGGCCTTGGGCTTGCCGCCGCGGCCGGTGGCGCCCTCGTCGCGGATCTCGCCGCCGGCGCCGGTGGAGGCGCCCGGGAACGGCGCGATCGCGGTCGGGTGGTTGTGGGTCTCGACCTTGATGCAGAACGCCGACGGCGTCGCCGCCTCGCTGCGGTACTCGCCGCTGGCCGGATCCGGGCGGTAGCGCGCGGCCGGATGGCCTTCCACCACCGCCGCGTTGTCGCTGTACGCGCTGAGCGTGTGCTGCGGGGTCTGCTGGTGGGTGTGCTTGATCATCCGGAACAGCGAGCGGTCCTGCTCCTTGCCGTCGATGGTCCAGCTGGCGTTGAAGATCTTGTGCCGGCAGTGCTCGGAATTGGCCTGCGCGAACATCATCAGTTCCACGTCGGCGGGGTCGCGGCCGAGCTCGCCGAAGCGCTGGCGCAGGTAATCGATCTCGTCCTGGGCCAGGGCCAGGCCCAGGCGTGCGTTGGCCGCTTCCAGCTGGTCCAGCGGAATACGCTCGACCTCGCCACGCACCGGCGCCTGGAACAGCGCCTGCGCCTGTGCGGCACCGTCCAGTAGCGACTGGGTCATCGGATCGTGCAGCAGCCTGGCCAGCGCGGCCTGGTCGGCCGGCGCCGCGGGCCAGCCGGCCAGGTCCAGGCGGGTGCCGCGCTCGACCCGGCGGATCGCCAGGCCCGCGCCCTGCACCAGTTCGGTGGCCTTGCTCGACCACGGCGAACGCGTGCCCAGTCGCGGCACCACGTAGCGCGAGCAGGTACCGGCCTCGGCCGGCACAGGTGCGTCCGGCGCCTGCAGGATGCGGCGGGCTGCGACCAGATCCAGTTGTCCGGCGGCGGCGCCGTCGAGGAAGTACACGTGCCACGCGCCGGCGATGCGCACGCCGGGAACGAGGGACTGCAGGCGGGTTTCGAGCCGAGCGCGACGGAACGGCGAAAGGGCGGGAGCGCCCTCGAGGACGATCATGTCCGGGGAACCGTGTGAGGAAACGGGCTGGCTATTGTAGCGGAGAGCCGGGAACGGGGATTCGGGAATGGGAAATCGGCACAGCCGGCCGCGAAGCGGGGTCGGCGCCAGCGGACGCGCTACCGGTGGCTGGCCGCCGGCGGCAATGGTGCTCTAGAGGCAACACACGGGGCGACGCCAACGGTGCCGCAACCGCCGCGCCGACGGCCAAAGGGGAGACACGGGCGTGCAGCGCCCGTGCCCGCGGGAACGAGCGAGATCACGCCCATTCCCGATTCTCGTTTGCCCATTCCCCGCCGTTCAGCGCCCGCCGCCCGCCTTGGTCGCCTCGGCTGCACGCTTGTCCAGCGCCTCGCGCATCTTGGCCGGGGGCAGGTAGCCGCCGATCTGGGTGCCGTCCGGAGCGAAGATCGCCGGGGTGCCGTTGACACCCAGGCGCTGGCCCAGGTTGTACTGCATGGTCACCGGGTTCTTGCAGTTGGTCGTGCCGGGCACCTTGCCGCTGCTCTTGGCCTCGGTCAGCGCCTTCTGCTTGTCCGCCGCGCACCACACCGCGACCATGTCCTTGTAGTCCTGGCTGCCCAGGCCCATGCGCGGGTACGCCAGGTACTCCACGGCGATGCCCTGCTTGTTGAGTTCGCCAATCTCGCTGTGCAGCTTGCGGCAGTAGCCGCATTCGATATCGGTGAACACGCTGATGGTGTACTTGGGATTGGCCGGGGCGAACACGATGCGGTCGGCACGCGGCGCCGATTCCAGCAGCTTGCGGCGGTAGCTCAGCAGGCCCTCGCTGGAGGCGAACTGCTTTTCCTGGATGTCGAACGGCTGCGCCTGGAACAGGTAGCGGCCGTCGTCGGAGACGTACAGCACCTGCCCGCCCACTACCACTTCGCGGAAGCCGGGGAACGGCGCGGCGCCGATGTAGTCGGGCTTGAAGTTGGGGTCCAGTTGCAGCAGCGCCGACCGCACGCGCTGATCGCCCGGCGCACCGCTGGCGGCGGGAGCGGCCTTGGAGGCAGCGGCGCCGGTGGACGGAGTGGTGGACTGTGCGCAGGCGGAGAGCGAAGCCGCGCCCAGCAGCGCGCAAAGAGCAAAACGGAGCATTGGCGATCCATGAGGGCTGCGAATCGCCGGATTGTCGCACACCCCCCGGTTCGCTCCATGTAGACAGGCTGAGCGGCCGGCGCACGCGCCGCGGCGGCGCTCAGCCGCGCGGATGATGCTTGCGGTGCAGGCTCTGCAGGTGTTCGCGCGCGACCAGGGTGTAGATCTGGGTGGTCGACAGCGAACTGTGACCGAGCAACATCTGCAGCGCGCGCAGGTCGGCGCCGCGGTTGAGCAGATGGGTGGCGAAGCTGTGGCGCAGCCCATGCGGGCTGATCCGCGCAGGATCGATCCCGGCCATCGCGGCATAGCGCTTGACCAACACCCAGAACTGCTGGCGGGTCAGCGCGCGCCGTGCGGCGTCGATGAACAGCGGCACCACGCCGTCGCTGGCCGGCACCGCCTGCCCGGCCGCCAGCGCCGGCCGCGCGCTGTCCAGGTAGCGCTGCAGCCAGTGTTGCGACTCCTCGCCCAGCGGCACCAGCCGCTCCTTGCTGCCCTTGCCGGTGACCCGCAGCACGCCCTGGCGCAGATTCACCGCAGTGGCCGGCAGGTTCACCAGCTCGCTGACGCGCAGGCCGGCGGCGTACATCAGCTCGAGCATGGCGCGGTCGCGCAGCCCGACCGGCGCGGTCGCGTCCGGCGACGCCAGCAGCGCCTCGATCTGGCTCTCGGCCAGCGCCTTGGGCAGCGAACGCGGCAGCCGCGGCGGCTCCAGCAGCGCGGTCGGATCGTCGCCGCGCTCGCCGCGGCGCACGCGCAGCGCGAAGAACGCGCGCAGCGACGACAGCCAGCGCGCATTGCTGCGCGGCGAATAACCCAACTCGGTGCGCCAGGCCAGATAGTCGAACAAGGCCTGCCGATCGGCGCCGGCCAGGCCGCCGCCGGCGCCGTCGCGCCAGCGCGCGAAGCCCTCCAGGTCGCGGCGGTAGCTGTCCAGGCTCTGCCGCGCCAGCCCCTGCTCGGCCCAGGCCGCATCCAGGAACTGCTGGATCGCCAGCGCATCGGCCTCGCGCAGCGGCGCGAGCCGTTGCGTCTGCTGACGGCGTTCGGCGGGGGAATGAAGGATGGGCACGGGCGGGATTGGGGATTGGGGATTGGGGATTGGGGATTGGGGATTGGGGATTGGGGAAGCCTAGTCGCTTTATTGGGGGGCGCAAGGTCGTGTGGCCGGGCAGCGGGCGCAGGGATGGCATGCGCGCGCAGTGCGACCGCGGCGCGCCCGGTCCACCGCAAAGCGCGCGACTGGCTCTAAGCTGTGCCGATGAGCGCATCGCCTCCCGCCTCCGCCTCCCGCCCGCGCGCGCTGCTGCTGTGGCGGCTGCTGGCGCTGTTCTACGACGCCTGGCCGGTGCTGGCGCTGTGGTTCGTGGTCTCGGCGCTGTTCACCCTCGGCTATACGCTGGAGGGCCATGCGCCGCGCGAGAACATCGCCCCGTTCAGCGCCTTGCAGTGGCTGCTGTGGCTGTGCTGCTGGGTGGTTGCGGGCCTGTACGCGACGCTGAGCTGGCGTCGCGGCGGCCAGACCCTGGGCATGCGGCCGTGGCGGCTGCGCCTGCACGGCGCCGACGGCAACGCGCCAGGCTGGGGTGCGCTGTGGCGCCGCTATCTGGTCGGCACAGTGTCGTTGCTGCTGGGCGGGCTGGGATTCTGGTGGGCCCTGGCCGATCGGGAGCGGCTGACGTGGCATGACAGAGCCAGCGCCACCCGCCTGACC
>JBEVKG010000017.1:0-12969 GCA_040509765.1 Xanthomonas sp.
CGCGGCCAGGCAGCGCGACAGCACTGCCAGAGTCGGGGTGCGGATCTCGCGCGCGATCAGCGCCATGGCTTCGCGGTCGGACTGCGAGCTGGCCGGGAAGCCGGTCTCGATGATGTCCACGCCCAGCTCGGCCAGGGCGCGCGCCATCACCAGCTTCTGCGGCGGGGTCATGCTGCAGCCGGGGGATTGCTCGCCGTCGCGCAGGGTGGTGTCGAAAATGCGGATGCGGGGGGTCTGGGAAGAAACGGAAGTGTTCACCAGATGGGTTCCTCTACGGCGGCGTTGGCTTGCGGATGGGAATGCGGGGACGTAGCGATGCGGGCAGGAGCGGGCGGGGCGGGACGTTGGCTGCGAAGTCGCTCGGCGCTGCGGCGGCGCGGCTTGCGCGGCGGGCGCGGGCGCACCTCCGACAGCAGCGTCGCCAGCACGCCGGCGTCGATGTTGCCGCCGGACACCACCGCGCACTTGCGCTTGCCGGCGACGCGGCGCCCGGCCGCCAGGGCCAGCGCGCCGGCGCCCTCGGCGATGACGTGCTCCTCCAGCGCCAGGCGGACCAGCGTTTCGCGCAGTTCCGCCTCGCGCACGATCACCACGTCGTCGAGCAGGCTGGCGCACAGCCGGCGGGTGATGAACCCGGGGATTTTAACCTTGACGCCGTCGGCCAGGGTGGGCACCGGATCCACGGCGCGGACGTCGCCGCGGATCGCCCGCGCCATCGAATCCACGCCCTCGACCTGCGCGCCGACCACGCGCACGCCCTGCGAGCGCAGCGCCAGGGCCACCCCGGAGGCCAGGCCGCCGCCGCCGATCGGCACGATCACCACATCCGGGGCGTGCGCGGCCAGCTCGATGCCGACGGTGCCCTGGCCGGCGATCACGTCCGGGTCGTCGAAGGCGGACAGGAAGCGGTAGCCGTTCTGCTCGGCCAGTTCGCGGGCGAAGGCGAACGCCTCGTCGTAGCTGTTGCCGTGCTGGCGCACGGTGGCGCCCCAGTGCGCGACGCCGGCGATCTTGGTCTGCGGTGCGCCATGCGGCATCACCGTGATCGCCTGCACGCCCAGGCGGTGCGCGGCCCAGGCCACGCCCTGCGCGTGGTTGCCGGCGGAGGCGCAGATCACCGCGCGCTCGTCGCCGCGTTCCAGCCCGGCCAGCAGCGCATTGAGCGCGCCGCGGACCTTGTAGGAGCCGGTGCGCTGCAGGTTCTCCAGTTTCAGCCAGACGCCGAAGCGCTCGGCGTAATGCACCGGCGTCGGCGACAGATAGCGGCGCAGCCGCGCCTGCGCGGCCAGGACGTCGGCCACGCTGACCGCGACGTGGGGTACGTCCGGCTCCTGCGGGGTGGGGATGTTAGACATGCCGTCGGGACCCGGGGAACGCGGGTTCCCGGAGAAGAGACCTCCATGGAAGAAGACACCTCCGTGCAACCCGCGCTTTCGCGCGTCTCGCGCTGCGTCCAACGCCCGCGGCGACCGCCACGGATCCCGGGTCCCGGGTGCCGGGTCCCGGCCGCCTCATACCACCCCATCCAGCGCGGTCACGCGCACCGATTCGCAGTCGTAGACCTTTTCCATCTGCAGGCGCAGGGTCTCGCCGGGACGGTTGCCGTCCACCACCAGTTGCAGGTGCCAGCGGCCGGCGTCCTCGGCCACGGGCGCGCCACTGATCGAGATCGGCGCGAAGCCGCGGCGTTCGGCCATGCCGATCGCGCGCAGCAGGGCGCCGTCGATCGGTTTCAGCACCAGGTCAAGCTGGTAACGCATGTGTCGTCTCCTGGCGCTGGGCAGCGGGATTGCTTTCCAGCATGGTGCTGTTGGCGGTGTTCGGCGGCACCAGCGGCCACACGTTGGCGCGCGCGTCGATGGCCACGTGCAGCAGCGCCGGGCCGGGTTGCGCCAGCAGTTCGGCCAGCGCGTCCTCGACCTGGCCGCGCGCGGTGATGCGCTTGGCCGGGATGCCGAACACCTGCGCCAGGGCGGCGAAATCCGGATTGTCGGACAGGTCGATCTCGCTGTAGCGCTCGGCGAAGAACAGTTCCTGCCACTGCCGCACCATGCCCAGCGAGCTGTTGTCCAGCAGCACGATCTTCACCGGCAGCTTGCAGCGGGCGATGGTGACCAGCTCCTGCACGTTCATCATGAAGCTGCCGTCGCCGCTGACCAGCACCACGGTGCGGTCCGGACAGGCGAACTGCGCGCCCATCGCCGCCGGCAGGCCGAAGCCCATGGTGCCCAGCGCACCGCTGGTCAGGTGGTTGCGCGGGTGGTTGAAGCGGCAGTGCTGCGCCACCCACATCTGGTGCTGGCCGACGTCGCAGGCGATCACGGTGTCGGCCGGGGCCAGTTCGCTCAGCCGCTTCAGCAGGCCGGGCGCGTAGATGTCCTGCCCGGGCGCGTCGTAGCGCGCGCCGAACTTCTCGCGATGGCCGACGCAGCGCGCATGCCAGGCCTCGCAGGTGCTGGTCGCCGCGGACAGCGCGCGCAACGCCTGCGCCACGTCGCCGGGCACGGCGATGTCGGCCTGGCGCAGCTTGGAGATCTCGCAGGCATCGGCGTCCAGGTGGATCACCCGTGCGAACGGCGCGAACTCGGCCAGCTTGCCGGTGGCGCGGTCGTCGAAGCGCGCGCCGACCACGATCAGCAGGTCCGACTCCTGCACCGCCATGTTGGCGGCGCGGGTGCCGTGCATGCCGAGCATGCCCAGGTAATGCGGGTGCGCGTGCGGCAGCGCGCCCAGGCCGCGCAGGGTCAGCACGGTGGGAATGCGGGTGGCGTCGACGAACTGGCGGAACGCGTCCACCGCATCGCCCAGCGCGATGCCGCCGCCGCCGTAGATCACCGGCTTCTCGGCGCCGGCGATCGCCGCCAGCGCCTCGGCCAGCACCGCGTCCTGCGGCGCCGGCGGGGTCGGCACCGTCGCCGGCACATGCGCGGGCAGATGCGTGGCATCGGCCAGCTGCACGTCCTTGGGCAGGTCGATCAGCACCGGCCCCGGCCGGCCTTCGCGGGCGATGCGGAACGCGTCGCGCAGCACCTGCGGCAGATCGTCCACGTGCCGCACCAGGAAGCTGTGCTTGACGATCGGCAGGGTCAGCCCGAACACGTCCAGTTCCTGGAACGCATCGGTGCCCAGCAGCGGCGTGGCGACCTGCCCGGTCAGGCAGATCATCGGCACCGAGTCGAGCATCGCATCGGCGATGCCGGTGACCAGGTTGGAGGCGCCCGGGCCGGACGTGGCGACGCACACCCCGACCCGCCCGCTGGCGCGGGCGTAGCCGTTGGCGGCCAGCGCCGCGCCCTGCTCGTGGCGGACCAGGATGTGCTTGAGCTGGCTGTCTACCAGCGCGTCGTAGAACGGCATGATGGTGCCGCCCGGATAGCCGAACAGCGTGTCCACGCCTTCGGCTTCCAGGGCCTGCGTCAGCCAGCGCGCGCCGTTGCGGGGCGTGCCGTGAGCGGAGGAGTTCATACGGTGGCGACCTTTCGGTGGAAGCGGGTGGGGGAGCCGCGGATCACGCGGCCTTGGTGCCGCCGGCGGCCGGCGCGGCGGCGGCGTCGCCGTTGAGCCACACCATCTTGGCGCGCAGCTGCTTGCCGACCGTTTCGATGGGGTGGTCCAGGTCGGCCTGCTTGAACTTCTTGTAGTTCGGCAGGCCGGCGTTGTACTCGGCCACCCAGTTCTTGGTGAAGGTGCCGTTCTGGATGTCGGTCAGCACGTCGCGCATGCGCTCCTTGGTCGCCGCATCGATCACCCGCGGGCCGCTGACGTAGTCGCCGTACTGCGCGGTCTCGGAGACGAACTCGAGCATGCGGGTGATGCCGCCTTCGTAGAACAGGTCGACGATCAGCTTCAGTTCGTGCAGCACTTCGTAGTAGGCGATTTCCGGCTGGTAGCCGGCTTCCACCAGCACTTCGAAGCCGGCCTGCACCAGCGACGAGGCGCCGCCGCACAGCACTGCCTGCTCGCCGAACAGATCGGTCTCGGTCTCTTCCTTGAAGGTGGTCTTGATCAGGTTGGCGCGCGCACCGCCCAGGCCGGCGGCGTACTCCAGGGCGAACTGCTCGGCCTTGCCGCTCTTGTCCTGGTACACCGCCCAGATGCACGGCACGCCGCGGCCGATCTCGTACTCGCGGCGCACCAGCGCGCCCGGGCCCTTCGGCGCGACCAGCACCACGTCCAGGTCTTCGCGCGGCTTGATCATGTCGAAGTGCACGTTCAGGCCGTGCGCGAACAGCAGGCAGGCGCCCTGCTTCATGTTCGGCGCCAGCACGTCTTCGTACAGCGTCTTCTGCACCATGTCCGGGGTCAGCACCGCGACCAGGTCGGCGTCCTTGACCGCCTCGGCGGGGCTCTTCACCACGAAGCCGTCGGCCTGCGCCTTGGCTTCGGTCGGGCCGCCGGCGCGCAGGCCGATTGTGACGTCGAATCCGGACTCGCGCATGTTCAGCGCGTGCGCGCGGCCCTGGCTGGCGTAACCGACGATGGCGATCGTGGTGGTGGGCTGGGCGGAACTGGTCATGGGGCGGATGTCCTTGAACGGTGTTGGAGTGGAAGGGTTCTTGCGTTTGCGGGTCACTGAAACGAAAAACCCCGCGCCGTTGCCGGTGCGGGGTCTGATCGAATCCTGGCTGCTTGTCGCTTACACGCCGGTTCGTCCCGCACTTGTGGGCGAGGTAATAAGCACGAGTACGAGGAGCGACGCAGCGGCGTCCGCGCGCAGGGCGGCGGGCTGGTGGGTCGGCTTCGGGCGGGTGTGGCGCTGCAACATGCGGCGAGATAAACATGGGCTTTGCGCGACTGTCAACTGTGTGGCGGGCCGGCGTGGGCGAATGTGCCGAAAGCCGCGCCAGCGCTGCATGGTTACGCATGAAACGGAGGCGGCGCATGCAGCGCGTCGCGCCATTTGCGCGGAAATCCGGCCGTTGCCGATGGCGCGCTGTGCACGCGTGCGCGGCGGCGCCGGCCGCACTCGGGTACGGTGGGCGTCCCCCGTTCTCGCGGAGAGCCGCGCATGTCTGTTTCGCTTCCTTCCATGGCGCGCCTGGCGCTCGCGCTGGCGCTGGCGACATCGCTGCCGGTGCAGGCCGCCGACCGCATCACCGGCCAGCCGTTCGCGACCCGCTCGGAAGTGATCGCCCCGCATGCCATGGCCGCCACGTCGCAGCCGCTGGCCACGCAGATCGCGCTGGAGACCCTGCGCGACGGCGGCTCGGCGGTGGACGCGGCGATCGCCGCCAACGCCGCGCTGGGGCTGATGGAGCCGACCGGCAACGGCGTCGGCGGCGACCTGTTCGCCATCGTCTGGGATCCGAAGACGCAGAAGCTGTACGGCTACAACGGCTCCGGCCGCTCGCCGAAGGCGCTGACCCTGGCCGAGTTCCAGCGCCGCGGGTTGAAGGAGATCCCGGCCACCGGCCCGCTGCCGGTGTCGGTGCCGGGTGCGGTCGACGGCTGGTTCGCGCTGCACGAGCGTTTCGGGCGCAGGACGATGGCGCAGAACCTGGCGCCGGCGATCCGCTACGCCCGCGAGGGCCATCCGGTGGCCGAGACCATCGCCTATTACTGGGACCGCTCGGTGCCGCGGCTGTCGCAGTACCCCGGCTTCAAGGAGCAGTTCACCCTCGATGGCCGCGCCCCGCGCAAGGGCGAGCTGTGGAAGAACCCGAACCTGGCCAACACCCTGCAGCAAGTCGCCGACGGCGGCCGC
The DNA here is from genome assembly GCA_040509765.1 of Xanthomonas sp. Taxonomy (GTDB): domain Bacteria; phylum Pseudomonadota; class Gammaproteobacteria; order Xanthomonadales; family Xanthomonadaceae; genus Xanthomonas_A. The sequence goes on from JBEVKG010000017.1 coordinate 5,705, forward strand.
GACGCGTTCTACAAGGGCCCGATCGCGCGCACCATCGATGCCTACTTCAAGGCCAATGGCGGCTTCCTGCGCTATGAGGACCTGGCCAGCCACCAAGGCGAGTGGGTCGAGCCGGTGTCCACCAACTACCGCGGCTACGACGTATGGGAGCTGCCGCCCAACAGCCAGGGCATCGCCGCGCTGCAGATGCTCAACATCCTGGAGGGCTATGACTTCTCCAGGATTCCGTTCGGCTCGGCCGAGCACGTGCATCTGTTCACCGAAGCCAAGAAGCTGGCCTTCGCCGACCGTGCGCGGTTCTACGCCGATCCGGCGTTCCAGCCGGCGCCGCTGGCGCGGCTGATCTCCAAGGACTACGCCGCGCAGCGGCGCGCGCTGATCTCGATGGACCGCGCGCTCAAGGAAGTGCAGCCGGGCACGCCGAAGCAGTTGGAAGAGGGCGATACCATCTACCTGACCGTCGCCGATGCCGACGGCATGATGGTGTCGCTGATCCAGTCCAACTACCGCGGCATGGGCAGCGGCATGGCGCCGCCGGGGCTGGGCTTCATCCTGCAGGACCGCGGCGAGATGTTCGTGCTGCAGAAGGACCATCCCAACGGCTACGCGCCGGGCAAGCGTCCGTTCCAGACCATCATCCCCGCGTTCGTGACCAAGGACGGCAAGCCGTGGTTGAGCTTCGGGGTGATGGGCGGAGCGATGCAGCCGCAGGGCCACGTGCAGATCCTGATGAACCTCATCGACTTTCACATGAACCTGCAGGAGGCCGGCGACGCGCCGCGGATCCAGCACGACGGCTCCACCGAGCCCACCGGGCAGGCCACGGCGATGCGCGACGGCGGCGAGCTGAACCTGGAGACCGGCTTTGCCTACGACACGATCCGCGAACTGATGCGCAAGGGCCACCGGGTGATCTTCGCCGACGGCCCCTACGGCGGCTACCAGGCGATCGCGCGCGACCCGGACAGCGGCGTGTACTACGGCGCCTCGGAAAGCCGCAAGGACGGACAGGCCGCCGGCTACTGAGGCGCGCCGCGCGCGGCCTCGCTCATTGCTGTTCGCGTGGCGGCGCCGCGTCCGTGCCGTCGCGCGTCGCCTGCTCGCGCGCGATCCATTCCTCGATCATGTGTCGGGCGCGCTGCGCCTTGCGCCGTTCGCGGTTGGACTCGGCATCGAGCACGCGGTACAGCGACACGATCACCAGCACCATCAGCAGCGCGAACGGCAGCGCGGCGATGGTGATCATGCCCTGCAGCGCGTCCAGGCCACCGGCCAGCAACAGCACCGCGGCGATCAGCGCCACCGCCACGCCCCACACCAGCTTGCGCGCCAGCGGCGGATCGCCGGCCTCGTCGGTGGACATGCTGGCCAGCACCAGCACCGCCGAGTCGGCGGAACTGACGAAGAAGATCATCAGCAACAACAGCGCCGCGCTCGACAGCAGCAGCGATCCCGGCAGGCTGTCGAACAGGGTGAACAGCACCGTCTCGTAGCCGTTGTGCAGCGCCTGCAGCATGTCCACGTGGCCGAACAGCTGCGACCACAGCGCGGTGCCGCCGAACACCGAGAACCACACGAAGCCCAGCAAGGTCGGCGCCAGCACCACGCCGACGACGAATTCGCGCACGCTGCGCCCGCGCGAGACGCGGGCGATGAACGCGCCGACGAACGGCGCCCAGGCGATCCACCAGGCCCAGTAGAAAATCGTCCAGTCCGCCACCCAGCGGCTGCCGGAGAACGGCGACATGCGCAGGCTCATCGTCACCAGCTGGTTGAGGTAGGCGCCCAGCGTGGTGGTGAAGGTGTCGAAGATGAAGCCGGTCGGGCCGAGCACCAGCACCGCGGCCAGCAGCAGCGCGGCCAGCGCCAGATTGAAGTTGGACAGCCACTTGATGCCGCGCTCCACGCCGCTGGTGGTCGAGGCCATGTACAGCACGAAGGCCACCGCGATCACCGCCATCTGCACCGGGATGCCGGCCTGAACGCCGAACACGCGTTGCAGTCCGGCGGCGATCTGGATGGTGCCGAAGCCCAGCGTGGTCGCCACGCCGCCGGCGGTGGCGACCACCGCGGCGATGTTCACGCTCTGCCCGATCCAGCCACGGTGATGGCGGCCGATCACCGGCTGCAGCATGTCGCTGACCAGGCCGCGGCCGTTGCGGTTGTACTGGAACCAGGCCATCGCCAGGCCGATCAGCCCATAGATCGCCCAGGGATGCAGGCCCCAGTGGAAGAACGCATAGCGCATCGACGCGCGCGCCGCTTCCATGCTCTGCGGCGCCAGCCCCTCCGGCGGCTCGAGGAAATGCGAGATCGGCTCGGCCGCGCCCCAGAACACCAGGCCGATGCCCATGCCCGCGGCGAACAGCATTGACAGCCAGCTGCCGCGCGAGAAATCCGGTTCGGCGTCTTCGCCGCCGATGCGCAGGTTGCCGAAGCGGCCGAATGCCAGGTACAGCAGGAAGCTCAGGGTCAGGAACACGATCAGCAGGTACATCCAGCCGGCGCCGCGGACGACCTCCACCAGGGTCGCCTGCACCACCGTGTTGAACGGCCCTGGCGCGATGCCGGCGATCAGGACCAGCAGCGCCACCAGGGCGATGGAAATACGGAACACCATGGGGGAGCGTCTCCAGTCGTGGAACGGTCGGCGCGCGCCGGCGTTCGTGCGAGCGGGCAGGAAGGGAGGGGCTGGCGTGCCAGCGCTTGTGCCCGCCGCCGCGAATCGGGGTCCCGGCGCAATGCCGGATCGTGTCGCGCCAGCCGCCGGCACGCGACAGCGCGTCGGGCGATGCCTGGCCTGATCCTCGCGAAGCCGACGTCATGGCCGCGTCGTCATCCCGTCTGCCGGCCACGCCGCGGCGCATGATGGTGATCCCGGTTGCGGCGGCCCCGGCTACGGGCGCAGGGTGTGAGCCGCTACCATGCGCGTAGCGCCGAGGGAGACGACGATGGCCTTGTTCTCACGCAGTCCGGAAGCCGATGCCGTGCCCGCTGCCGGCTTGCCGGATGCCCCGATCGCCCTGTTGCGGTTGGAGCCGGATGGCCGCGTCAGCGCCGCCAACCGCGCCGCCCTGGACTTGCTGGGGGTGACGGCGCAGACCCTGCTCGGCGCCGCCAGCGACGCGGTCTGGGGCCTGCCGCTGACCGCGCTGGTCGATGCAGAGGGCAGTTGGCAGGCGCCTGGCGCCGACCCCACGCGCCGCGTGCGCTACCAGCGCGATCGCGATCGCGGCGGCCAGGGCTGGCTGCTGTCGCTGCCGCATCCGGAAACCGCGGCGCTGCTGCGCGATGTCGCCCTGCTGGGTGCCGGCCAGGCGCAGGGCGCCATCAGTCCGGCGTTGCAGGCGCTGGCGCAGCGCATTCAGGAGGGCACGGCGGCGCAGGCGTTGCTGGATCGGGTCGGCGAGCGGCTGACCGGCTGCGATCTGGATCTGGGGTTGCAGACGCCGCTGTCGGCACAGGAGACCGAGGCGATGCCGGGGCGGCGGCTGTCGGCGGGGTTCGGCAACCTGGCCGAGGCGATCCGCCAGGCGGTGGCGCTGTCGCTGCAGATCGCCGCCGACGTGCCGCACGTGGTCGCCGAGAACGACGAACTGGCGCGGCAGTCGCAGACCCAGCTGGATGCGCTGCAGACGGTGCTCGCCACCACCCGGCAACTGCTGCAGGGCCTGCACGAGATGGACCGCGACCTGCGCGCGGTGATCGAGGTGGCGGCCAGCGCCGACGACAGCGCACGCCAGGGCGTGGAGGCGGCGCGCACCCTGGGCCAGGCGATGCAGGAGGTGGCGCGGCGTTCGGCGCGCGCCAACCAGGTCATCGAGGTGATCGATGCCGTCGCGTTCCAGACCAACATCCTCTCGATCAACGCCAGCATCGAAGCGGTGCACGCCGGCCCGGCCGGGCGCGGCTTCGCGGTGGTCGCCACCGAAATCCGGCAACTGGCCGAACGCGCCGCCACCGCGGCGCGCGACGTGCGCGGCATCATCGGCGAGACCGGCGTCGCCCTGCAGGACAGCGCGGCCTCGGCGCAGCGCACCGAACAGGTGCTGGGCGGCATCGGCGACCTGCTCGGCCGCGCCAGCGCGGCGATGGACGCGGTGGCCGGCCGCATCGCCACCCAGAGCGGGGAGATCGGCGGCATCGACCGGGCGGTCCAGCACGTGGTCGGGCTCAGCCGCAGCAATCTGGAGCACGCCGCGCGCGTGGTGCAGCGCAGTGCCGACCTGGCGGCCGGCAGCGACACCCTGCACGATTGCGTGAACCTGTTCCGCCTGCCCGCCGATCCGATGCGGCAGCCACGGCATGCGCGGGTGCGCGATCTGGCCCGGGCCGCCGCGGTGAGCGTCGGCCAGGCCTTCGAGACCGCCCTCGCGCGCGGGCGCATCGCCGAGGACGCGCTGTTCTCCACCGATTACCAGCCGATCCCGGGCATCGATCCGCCCAAGTACCGCACTGCCTTCGACGCGCTGTGCGACGACGTGTTGCCGCCGCTGCAGGAGCCGTTGCTGGCCGCGCATCCGTGGATCGTGTTCGCGATCTGCGCGAACGTCGACGGCTACGTGCCGACCCACAACCTGCGCTTCAGCCAGCCGCTCAGCGGCGACCGCGCACGCGACCTGGTCGGCAACCGCACCAAGCGCATCTTCAGCGACCGGGTCGGCCGCAACGTCGGCCGCCACACTGAACCGTACCTGCTGCAGGTGTACCGACGCGATACCGGGCAGATCCTGTTCGACCTGTCGGTGCCGGTGCGGGTGCGCGGGCGCCACTGGGGCGGCTTGCGCGTGGCCTACGTGCTGGAATGAGCAGGGGGCATGCGTCGGCAAAAAAAAGCCGCCGGCAGTGCCGACGGCGATGAGAGAGAGCCTTGATTCTTGTCCGCGCAGCCTAGGCCGGCCACGTGGTTGCGGTGTGTCGCTGGCAGCATCGGGTGTGACGGCACTGCCACAAAGCGACGCTGGCGGGTTGCCGCGCGATGTGTGGCGAGGCAGGCGCGCAAGCGGCCTGCGCGACGTTGAGGGCGGTGGTGCGCCGGTTCGCATGGGCAGGACGCACCGCGCCGTCTCGGCGGACCACGGCCGCTTGCCCCTGTGCACTGGTCTGCCGCGTGCTGCCGCGTCGGCAGCGCGCGGTTGGCCGTTGCCTCGGCCAAACCCGCGCCACGCGCTGCGCCCACCGTCGCCTCTGGCCTCGACGCGGAGAACACGCTCTAATAGCCGCAGAAGCGGGGGTACCGCCGGCGCAGGCCGCGGTTGAGACAGTCCCTTCGAACCTGATCCGGTTGATACCGGCGTAGGGAAGCTTCGCAAGTCCGCGGTGGGCGCCTGTGCGTCCGCGGCGGGCCCGCGCCGCCGCTTCGTCCCAGATGCGAGTCCGCTCGCACCCGTCCCGCCCTTGCCGCGGGTCACTTGAACCAGGACGAACGCCGATGAACGCTGTCCCCAATCCGCTGCAACAGCAGACCGATACCTTGTCCGCGGCGGTGACCCGCCCGATCCCCGGCTCGCGCAAGATCTTCGTGCAGGGCTCGCGCGCCGACCTGCAGGTGCCGATGCGCGAGATCGCGCTGACCCGCACGCCCACCGTGTTCGGCGGCGAGGAGAACGCCCCGATCACCGTCTACGACACCTCCGGGCCGTACACCGATCCGCAGGCACGGATCGATCTCGGCGCCGGCCTGGCGCCGCTGCGCGCCGCCTGGATCGCCGAGCGCGGCGACAGCGCGGCACTGGCCGGGCTCAGCTCGCAGTTCGGCCGCGCGCGCGAGGACGATGCGCGCCTGCAGGCGGTGCGCTTTCCGGCGCGGCGCCTGCCGCGGCGTGCCCGCGACGGCGCCAACGTCACCCAGATGCACTACGCGCGGCGCGGCATCGTCACGCCGGAGATGGAGTTCGTGGCGATCCGCGAGAACCAGCGCCTGCAGGACCTGCGCGATGCGCAACTGCGCGTGCAGCATCCCGGCGAGGCGTTCGGCGCGGCCATCCCGCCGCAGATCACGCCCGAGTTCGTGCGCGCCGAGATCGCCCGCGGCCGCGCCATCCTGCCGTGCAACATCAATCATCCGGAAAGCGAACCGATGATCATCGGCCGCAACTTCCTGACCAAGATCAACGCCAACATCGGCAACAGTGCGGTCAGTTCCGGCATCGCCGAGGAAGTGGAGAAGCTGGTGTGGGCGATCCGCTGGGGCGGGGACACGGTGATGGACCTGTCCACCGGCAAGCACATCCACGAGACCCGCGAATGGATCGTGCGCAACTCGCCGGTGCCGATCGGCACCGTGCCGATCTACCAGGCGCTGGAGAAGGTGGACGGCCGCGCCGAGGAACTGACCTGGGAGATCTTCCGCGATACGCTGATCGAGCAGGCCGAGCAGGGCGTGGACTACTTCACCATCCACGCCGGGGTGCTGCTGCGCTACGTGCCGCTGACCGCCAAGCGCGTCACCGGCATCGTCTCGCGCGGCGGCTCGATCCTGGCCAAGTGGTGCCTGGCGCATCATCGCGAGAACTTCCTCTACACCCACTTCGAGGACATCTGCGAGATCATGAAGGCCTACGACGTGGCCTTCTCGCTGGGCGACGGCCTGCGCCCCGGCTGCATCGCCGACGCCAACGACGCCGCCCAGTTCGGCGAACTGGAAACGCTGGGCGAGCTGACCAAGCTCGCGTGGAAGCACGATGTGCAGACCATGATCGAGGGCCCCGGCCACGTGCCGATGCAATTGATCAAGGAGAACATGGACAAGCAGCTGCGCGAGTGCGGCGAGGCGCCGTTCTACACGCTCGGGCCGCTGACCACCGACATCGCGCCGGGCTACGACCACATCACCTCGGCGATCGGCGCGGCGATGATCGGCTGGTTCGGCACGGCGATGCTTTGCTACGTCACGCCCAAGGAGCATCTCGGCCTCCCCGATCGCGACGACGTCAAGGTCGGCGTCGTCACCTACAAGCTCGCCGCCCATGCTGCCGATCTGGCGAAGGGCCATCCCGCCGCCAAGCTACGCGACGATGCGCTCAGCCGCGCGCGCTTCGAGTTCCGCTGGCGCGACCAGTTCAACCTGTCGCTCGATCCGGACACGGCCGAGCAATATCACGACCAGACCCTGCCGGCCGAAGGCGCCAAGACCGCCCATTTCTGCTCCATGTGCGGCCCCAAATTCTGCTCGATGAAGATCACGGCGGATGTCCGCGATTACGCCGCCCAACTCAACGACCCGTCCTTCGTCCTCCCCCGCAAAGCGGGGGAGGTGTCTGCGC
>JBEVKG010000018.1:0-3363 GCA_040509765.1 Xanthomonas sp.
GCGGCGGCGTCGACGATCCGCGCGATGCAGCGGTTGCCGCGCTCATGCAGCGCTACGGCATCGACGACGGCCAGGCCCGTCGCGTGGAAGCCACCGCGCTGCGCATGTTCGACCAGATCGCGCAGGCGTGGCAGCTCGATGCCGATGATCGCCTGATGCTGCAGCGCGCCTCGCGACTGCACGAGCTGGGCCTGGCCATCGCGCACAGCCAGTACCACGTGCACGGCGCGTACGTCGTCGAGAACTCCGACATCGCCGGCTTCTCGCGCCAGCAGCAGCAGTTCCTGGCGGCGCTGGTGCGCACCCATCGCCGCGGCATCCCCAAGTCGGCCTTCGACGCCCTGCCCGACCGGTTGCTCTCGTCGGCGCGTCGCCTGGCCGCACTGCTGCGACTGGCGGTGCTGCTGCATCGCGCGCATGAGGCCGACCCGATCCCGCAGCTCGATGCACGCGCGGACGGCAACACGCTGACCCTCGGCATGTCGCGTCGCTGGATCGACATGCGTCCGCTGGTGCGCGCCGACCTGGAAGGCGAACCGCAGGACATGGCCGGGCTCGGCGTCGTGCTGAAGCTGGAAGCGGTCTGACCCACTCGGTTCGCCCCGCCTAGTGCAGCGGTGCCGATTCGTCGATGGGCGTCTGCATCCGGACGATTGCGTGCGCTTCGAGGGGAATGCGGAAGTGGCGACCGCCCTGCACGGGCTCGGATCGATCGCGCAGCACCCGATCGACGAACGGCACGATCAGCGGGTAGTGGTACACCACCCGGATCTTCAGGATGTTGGCATCCTGGACGTTGACGCCCGCCTTCACCGTCGTGTCGCGGAATGCCAGGTTGTCGTTGGGAAGGGCGAATCGCCCGTCATGCTGGCGCTCCTTGAACTGTTCCCACGCCTGCCTGCTGGGGCTGACGACCTGGATGCGCGAGTGGACCGCAAGATCGGCGCTGGCCTTCGCCCATGCCGCGTACACGTCTGCCGGGGCACTGCCAGTCGCGTACAGCGGCATCATCCCGCGGACCAGTCCCTTGCGCATTTCATCGGCGTGGGCATGGTGCACGGCACCGGCACGGGCGGCCTCGAGCGCGGCCAGGTCGAGCACTGTCTTGGCGCGGTAGACCAGCACCATCTGGAAAATGAGCAGCAACAGGAACAGGAACACCGGAATCACCACGAGGAACTCCGGGAACGCCTGCCCGGCCTGCCGTTGCACGCGCGCAGCAGTGGGTCGGATCTTCATTGCATTCTCCACTCGACGGTGTCGCCGACTGCGAGACCCAGTCGGCGCGCGGCGCCCGCACGCAGCTCCAGTGCGCCATGGGCGCCGCGCTTCCAGCACGCACGCCACGGTCGGACGCCTTCAAAGATGCACAGGACTGCGCCGCTTGCGTCCAGGAAGGCGACATCCAGGCTGTAGCGCATGCCGATGGTGTGGATGCCGGCACAAGGCCGCAGCAGCAACGCCTCGCTGCCGTCGGTCGCAAGCGGCCTGCGAAGCAGAAGCCCGCGAAGCCGGGAACGCCAGTCATCGGCCAGGTCGACGCGCGCCACGATCACGCCTGCGCGTCCATGCAACGAACCGTGCTTCACAGGATTCCGTCCTCGATCAGCCTCAGGTAAATGAAGTAGCCCAGCACCATGAAGATCAGCGGGAAGAAGCAGGTCACCAGCGGCACCATCATCTTGACCGGCGCCTCCAGGGCCAGCTTTTCGGCACGCAGGAATCGTTCTTCGCGACGTTGCGCGGCTTGCGCACGCAGCGATTCGCTGAGGCTGGCGCCGACACGGTCCGCCTGGATGAGCGCGCTCGCAAAGCTCCAGACCTGTGGCGTGTCCATTCGTTCGGCCATGCGTCGCACCGCCTCGGCGCGAGGCAGGCCCGCGCGCAGGTCGCGCAGCATTCGCGAGAACTCCTGGGACAGCGGCCCCTGCGATGTCTTGCGGACGGCCAGCTCGATCGCGCCACTGGTGTTGAGCCCGGCCTCGATCGCCATCGTGATGAAGTCCAGGAACACCGGGAGATCGCGGATCACGCGCTTCTGCCGCAGCTTGCGGCGCTCGCGCAACCACAGCGTCGGATACAGCCAACCCAGGGGCGCTCCGATGGCGACGCAGGACAAGGCTGCGAAGACGCCGTCACGCCCCAGCATCGACGAGACGAGCAGCAACGCCGCGCTCGCCAGCACCGCAGCTACGATCCGCAGGCCCGCCAACTCCTCGGGACTGACGAGGTAGTCCTGGCCGGCGGCCTGGAGGGCGCGGTGCGCACGGGACAACCCGGCCGGCTTCAGGCGTGGCGCCACCCAGGCACTGGCCGCGGACACCAGCGGCCACAGCAGGCGCAACGCGAACGGCAGCGGGTCCTGGAACTGGCGCTCAGCGCGTGGCACGTCCCGTAACAGTCCGCGCAGCCCGAACAAACCGATCACGACGGCGCCGAAGGCGCATGCCGACATGAGGATGAGGTCGCTCATATGTCGATCGTCACGATCTTCAGGCAGACCTTGTAACCGACGTACTCGAGCACGACGCCGGTGGTGATCACGGCCAGACCTGGCCAGGTCTCGAACATGGGACGCATGGTGGCCGGGTACATCATCGCCAGGTAGGCCACGATGCAGACCGGAAGCGATGCCATGACGATGCCCTGCAGCCGCCCTTGCGCGGTCAATGCCTTGACCTTCTGTTCCATCACCAGGCGGCGGCGCAGTGTCTCCGCCAGGGTCGCCAGGTTCTCGCCGAGGTTTCCGCCGACGGCACGCGAGATCGAAACCGCCGACACGAACAGGCGTGCATCGGGCAGCGGCACGCGTCCGGCGAAATGCTCGAGCGCGTCATCGGTCTTTACGCCGACGTGCTGCTCGCGCAGGACCAGCGCGAGCTCCTGGGTCAATGGAGGGCGACCGTCGCGGACGATGGACTCCAGCGCAGGCGTGAATCCCAGGCCAGCCCGGATGCTGCCCGACAACATCATCAGCGTGTCGGGCAACTGTGCCTGGATGGTCTCGAGGCGCCTCTGCCGCAGCCATCGGTATGCCTTTCGGGGAAGCACTGCCAGGACCGCGGCCGTGGCGATCGCTGCCAGCCACCACCCACTCAGCAGCCACACCAGGATCGGCAGGATCGCGATGGCGGCCAGGTTGGTTGCATAGAGCACGCGTGGCTCGACGAACAGGAACAAGTCGGACAGGTTGACCTGGGCCTGTTCGAGGAACCGCTCGCGGTAACGGGCCAGCAGCTGCTGGCCGGCGTTCACCGCGAACACGCAGGCCAGCGCCGCGGCGGCCAGCGACGTGGCGGCAATCATCATCAGGTCCATGCGCCACGCCCCTCGTTCCTGCGGAAGATCGACAGGTCCAGCGGC
>JBEVKG010000019.1:0-3432 GCA_040509765.1 Xanthomonas sp.
CCAAGGAAACCGCCGAGCTGACCCGCACGCAGATCCTGCAGCAGGCCGGCACCGCGATGCTGGCCCAGGCCAAGCAGGCGCCGCAGAGCGTGCTGAGCCTGCTCCAGGGCTAAGCGCGGCAAGCCGCAACGCACCACCGGGCCCCTCCACCAGGAGGGGCCTTTTTTTTGACGCCCGCGATGCGGCACAGGATTTGCATCGCAACGGGAAGCCGCCGTGACGCGCGGGCGCTGCTCAAGAAGCGGTCCCGCGCGCCGATACCCCCCTCAGCCGCTGGCGCATCGCGCGCCGGCCACCTCAAGGACCGCCAACATGTCCACCACTGGAATCGGCTCAGGCCTGGACATTCCCACCTTCGTCGCCACACTGGTCTCGAAGGAACGCCAGCCGCAGGAAGACCGGATCAACCGCGACGGCACCGCCTCCAGTGCGCAGCTGTCGTCCCTGAGCACGATCAAGAGCGCGCTGTCCAACCTGCAGACGGCGATGAGCACGGTCTCCGACAGCGCCGACAAGGGCGCCTACAAGGCCAGCATCGACGACGGCGCCGGCTATACCGCGTCCGTCACCTCCAGCGCCAACGCCGGCAGGTACGGCATCGAGGTGGTGAAACTGGCGCAGTCGCAGAAACTGACCTCGTCGGCCTACGCGAGCGGCGCCGTGGTCGGCGGCGGCACCCTGACGATCGCTTACGGCAGCACCACGCTCAATATCAACGTCGATGCCGGCAGCAAGCTCAGCGACGTGGCCGACTTCATCAACAAGGCCGCCAACGGCGCCGGCGTGACCGCCAGCGTGGTGACCGCCGACGACGGCGACCACCTGGTGCTCAACGCGGTCGACACCGGCACCAAGGGCGCCCTGACCATCACCACCTCCGGTGGCGACGGCGGCCTGGCCAATCTCACCTACCCGGCCGGCAACAGCGGCGGCCTGACCCAGACCATCGCCGCCGCCGACGCGGTGGTGAAGGTGGACGGCTTCCAGCGCACCTCCAGCAGCAACACCATCGCCGACCTGGTGCCAGGCGTGGCCATCAATCTCACCAAGGCCGTGGCCGGCACCACCTTCAATCTCAACATCACCAACGACAACACCCCGCTGAAGGCCAATCTGACCGCCCTGGTCAGCGCCTACAACTCCGCCAACAGCGTGCTCAAGTCCTCCAGCGCCTACGACGCCACCAACAAGAAGGCCTCGCCGATGACCGGCGATGCGATGGTGCGCGGGCTGCAGCAGTCGCTGCGCCGGTTGGTCAGCGACAACGTGAGCGGCCTGATGGCGATGGGCGTCACCATCGACAAGGACGGGGTGATGAGCTTCGACAGCGCCAAGTTCGATAGCGCCGCGGCCGCCGATCCGTCCGCTGCCAAGACCTTGCTCGGCAACAACGGCAGCTTCGGCACCGGCATGAGCACGCTGCTGAAGAGCAATCTGGACACCACCAGCGGCACGCTGACCCAGCGGACCAACGCGCTCAACAAGCACATTTCCGACCTGACCGACCAGCTCAGCGATCTCGACAAGCGCATGCAGACCCTGACCGATCAGTACACCGCCCGTTTCACCGCAATGAACCAGTTGGTCACGCAGATGCAGACCGTGAGCGAAGGCCTGACCAAGCAATTCAGCTGACGCGCACGCGGCCGCGGCTCAAGTGCAAGCGCGTCGCGGCCGATATGAAGAGTATCGACAGTCATTGCGGATTGGCCGCAGCCACCGCCCCGGCACGCCCGCCGGACAGCACGGCGCCCCGCGCTGCCAATCCATTTGAGGGAGTTTTCCATGTACGGTTCCAGCCGCCAATACGCTGAGCAGTATCGCAAGATGGGCATTTCCACCAGCGTCACGGATGCCGATCCGCACAAGTTGGTCGCCATGCTGTTCGCCGGCGCCTGCCAGCGCATTCGCCAGGCCCAGGCCTGCCTTGCGCAGGGCGACCAGGCGCGCAAGGGCAAGGCGATCGGCGAGGCCTGCGCCATCGTCGGCCATCTCAACGGCTCGCTCGACCACGAGGCCGGCGGCGAGATCGCCGGCAACCTGTCGGCGCTCTACGACTATGTGATGCATCGGCTGACCGAGGCCAACCTGCACAACGACGACGCGGCGCTGACCGAGGCGCTGGAACTGCTCAGCGAGATCGATGCCGCCTGGGCCGCCATCCCTGCGCAGCAGCGCGAACTGGCCACGGCCAACGCGTCGTGAGCATCCAGCTCGCCGACCTGCACGACGACCTGCACGAGCTGCGCGAGATCCTGCGTGGCGAGGACTACGCGCTGGCCCAGGCCATGGTCGCCGACCACGAGCGGCGCCTGCAGGCGTATCTGCAGCAGGACGACGCCGACCGCTCGCGCGAGGCGCTGAAGCCGCTGCTCGCCCTGCAGCAGGCGGTGACCGCGCAGATGCGCATGGAGCGCGACCACGCCGCCGCCTGGCTGCGTACCAGCCGTCAGTGCAGCCACGCCGCGCGCGCCTATTCGCAGGCCGGACTGCTGGGATGAACGCCGGCCCCGACGGCGCCGCCCAGCACCCGGCCGACGCCGAACTGTTCCACGACACCCTCAGCTGCGAATTGGCGCTGCCGGCGGACTTCCGCCTGGGCAACGGCGCCGGCCGGCTCGCCGCTGGCGAGGCGCTGTTGCGCAGCCTGGCGCAGATCGAGGATCTGCGCGGGGAGGACGGCAGCGACGACCGCAGCGAGGCCACCGCGCAGACGCAGCGGATGGAGGCCAAGCTCGACCTGATGCTGGTCCTGTTGGGCCGGCTGGCCCGCCAGCACGAGGACGCCCTGCCGTTGCGGCCGCTGTGCTGGTCCCGGCGCGGCGTGCGGCTGGAGCTGGGCGCGCGCTCGGGCGCCACCGCCGGCGCCGCCGGCCTGCTGCGCCTGCAGCCCTCGGACTGGCTGCCGGACCACCTGGAATTGCCGGTGCGGGTGCTGGCCGAGGCCACCACCGGCGGCGTCGTGCATCTTTGGCTACGGTTCGAGACACAGCCGCCGGGCCTGGAAGAGGCACTGGAACGCCACCTGTTCCGGCTGCACCGCCGGCAGATCGCCGACAGCCGCCGGGCGCGCTGAGCCGCCCCCCCACCGCCCGGCGTGGCGCCGAGGTTGGCGGCAGCCTGCGGCTCGGCTAAGGTGCGGATCTGAATAGAAGGACCTGCACCGTGCGAGTCATCATCGTCGACGATCACACCCTGGTACGCGCCGGCCTGAGCCGGCTGCTGCAGACGTTTGCGGACGTCGACGTGGTGGCCGAGGCCAGCAACGCGCAGCAGGCGGTGGACCTGGCCACCCTGCACCGCCCCGACCTGGTGCTGATGGACCTGTCGCTGCCCGGGCGCAGCGGTCTGGACGCACTGACCGACGTACTGCACACCTCGCCCAAGACCCGGGTGGTGATGATGTCGATGCACGACGACCCGGTCCACGTG
>JBEVKG010000020.1:0-8754 GCA_040509765.1 Xanthomonas sp.
CCCGGTGCCGGCGCCGCCCCGTGCCCGCCCTGCCCCCCACTCCCCCTCACCGCCTCCTCGCGCCGCTCGCTCGGCAGCTCACGGCGCTGCTCGGCAGCGCGCGCGCGGCCGAGGCGCCGACGCTGGGCGTGCAGGCCTCGACCGCGCGCGAGCGCACCGTCACCACCAAGCCGGGGCTGCGCGATGCCGATACGCTGGGACTGAGCGCCAGTTGGGAGCCGGATTTCTGGGGCCGGATCCGGCGCAGCGTCGAACAGGCCGGCGACAACGCCCAGGCCAGCGCCGCCGACCTGGCGCAGGCGCGGCTGTCGCTGCAGGCCGCAGTGGTCGCCGATTACCTGCAGCTGCGTTTCGACGACCAGACCCTGGCGCTGTACCAGCGCACCCTGGCCGGCTATCGCGACGCGCTGCGGCTGACCCAGGCGCGGGTGCGCGCCGGGATCGCCAGCGCGGCCGATGTGGCCGCGGCCGAGGCCACCCTGCACAGCACCGAAGCGGCGTCGACCGACCTGGCGCTGTCGCGCCGGCAACTGGACCACGCCCTGGCGGTGCTGCTCGGCCACACCCCCGCCGAATTCTCGCTGGCCGCCAGCGACGCACCGCTGCCGGCGCTGCCGCCGACCCCGGACGTGCTGCCCTCGGTGCTGCTGCAGCGGCGCCCCGACATCGCCGGCGCCGAACGGCGCATGGCCGCGGCCAATGCCGGCATCGGCATGGCCGTCGCGGCGTGGTTCCCGACCCTGTCGCTGAGCGCCAGCGGCGGCTACGACGGTGCCGGGCTGGCCTCGCTGCTGAGCGTGCCGAACCGGGTCTGGGCGGTGGGCGCGGCGCTGGCCGGCACGCTGTTGGACGGCGGTGCCCGCCACGCGCAACGCGCACAGGCGCAAGCCGTGTTCGATGCGGCCGCAGGCAACTACCGGCAGACCGTGTTGAGCGCATTCCAGGGCGTGGAGGACCAGCTCGCCGCGGTGCGCGAACTGGCGCGCGAGCAGCAGCAACAGCGCCGCGCCGCCGACGCCGCGCAGCAGGCCGAGCGCGTGCTGATGGACCAGTACCGCGCCGGCACCGGGCTGTACAGCGCGGTGATCGCCGCCCAGGCCAATGCGCTGGAAGCGCAACGCACGTTGCTGCAGGTGCAAGCGCGCCAGTTCGGCGCCCAGGTCGCGCTGCTGGTCGCGCTGGGCGGCGATTGGGACAGCGCCCGTCTCCCCGCCGTGCGCGGCGCCTCGCCGGGCGCCACGCCGGCTCCTGTCGTCCCGGAGTAACCCATGTCCACCGCCGCTCCTACCCGCCCCGCCGCCCCGCCGCCGCAGCGTGCCCTGCCGCGGCGGCGGCGCTGGCCGTTCGTCGTCGCCGCGCTGCTGGTCGCGCTGCTGCTGGCGGCATGGCTGCGCCCGCGCCACGCGCCCGCCGCGGCCACGCCGCCGGTGCCGGTGACCAGCGCACCGGTGCTGCGCAAGAACGTGCCGATCCGCCAGACCGGGATCGGCACGGTGCTGCCGATCGCCTCGGTGACCGTGCACTCGCGCATCGACGGGCAACTGATCGACGTGGGCTTCGGCGAGGGCCAGGACGTCAAGGCCGGGCAGGTGCTGGCGCGGCTGGATCCGCGCACCTACCAGGCGCAACTGGCCGCGGCCATCGCGCAACAGGCCAAGGACCGGGCGCAGTTGGGCAATGCGCAGGCCGACCTGCAGCGCTACACGCAGCTGCTGCAGGACAACGCGACCACCCGCCAGACCCTGGACACGCAGCAGGCGCTGGTGACGCAACTGCGCGCCACGCTGCAGAGCGACCAGGCGGCGATCGACAGCGCGCGGGTGCAACTGGACTTCACCACCATCCGCGCACCGATCGACGGCCGCGCCGGCGCAAGGCTGGTCGATCCGGGCAACATCGTCCACGCCAGCGATGCCGGCGGCCTGGTGGTGCTGAACCAGATCGACCCGATCGCGGTGCAGTTCACCCTGCCGGAAGGCGCGTTCCAGCAGATCAATCGCGCCCTGCAGGCCGCGCCGTCCAGCGTGGGCGTTGACGCCGTCGAGCACGGCAGCGGCCAGGTGCTGGCGCACGGCACGCTGGCCCTGCTCAACAACCAGATCGACACCAGCACCGGCACCATCGCCATGAAGGCGCACTTCCCCAACCCCGCGCACACGCTGTGGCCGGGGCAGACGGTGGATGCGCGCATCACCCTGGGCCTGCGCGCCGGCGCGCTGGTGGTGCCGAGCGCGGCCGTGCAGCGCAGCCAGGACGGCGAGTTCGTGTACGTGGTCGGCACCGATGGCAGCGTGCGCGACCAGCCGGTGCAGGTGCTGGACGAGGCCGATGGCGAGACGGTGATCGGCCAGGGCCTGCAGGCCGGCCAGCGGGTGGTGGTGGATGGGCAGTACCGGCTGCATCCGGGCGCAAAGGTAGTGGAAGCCAAGGCGGCCAGGCACGCCAGGCCGGCCACGACAGGAGCGCACGCGTGAGCGTCTCGGCGGCCTTCATCAAACGCCCGATCGGCACCTCGCTGCTGGCCATGGCGCTGCTGTTGCTGGGCCTGGTGGCCTGGCCGCTGCTGCCGGTGGCGCCGCTGCCGCAGGTCGACTTCCCCACCATCCAGGTCTCGGCCAGCCTGCCCGGCGCCAGCCCGCAGACCATGGCCTCCAACGTGGCGCAGCCGCTGGAACGGCAGCTGTCCCTCATCCCGGGCCTGAGCCAGATGACCTCGACCAGCGCGCTCGGCTCGACCCAGGTGACGCTGCAGTTCGACCTGGACCGCAACATCGACGCCGCCGCGCTCGACGTGCAGACCGCGATCAACGCCGCATCCGGGCAATTGCCGAGCGCGCTGCCGAGCGCGCCGAGCTTCCGCAAGATCAACCCGGCCGAGTCGCCGGCGCTGATCCTGGCGGTGCAGTCGCGGGTGCTGCCGCTGACCCAGGTCAACGACTACGCCGACAACGTGCTGGCGCAGCAGATCTCGCGCATCTCCGGGGTCGGCCTGGTCAACCTGTACGGTGCGCAGAAGCCGGCGGTCCGCGTGCAGGTGGATCCGGCCAAGCTGGCGGCGCTGGGCCTGAGCCTGGAGGACATCCGCTCGGTGATCGCCACCACCACGGTGAACGCGGCCACCGGCTCGATCGACGGCGCGCGCCAGGCCTTCACCGTGTCCACCAACGACCAGTTGCTGCAGAGCCAGGCCTGGAACGACGCGGTGCTGGCCTGGCGCAACGGCGCGCCGATCCGCGTGCGCGACGTCGGCACGGCGGTGGACGGACCGGAGAACGCCAAGATCGCCGCCTGGGGCTTCGCCGGCGCCGCCGCACCGGCCGACAGCGGCATCGTCGACGGCCGCGCGATCATGATCGCCATCACCAAGCAGCCCGGCGCCAACGTCATCGACACGGTGGAACAGGTCAAGGCCGCGCTGCCGAAGCTGATGGCGTCGATCCCGCCCAGCGTCAGCGTCAAGATCCTCGCCGACCGCACGCAGAACATCCGCGCCTCGGTCGAAGACGTGGAATTCACCCTGCTGCTGTCGATCGTGCTGGTGGTGGCGGTGATCTTCGTGTTCCTGCGCAGCACGGTGGTCACCCTGATCCCGAGCCTGACCGTGCCGCTGGCGATCCTCGGCACCGCCGCGCTGATGTACGTGCTCGGCTACAGCCTGGACAACCTGTCGCTGATGGGCCTGACCATCGCCGTCGGCTTCGTGGTGGACGATGCCATCGTGATGCTGGAGAACATCTACCGGCACATCGAGGACGGCATGGCACCGCTGCAGGCGGCGCTGCGCGGCGCGGCCGAGATCGGCTTCACCCTGGTCTCGATCTCGGTGTCGCTGGTGGCGGTGTTCATCCCGCTGCTGCTGATGGGCGGCATCGTCGGCCGGCTGTTCCGCGAGTTCGCGGTGACGGTGAGCCTGACCATCGTGGTCTCGCTGCTGGTGTCGCTGACCCTGACCCCGATGCTGTGCGCGCGCCTGCTCAAGCCGCACGCCGAGCAGCCGCAGGGGCGCCTGGCGCGCATGTTCGAGCGCGGTTTCGACGCGCTGCTGGCGGCGTACCGGCGCGGCCTGGAGACGGTGCTGCGGCACCCGCGGCTGACCCTGGCCAGCTTCCTGCTGACCGTGGCCACCAGCGTGGCGCTGTTCGTGGTGATGCCCAAGGGCTTCTTCCCGCAGCAGGACACCGGCTTCATCTCCGGCACCGCCGATTCGGCGCAGGACTCGTCCTCGTCGGCGATGCGCAGGCGCGTGCTGCAGCTGGCCGACATCATCCGCCGCGACCCGGACGTGCTGTCCTTCGGCATGCAGACCGGCGCCAGCACCTTCAACTCCGGCACGTTCTCGATCGCGCTGCGGCCCAAGGACGACGGACGCACCGCCAGCGCCGACCAAGTGATCGCGCGGCTGCGCAAACGCCTGGCGCACGTGCAGGGCGTGACCCTGTTCATGCAGGCCGGACAGGACATCAACGTCGGCGGCCGCCTGGCCCGCACCCAGTACCAGTACACCCTGACCGACGCCAACCTCGACGAGCTCAACACCTGGGCGCCGAAGCTGCTGAAGGCGTTCCGGGCGCTGCCGCAACTGACCGACGTCGCCTCCGACCAGCAGAACGCCGCGCCGATCGCCAGCCTGACCATCGACCGCGAGCGCGCGGCCAGCTTCGGCATCACCCCGCAGCAGATCGACGCGACCATCAACGACGCCATCGGCCAGCGCCAGGTCGCGCAGTACTTCACCCAGCTCAACAGCTACCACGTGGTGCTGGAAGTGACGCCGGCGCTGCAGGGCAATCCGGCGCTGCTGCAGCGGCTGTACCTGACCTCGCCGCTGAACGGCCGGCAGGTGCCGCTGTCCACCTTCGCCACGCTCGACACCAGCAAGACCGGCTACCTGTCGGTGAGCCACCAGGGCCAGTTCCCGGCGGTGACCCTGTCCTTCAACCTGGCGCCGGGCGCGGCGCTGGGCGATGCGGTGGACGCGATCCAGCAGGCCCAGGCGCAGCTGCGGGTGCCGGCCACGCTCAGCGGCAGCTTCCAGGGCACGGCGCAGGCGTTCAGCGCCTCGCTGCGCACCCAGCCGTACCTGATCCTGGCCGCGCTGATCGCGGTCTACATCGTGCTCGGGCTGCTCTACGAGAGCTACATCCACCCGCTGACCATCCTCTCCACCCTGCCCTCGGCCGGCGTCGGCGCGCTGCTGATCCTGATGGCCGGCGGCTACGACTTGAGCGTGATCGCGATGATCGGCATCATCCTGCTGATCGGCATCGTCAAGAAGAACGGGATCATGATGGTGGACTTCGCCCTGCATGCCGAACGCGAACGCGGGCTGTCCTCGCGCGATGCGATCTTCGAGGCCTGCCTGATGCGCTTCCGGCCGATCATGATGACCACCCTGTGCGCGCTGCTCGGCGGCCTGCCGCTGATGCTCAGCCACGGCGCCGGCTCGGAACTGCGCCGGCCGCTGGGCTACGCGATGGTCGGCGGGCTGCTGCTGTCGCAGCTGCTGACCCTGTTCAGCACGCCGATCGTGTACCTGTACCTGGACCGCCTGCACAGCTGGTACCTGCAGCGGCGCCAGGCACGGCGCGCGCGCGCGGCCGCGCCGGAGGCGCTGCAGCCGTGAAGGTGCTGATCGTCGAGGACGAGCGCAAGACCGCCGACTACCTGCAGCAGGGGCTGAGCGAACAGGGCTGCGCGGTCGACGTGGCCTACGACGGCATCGACGGCCAGCACCTGGCGCTGCACTACGACTTCGACGTGATCGTGCTCGACGCGATGCTGCCGGGCCTGGACGGCTTCGCCATCCTGCGCTCGCTGCGTTCGGTGAAGACCACCCCGGTGATCATGCTGACCGCGCGCGACAGCGTGGAGGACCGGGTCAAGGGGCTGCGCGAGGGCGCCGACGACTACCTGATCAAGCCGGTCTCCTTCATCGAACTGCTGGCGCGGCTGCAGGTGCTGGCGCGGCGCGGCCGCGCCCAGGAAAGCACCCTGCTGCGCGTGGGCGACCTGCAGATCGACATGATCAGCCGCAAGGCCGTGCGCGGCCGGCAGCGGCTGGAGCTGACCGCCAAGGAGTTCGCGCTGCTGGCGGCCTTGGCCCGGCACCGCGGCGAGATCCTGTCCAAGACCGCGATCGCCGAGATGGTCTGGGACATGAACTTCGACAGCAACACCAACGTGGTGGAAGTGGCGATCAAGCGCCTGCGCGCCAAGATCGACGTGCCGTTCGACGCGCCGCTGCTGCACACCGTGCGCGGCATGGGCTACGTGCTGGAAGAACGCGAGGACGCGAGCGGGTGAGCGCGCCGGCGCGGCCCTCGATCGCGCTGCGCCTGGCCGGCCTGTTCGCCGCCACCGCGCTGCTCGGCTTCGCCCTGATCGGGCTGGTGCTGCACCAGGTGCTGGAGCACGAGCTGCGCCGCCACCAGCGCGAGGAACTGCGCTCGCGCATGGACGCGGTGCAGTACATGCTGGTCAACAGCCGCTCGCCGGACCTGGCCGCGCATGCGCGCACGCGCCTGGCCAGCGTCTCCAGCGCGCCGGACCTGCGCTTCTGGCTGTGGAGCGAGGACCCGGCATTCCGTTACGGGCGCGGCGCCGAGGCGCTGGCGCAGGCCACCCGCGGCCGCAGCGGCCTGGTGCGCATCGGCGACCCGCAGGCGCTGGGCATCGCCGACGCGCATCCGCAGGCGTGGCAGGCCATCGGCCAGGCGCTGCCGGCCACGCCGGTGCGCCCGCCGGTGCAACTGATCGCGGCGATGGACAGCGCGCCGTTCGCGCTCACCCGACGCCGCTTCGACATCGCCCTGGCGCTGGTCACGCTGGCCGGCACCGCCCTGGTCGGCGCGCTGGGCTACTGGACCGCCAAGCTCGGCCTGCGCCCGGTGCAACGGCTGTCGGCCGACGCCCAGCGCATCGGCCCGCACGACCGGCGACGCCTGGACCTGCCGCGGCTGCCGCGCGAGCTGGAGGACCTGGGCGCCTCGTTGAACGCCGCCTTCGACCGGCTCGACGCCGCCTACGCGCAACAGGAAAGCTTCAATGCCGACGTCGCCCACGAACTGCGCACGCCGCTGGCCAGCTTGATCGGCCAGACCCAGGTGGCGCTGACCCGCCACCGCGACGCGCAGCAGTTGCGCCAGGTGCTGCAGTCGAACCTGGAGGAACTGGAGCGGCTGCGCGCGATCGTCGCCGACATGCTGTTCCTGGCCCGCGCCGAACAGGGCCAGCGCGCGCGCCAGTGCGAGGACGCGTCGCTGGCCGAGGAAGTCGGCAAGACCGTGGAGTTCTTCGAGGTGCTGCTGGACGAGGCCGGCTTGCGCGTGGACGTGCGCGGCGATGTCGTGGCGCAGGTCGAGAAGTCGCTGCTGCGACGCGCGCTGTCCAACCTGCTGCACAACGCCATCCAGCATTCGGCCGGCGCCGCGCCGATCGTGGTGGAGATCGCACAGCGCGGCGGCGAGGCGCTGATCGCCTTCTCCAACCCCAGCGTGGCGCTGGCGCCGGAGCATCTGCAGCGCCTGTTCGACCGTTTCTACCGCGGCGACGCCGCGCGTGCCAACAGCCGCGAAAGCCACGGCCTGGGGCTGGCGATCGTCAAGGCGGTGGCGACCATGCACGGCGGGCGCGTGTTCGCGCAGCACCGCGACGGCATCACCACCATCGGCTTTTCGGTGGCGCTGGACGGCGCCGCCGGCGCACCGGCGAACGCCGCCTTGCGCTGGTAGCGCCGAACGCCGCGCTCAGGCGGCCAGCGCGCGCGCCTGCAGCGCCGGCAGTTCGTGCGCGGTGACGAAGCGCCCCTTGGGATCGCGCTGCAACTGCGCCAGCGCGCAGTCCGGATCGTGGGTGAAGAACAGGCGCACGTCGCGCGCCAGCGCGTCCTCCAGGAACGCGCGCTTCTCGTCGATCAGCAGCTCGGCGTTGCGGTCGTAGCCCATGGTGATCGGCACGTGCACCCAGGAGCGGCCCGGGATCAGGTCGGCGCAGAACGCCACCCCGCCGTGGGCCTGGCCGTCCTCGCCGCGCGTGGCGCCGACGATCTCGGCCAGCATCAGCCCCGGCGTGTGGCCGTCGCTGAAACGGAACCGCACCGCCTCGCCGAGGGCGCGCGAGTACTCCCCGTCGACCAGTTCCAGACGGCCGCTGGCCTCGAGCAGGCCGGGCAGTTCGGGGATGAAGCTAGCGCGGTCGCGCGGATGCGGCTGCAGCGCGCGTTGCCAATGCGCCGCGCCGACCAGGAACTGCGCGTTGGGAAACAGCAGCTCCGGCGCGGCGCCTTCCCGGTACGCGGCCAGCAGGCCGCCGGCGTGATCGAAGTGCAGGTGGCTGAGCACCACCACGTCGATGTCGGTGTGGGCGAAGCCGGCCTCCTGCAGCGAATCCAGCAGCACGTGCCGCGCCTCCTGCACGCCGTAGCGCTCGCGCAGCGCCGGCGGGAAGAACGCACCGATGCCGGTCTCGAACAGGATGCGGCGAGTGGTCCCGTCGTCGTTCGTCTCTTCGACGAGCATCGCGCGGCACGCGAGCGGGATTCGATTGCGTTCGTCCGGAGCGATCCACCGCTCCCACACTGCGCGCGGGGCGTTGCCGAACATCGCGCCGCCGTCGAGCCGCTGCGAGTTGCCGAGCACGGAGGTGAGCGTGCGCATCACGGTCACTGTAGCGCCACTGTCGCTTCCGGGCGCCCGCGCGCTCGGCTAGGCTGGCTGCGATGCCCGAGACTCGAGCCCGGTGGGCCGCGGCGGTCGC
>JBEVKG010000021.1:0-6485 GCA_040509765.1 Xanthomonas sp.
ACCACCCCCGAGTACCCGTGCGCCCTCGCCTCGAGGTCATGCGGAAGGGACTTCGGTCCCGACGCGACGGCAATGGATACGCCGATGGCTCCACTCGTCGGGACTGAAGTCCCTCCCACATGAGGCTTGCGCCGTGGGTGCCGTCGGCATGGGCCATCGGATTGACTCCCCTGTGGGAGGGACTTCAGTCCCGACTGCAAAGCGACGGATCACCCAGCGGCTCCGCTCCCCGCGATGAAATTGCTCCCACAGTGGGCAATCCGATGAGCCATGCCGACAGCACCCCCAGCACCGACCGCACGGGACCTCTTGTGGGAGGGACTTCAGTCCCGACTGCAGAGCAATGGATCGGCCACGGCTCCGCTCGTCGCGAGCAGACGGCGCCCACTGCGGCGATGCGATGGCCTCATGGCAAAGCCCCCCTCTACACCCGGATATCGGCGCGCTGGCCTCAGCGCAGCAGCCGCTGCATGTACAGCGCGATCAGCCGCGGCCGGTCCAGCGCCAGGCACACCTGCGCGTTGGCCGCCGCGCCCGGGGCATCCGCCGCCGGCACCTCGCGGGTGTAGCCCTTGTCGTCGACCACGATGCGCAGCGGCACGGTCGGGCACAGGCCCGGGTCGAGCAACTGCGCCACCGGCACCACGTCGAACAGGGTCGGGGTGGCGCTGGCCCAGGGCTGGTCGGTGTCGCGCCACTGGTAATAGAGCTGGGCCAGCGCATCGGTCAGCGGCGCGCCATGGGCGAACAGCGCCACCCGCTCCGGCTCCTCCAGGGTCACCTGGGTGGCATCCAGCGGCAGCATCACGATCGGCACGCCGGCGCCGAACACACGCTGCGCGGCGGGGATGTCGGCGGCGATGTTGTACTCGGCCGCCGGCGGAGTCGGCGGACGGTAGCGCGACTTGCCGTAGCCCGCGCGCACCGAGCCGCCCATCAGCACCACCTGCTTGAGCTGGGCGAAGCCGGCCGGGTCGCGCTGCAGCGCGCGCGCCGCGTCGGTCAGCGGACCCAGCACCAGCAGGGTGACCTCGCCGGGATGGCGCCGCGCCTGCGCCAGGATGAACTGCGCCGCGTCCGCGGCGTCGTGCGGTCGCGTGCCCTTCGCCGCCCACCGCGCCTGGCTGAAAGGGATGGCGCTGTCGGTGCGCTGGCCGATCGCCAGCGGGATGTCGCTGCGACCGGCCTGCTGCAGCAACCGCTGCAGCAGTTGCGTGCGCAGGCCGGTGTCGCCCCAGGCCGAGGCGATGCCCAGCACCTGCAGCTCCGGGCTGCGCAACAGCAGCCCCAGCGCGAACGCATCGTCGATGTCGTCGCCGATGTCGGTGGACACCACCACCTTCTGCACCGGCGCAGCCGCCCTGGATGCCGGGGCCGCCATCGCCTCGGTGGACCACGCGACCGCGATCAGCAGCGCCGACGCCGCCCATTGCCTCAGAACGCGCATGTGCGTCTCCCAAAAAAAGAACCGCCGGCATGATAGCCGGCGGTCGGTCTTGCAACGGCGAGGCCGCGGATCAGAAGTTGGCGCGGAACTGCGCGCCGACGATGCGCGGATCGTTGATGAAGCCGGTGAGGTTGTTGAAGTCGATCGCACCGGTGGCGCGGATCTGGTTGGTGCAGTTGCGGCAGAACACCGAGACCTCGTACGCGCCGGCGCCCCAGTTGTAGCCGATCTTGGCACCGCCCTCGAGCAGCGGCTGGCCGACGAACTCGCGCGAGTCGTACAGGAAGAAGTTGATCTCGCTGCGGTAGGACCAGTCGGTGAAGAAGAAGAACTCGGCGTCGTCGCCGACCGGGATGCCGTAGCGCAGGGTCGCGTTGCCCATCCACTTGGCCGCCTGCGGCAGCACGTTGCCGTCGATCAGCGCGCGGCCGGAGGCGTTGATCGGATCGGTCACGGTGCAGGTACGGCACACGCCCACCGACAGGGTCGGGTCCTCGATGCGGGTCCAGTTGTAGGCGCCACCCAGGGTCATGCGCAGGTTCTGGGTCAGCAACGCTTCGAAGTCGAACTCGGCGCCGCGCGCCTTGGAGGCCTTGGCATTGAGCAGGCGCACGTCGTTGGAGGCGCCGCCGACCGCGGTCAGCTGCTGGTTCTTCACCTTGAAGTCGTAGACGTCGAAGCTCAGGCGCGCGCGCTTGTCGAACAGGTCGGACTTGATGCCGATTTCGTAGGAGTCCACGGTCTCCGGTTCGGCCACGGTCAGCGGCGCGGTGGCCGACGGCACGCCGAAGCTGGCGCCGCGGAAACCGCGGGCGGCGCGCGCATAGACGTTGACGTCGTCGTTGATCGTGTAGGTGGCGCTGAGGTCGCCGGTGACCTTGGAGTTGTCGGTGCTGCCGCTGGAGGGCTGCTGCAGGGTCACGCGGTCCAGCGCGAGCACGTCGAAGGTCTTCTTGTCGTAGGTGTAGCGGATGCCGGCGCGCAGGTCCAGGCGCTCGGTGGCCGCGTAGTTCAGCGAGCCGAACGCCGCCCACGAGGTATTGCGCTGGCGGGTCAGCTGGTAGCTGGCCAGGGTGCCGCCGGCCAGGGTGTTGTAGGTGTAGTTCTCGCCTTCCACCGAATCGTGGAAGTAGTACAGGCCGGCCTGCCAGTTCAGCGGGCCGGCGTACTGCGACTCGGCGCGCAGCTCCTGCGAGTACTGGTCCAGGTTCTTGATGCCGCCGGCGGTCTCCACCGGGAACGGGATCACCCCGGGGCCGGACGGCGGCGCGAACACCGCGCCGTAGCCGCCGTCGATGTCGCCGCGGCTGTAGTACTTGCCGATACCCTCGTAGCCGGTGATCGAGTGCAGCACGATGTCGCCCAGGTCCCAGGTCAGGTTGGCGCTGCCGCCGTAGGTCTGCAGTTCCTGGGTGTTCTTGCCGTCGATGGACACCTTGTCCGGGTCGAAGCCGGCGACCAGCTGGTTGGTGCCCGGCTGGAAGATGTTGGCGCGGAACAGCCGCGCGGTGCCGTCGAGGTGGCGCGCGTGCGCGTTGAACAGCGCGCTGAAGTCCTCGCCCGGCTGGAACAGCACCTGCAGGCGCACCGCCGAGTCCATGTAGCCTTCGAAGGAGCGGTTGTCGATGGTGTTGTCGACCCAGTCGCCGCGGCGCTGGCCCAGCGCCGACAGGCGCGCGGCCCACTTGTCGCCCATGGCCACGCTCAGGCCGGTTTCCATGGTCATGGTGCCGTAGGTGCCGTAGGACAGGCTGGCGTAGCCGTCGTTGGCGCCGATGGTCGGCTTGACCGAGTTGAACTTGACCACGCCGGCGGGGGTGTTGCGGCCGAACAGCGTGCCCTGCGGGCCGCGCAGCACTTCCAGGCTCTGCAGGTCGAAGATCGGGAAGCCCTTCAGGAACGCGTTCTCGGCGACCACGTCGTCATAGATCAGCGACACCGGCTGCGAGGCGTAGGTGTTGAAGTCGGTGTTGCCGTAACCGCGGATGTAGAAGCGCGGGAACACGCGGCCGTTGGACGACTCGACGTTGAGGCTGGGCGCCTTGCCGGCCAGCACGCGCACGTCCGAGCCGCTGGTGGCGATGGCGTCCAGGTATTCCGGGCGCAACACGCTGGCCGACACCGGCACGTCCTTGGAGTCTTCCGCGCGACGCTCGGCGGTGACCTTGATCGTGTCCAGACGGGCGACCCCGTCGGTGCTGTCCGCCTGCTGGGCGGCGGCGGGGAACGAAAGCGCGGAAACGACGGCAACGGCAAGCGCACTGGCGCGCAGCGACCAACTGGCAGACATGGGAACTCCGGGATGGGTGGACGTGATCGGAAGCGCGCCGAGTCCTTGCCGCGCCGCAGCATAATTAACACAAAATATACAAGCTGTGGCGGCTGGCGTCACCTGGGGGCCGGGATTTGGGATTGGGGATTCGGGATTGGCCACAGCGGGGCTGATGCGGGGGCTTTACCTGCCGGCCCCGGCCGGCTTTCCTCCCAGGATCGTGGCAGCCACCTTTCATCGCGTCGGTACTGAAGTCCCTCCCACAGGGAATCTCGGCGGTCCGATGCGCCGCCGCCTCCACCTCCACCAGCGACCGCGCGCTGTGCCTGTCCTTGTGAGAGGGACTTCAGTCCCGACGCGCGAAATACTCGGGCTCCAGGCCACTCGGGCGCACCGGCGGCAGCAACACGCCCCGACGATGCTCCCGCCATGGCACGCCACTCTCCCGAGCGCCCATGCAAAGCCGTGCGCAGGCGGCTAGGAGGCCAGCCACGCAGACGTCGAGCAGACCCGCCGCGCCCACCACCAGCGCAAGCCCAACCAGGCGGCACGAAATGGCATCGCATGCTGCGCGCCGCTTCACACGCCGACCGCTCCTGCGTCTGAAGAGCGCGCATCCGCGCTGCCTTGGAGAGACCCCGATGCTCACACCCCGCTCCCTGTCCCTCGTCGCCGCGCTCTGCGCGACGCTGTTCGCCTGCTCCGCCCAGGCCCTCACCCCCTGCGCCGACAAGGACAACATCATTGCCAGCGCCGCGTCCGACACCGCCAACCGCGCTGCCGGCGGCCAGGGCGGCCATGTCGGCCTACACATGCGTACTGCGCAGAGCCCGCTTCCGAAAAGCGGCGACCAGAGCCAGCTTGGGAAATCGGCCTTCGCCGACTGGGCGACCTTCAAGGGCGCATTCGACACCTGGCGTGACGCAGCCGGCACGCATGCCGAGTGCGGCACCAGCGGCAGCAAGAAGGACATCGCCGATGCGGCCACCGTCGGCATTACCTCGGGCTGGACCTGCACCGCAGCCGGCAAGAACGGCATCTGCACCGCGTGGACCGAGTTCACGCCGGTCAAGGTCTGCTTCTGGTACGCCAACGCGAAGACCACGAGCGGCAAGTGGCTGCTCAACACCGCCTACCCGTCGCTCAACGCGGACTGCAGTTGAGCGGTCCCGCCACCGTTGGCAGCGCCGTACGGAACTCGCGCCTCCGCACGGCCTGCCAGCTCAACCGGCCGGCGTCGCCGGCACCCGCACCCAGCCTTCCATCAGCACCCGCGCGCTGCGGCTCATCAAGGCCTTGGTGACGGTCCACTGGCCGTCCACCTGGCGCGCCTCGGCACCGACCCGCAAGGTGCCGGACGGGTGGCCGAAGCGCACCGCGGTGCGTTCGCCGCCGCCGGCGGCGCGGTTGACCAGGGTGCCGGGGATCGCCGCGGCGGGGGCGCTTTGGAACGCCCCCGTCCCCATCATCGCGTGGTGCAGCTTGCCCATCGACATCGCCCGCACCAGCAGGTCGATGTCGGCGGCAGCCACCGGCTTGCCGCTGGAGGCGGTGTAGTCGGCCGGCGGCGCGACGAAGGCCACCTTGGGCGTGTGCTGGCGGGTCGCCGCGTCGTCCAGGGTGGCGATCAGACCCATGCGCAACGCGCCGTACGCGCGGATCGTCTCGAAGCGCTGCAGCGCCTGCGCATCGCCGTTGATCGCGTCCTGCAGCTCGGTGCCGCGGTAGCCCAGCGCCTGCGCCTCGAGGAAGATGGTGGGGATGCCGGCATTGATCAGGGTCGCCTGGAAGCTGCCGACACCCGGCACCTCCAGCGTGTCGACCAGGTTGCCGGTGGGGAACATGGCGCCACCGGCGCCGTCCTCGTCGGCGGCGGGGTCGAGGAATTCCAGCGCGATCTCCGCCGCCGGGAAGGTCACCCCGTCCAGCTCGAAGTCGCCGGTCTCCTGCACCGCGCCGTCGGTCATCGGCACCTGCGCGACGATGGTCTTGCCGATGTTGGCCTGCCAGATCCGCACCGTGGCCAGGCCGTCGCGCGGAATCCGCGCCGGATCCACCAGCCCGGCGGCGATCGCGAAGGGCCCCACGGCCGCCGACAGATTGCCGCAGTTGCCGCTCCAGTCCACGAACGCGCGCTCGATCGCCACCTGGCCGAACAGGTAGTCCACGTCGTGGCCGGGGCGGGTGCTCGGCGCCACGATCACGGTCTTGCTGGTGCTGGAGGTGGCCCCGCCCATGCCGTCGATCTGCTTGGCGTAGGGATCGGGGCTGCCGATCACCCGCTGCAGCAGCGCATCGCGCGCCGGGCCCGGCGTCTGTGCGGCCGCGGGCAGGTCCTGCAGGCGGAAGAACACGCCCTTGGAGGTGCCGCCGCGCATGTAGGTGGCGGGGATGCGGAGTTGCGGAGCGTGGGCCATGGCGGTTCCGGTGCGCGTACGAAAGAAGGAGTGGGGCGGCGGATCAGGGCGAATCGGGAATCTCGGGCTCGACCAGTTGCGTCAGCAGGGTCAGCGACTCCTGCCAGCCGAGGTGGCAGAACTCCACCGGGATCTGCGCCGGGATGCCCTCCTGCACGATCTCCAGCGCGGTGCCGCAGGCCACCGGCCGCAGCCGCACGGTCACGATCATCTCGCCGGGCAGGTCCGGGTTGTCGAAGCGGTCGGTGTGGCGGATCAGTTGGCCGGGCACCAGTTCCAGGTAGGTGCCGCCGAAGGCGCTGCTGGTGCCGGTGCCGAGGTTGGTGAAGCGCATCCGGTAGCTGCCGCC
>JBEVKG010000022.1:0-7955 GCA_040509765.1 Xanthomonas sp.
GCTACGGCCCGGTCAACCTGCCCGACCAGGAGCTGCATACCACCGCGGTGTGGTGGCAACTGCCGCAGGCCACCCTGCTCAAGGCGTTCGGCAGCAAGCAGGACGCGCTGGACGGCTTCCTCGGCGCCGCCTACGCGCTGCACGTGGTGGCCACGGTGGCGGTGATGGCCGATGCGCGCGACCTGCAGCAGGCGGTGGGCGACGGCGACGGCGCCTGGTTCGCGGTGGCCGACGCCAAGGGCCGCGGCCAGCTGCGTGGCGGCGACAGCGGCGAGCCGGCCAGCATCGAACTGCAGCAGTTCGTGCCCACCGTGTACCTGTACGACAACTTCCCCGGCGGCGTCGGCCTGAGCGAGCCGCTGTGGCGGCGCCAGGCCGAGCTGGTGCAGCGCGCACGCGAACTGGTGCAGGGCTGCGACTGCGTGGCAGGCTGCCCGGCCTGCGTCGGCCCGGTGCTGGCCGCGCAGGAAGCCAGCGCGACCACGCCCAGAGCGCTGGCGCTGCGCGTGTTGCGCTTGCTGCTCGACGGCCACGACGACACGGTGCTGGACGCCGACGACCGCAACGCGATCGCCACCGAGACCGATGCCGATGCGTTGCCGGAGTGGAGCGCATGAGCATCAGCCTGGAGCGCCTGCGCGCGCTGCGCCGGCAGGCCGGCGACGCCAGCGCCGCGCGCGCGCCGGCGTCCTCCGGCAGCCGCAGCGCGGCCGAGGCGGCTCCCGCATCGCGCGCGGGCGCTGCCGCGGCGATGCCCACGGCCACGCCAGCGGCAGGGCAGGCATCGGCAGCGACGCACGACGGCGCATCGCACGCAGTTGCGCCGCCGGCCGCACGCGCGCAACCCGCCTCCACGCGCCGGGGAGACGGCGACACCGCGGTGGCGCCCCCCATCGCCATCGCCCCATTCGACCGCGGCGGCACCGATGTGGCCGCACTGCGACGCCTGCTCGGCCTGCGCGAGCGGGCCGTCGCGCCCGCCTCGGCGGCGTCCGTTCGCAGGCCCGCGGCGGCGCCGGACCGGCATCTGCCCGGAGTCGAGATCGCCCCCGGGCTGCACCTGATCGAGGCGTTCCTGCCGCAGCCGGTCCCCGCCAGCGCGCTGTCGCTGGCCTTCGCCCGCCGCGAGGACGCGGTGGAACCGACCGACCTGCTGTTCTTCGACACCGAGACCACCGGCCTGGCCGGCGGCACCGGCACCCGCGCCTTCATGATCGGCGCGGCCGACTGGACCGTGCATCCGGCCGACGGCCCGGGCCTGCGCATCCGCCAGTTGCTGATGGCCACGATGGGCGCGGAGAAGGCGATGCTGGAGGCGTTTCGCGCCTGGCTGCGGCCGGGTACGGTGCTGTCCAGCTACAACGGCCGCTGCTACGACGCGCCACTGCTGAAGACCCGCTACCGGCTGGCGCGCTGCGCCGATCCGCTGTCGGCGCTGGATCACGTGGACCTGCTGCACCCGACCCGCCGCCGTTACCGCGGCACCTGGGAGAACTGCAAGCTCGCCACCATCGAGCGGCAGTTGCTGCGGGTAGTGCGCGAGGACGACCTGCCGGGATCGGAAGCGCCGGCGGCGTGGCTGGGCTACCTGCGCGGCGGCAGCGCGCGCAACCTGCGCCGCGTCGCCGCGCACAACCACCAGGACGTGGTCACGCTGGCGCTGCTGCTGCAGCGCCTGGTCGCCGCCGAAGCCGAGGAGCGCGCACTGGCGGCTACCGCGTCGGCGTAGGCGTTGCGCGCAGCCGGCGGAATCACTCCAGCCGCTGCGCATTCCCCGCGGCGATGGCCGCATCGAGCAGGCGGTCGACCTCGCGATCGATCTGCGCGCTCAATTCGCCCTGTCGCGCGCCCAGTTCGCCCTGCTGCCGGCCCAGCGCGGCCTGCTGTTCGCCGAGCGCGCGCATCTGCGCCGACAGCGCGTCCTGGCGCTGCGCAAGCGCCGTCTGGGCACGCGCCTGCGCCTTGGCGGCGACGGCGTCCATATCGATGCGGTCCAGTGCCCGCGCCGCGGCTTCCTGCGCCAGCTTGCCTTGCTCCCGACCCAACGCGCCCTGCTCGCGGCCCAGCGCCCCCTGGCGCTTGCCGAGCTCGCCCTGCTGCGCGCCCAGCTTGCCGATCGGCTCGAACAGCGCGTCGAAGCGGGCCAGCAGCGCAGGATCGTGCACCACGTAGCGCTTGTCGCCGCGACGGAACCACAGGCCATCGCCCTGGGTCTCGTGCTTGGCGGCGAGCTCGTCGTTGCTACCGCTCTTCGTCGAACGATTGTCCTTGACCCGGACATACGACTGTTCGAGTTGGCCGTTGCGGGACTTCTGTACCGACCGCGTGCTGATCCGCGAGCCGATGGCCGGCGGCGCAGCGGGGACCGCCGGTGCCGGCGGCGCGAGCGGCGCGGGCGGCGGCAGCGGGGCGACCGGCGGCGGTGCAGGCTGCGCGGGCGTCGCTGCAGCCACCCTGGCCGGCCTGGACGCACGCGGCGGCAGCGGCGCGGCGGGCACGTTGGCGGCACGCGCGGCATCGGCGACGTCGGCCGCCTGCGCGGCGGCATCGCCGGCGGCGTCGGCAGCAGTCTGCGCGGCCTCGGCGGCCGCGGCAGCCGCATCGGCCGCAGCTTCGGTGCCGACATCCACGTCGGTCGCCGCTGCGCGCGCCGGCCGGGTCAGCGCGGCGCTCGGGGCCGCATGGCCGGGCTGCGCCACCAGGCGCAGCGGCGCCACGCCGAGCACGGTCACCGCGGTCAGGATCAGGGCCGCGCCCAGGCGCGGAAAAGCGGACGTGGTCTGCAGCATCAGCAATCTCCGTTTCAGGCTGAGGAAGGTCGGCGAGGCGCTGGCCAGGCCGGCACTGGGTCGCGGCGCCACGCCCAACTGCACCAGCAGCCGCGCGTAGTCGTGACGACAATGGCGGTGGCCGGCGACCACGGCCGCATCGCAGGCCGCTTCACGGGCCAGGGCGTACTCGTGCCCGGCCAGATGCACCAGCGGATGGAAGAAGAACAGGTGTTGCGCCATGGCCGGCAGCAGCCCCCACCACAGATCGCGGCGCTGCAGGTGCACCAGTTCGTGGGTCAGCGCCATGTCCAGATCGTCGGCACGCAGGCTGGCCATGCGCCGCGCCGGCAGCAGCAGCACCGGCCGCCATGGCCCGATCAGTTGCGGCGAATCGGTGTGCGCGCACAGCCGCAGCTGCGGCGGCTGGCGCAGGCCGTGCGCCTCGGCCGCCAGGCGCAGCGCGCCAAGCAGGGCGGCGTCGGTGCACGGCGCCGCCGCACGCGCACGCTGGCGGCTGCGGCGGTAGGCGAGGACGCTGTGCGCGGCGCAGACCAGCACGCCGGCCAGCCACAGCGCCACCAGCGCCTGCGTCCATGGCAAGGCGGCCAACGATGCCGTCGCCGACGGCGCGGCGCTCGCCGCGGTGGCGGCGGTAGCGTTGATGTTGATCCGCTCAGGCAGCGCAGCCGACACCGACGCGGACGGCGTCGCAGCGCGTGCCGGCGTCGCCGGCACCGTGACGACGGCCACCGGTGCCGCCGCCGGCGACGGCGCGGCCGGCAGCACCGGCAGTTGCACCGCAGCGGCCCACAGCAGGCCGAGCACGCTCTGCGCGGCGACCAGCCACCACAGCCGGCAGCGCGTCGCCGCCGGCAGGCTCGGCAGCCAGCGGCACAGCGCCCAGATCAGCGCGACCAGCACCACCGTCTGCACGCTGGTCGCCAGCAGCCGCGACAGCAGGCTCTCGAACACGTCCGTCCCCACCAGGCTGTGCATGGCTCAGTCCTCCCGCCGTTGCGATTGCAGTTTGGCCACCAGGGCCTCGAGTTCGGCAAGTTCCGTGTCGCTGACCTCGGCGCGCTGCGACATCCACGCCACGAACGGCGACACCGAACCCTGCAGAGTCTTCTCGACGAAGCTGCCGACCGCGCTGCGCACCACGTCGTCCTGGCCGCTGGTGGCGGCATAGCGGTACACGCCCTGCACCTGGCGCCGGCGCAGATAGGCCTTGGCACGCAGGCGCTCCATCATGGTCAGCACCGTCGAGCGCGCCAGCCCGCGCCCCTCGCCGAACCCGGCGGCGACCTCGCCGACGCTGGCATCGCCCTGTTCGGCGATGTACTGCAGCAGGGCCAGCTCCTGGTCCCCGATCGATTTGCGGCGCATCCGCCCACTCCAGTGACTACACGTGTCAGCAAAGCTACCCGTGACGACAATTGTCGTCAATAGGTCGCAGGTCATGGGGCGGTGGTCGCCTGCCGGCCTTGCGAAGGCGTCCGCACGGGAGGCAGGCAACACCCATCGCAGGGCGGCGGGCCACCTGATCGGGTCCGCGCATTCCATCGCCCAGACACCACTTGCGCATCTGCACCCGCTGCGGCCGCGCACGCGATCGCCGCGGAAGCCCGTGGCGATCCGGCGCGGTCCATGCAGCGACCGCAATGCCCTATACCCAGGTATCGCACCGCATACGCGCGGCAGGCACGGCTGTACCAACGCGCAATGGTGCAAGCGCACATGCGATGCAAGAATTCCCTGCATCGCTTCACGCCGCTGCATTGCCCTCGGGAAGCGCGCTGTCGCGCGGCTGCGCCGTTCGCCTCCATCGATCCGGAGCGGGCCGCAACTGCCGCGCGCCACATCCTGGTCCGCGCCGCACCGCCGGCGCCCTGTCATCGCAAACGCACAGCCCGCCGGACGCCGCCACGAGGCCGTCGTCCTGCGCTGGGTGCGCGCGTGCGCCACCGTTCCCCTCCACGCCGGATCCGACCATGCACGCGACGTCCTTCCCCCTCTGCGCCACCGCCCTGCCGCCCTCCGCCCTGCATCGCCGCATGCGCGCGTGCGCGCCGTCGTTGTTGTCCGCGGCGCTGGGCGCCTGCCTCGCCGCGTCCTCGGCGCACGCCGCGGAGGCGGCCGCCAGTCCCGATGCGGACACCACGCCGACCACGCTGTCGGCACTGGACGTGGTGGCTTCGCCGCATGCGGCGGCCGTGGCGCCCACCCAGGTGGTGGGCCCGAACCGTTATGTCATCAATGCCGGCGACATGGACGCCGAGATCGCCGGCAGCAACGGCCTGGCGCGGCTGAAGACCGTGCCCGGCGCCAGCTACACCGCCACCGATGGCCTGGGCCTGGACGTCTCCGCCACCAGCCTGTTCGTGCGCGGTTTCCGCATGAACGAAATGGGCATCACCTTCGAAGGCGTGCCGTTGAACGACAGCGGCTTCCTGTCGTTGACCGGGACCAGCGTGGTCAACGTGGCCGTGCCCGATGCCATCGGCACCATCACCGTCAGCCCCGGCGCAGCACCGGTGAGCGTGTTCTCCAGCAGCGCCAACGGCGGTGCGCTGGAGTACCGCCTGGGCGAACCGAAGGACACGCCCGGGCTGCGCCTCACGCAGGGCGTGGGCAGCGACGCGACCCGGGTCACCACGGTCTCCGCGCAGAGCGGGCAACTCGGCGACCACGGCCCGAAGGTGCAGATCGACCTGCAGCGGCTGGGCGCGGACAAGTACCAGGGCGGCGGCACCCAGCAGTTCCTGCGCGGCGACCTGAAGGCCACGCAGGACGTGGCCTGGGGCGCGTTCAGCCTGTTCCTGTCCGCCAGCCATGCGGCGATGTGGGGCTACAACAACCTGTCCTTCGACATGCTCGGCAAGCTCGGCTGGAGCGCCGACAGCTTCTATCCCGACTATGCCAAGGCCTATGCCGTCGCCCTGCCGCAGAACGCCGGCGCCTCCTACGGCGCCTACACCTGCGGTGCGCTGGCCGAGCTGCTGCCGTACGACACCGGCCAGGTCACCGACGACCGCATCGCCTCGCTCGCGCACGACTTCCGCATCTCCGACGCGCTCAGCGGACGCGTGCAGGTCTATAGCGCGCGCAGCCATACCCACGCCACGCTGAGCGATCCGACCACGCCCTCGCCCAACGGTGCGCCGTTCTCCGAGCAGGTGCAGGCGCCGCATCTGCAGCGCACCGGCGGCCTGCTCAGCCTGACCTACGTGAACGGCCGGCACACCCTCAGCGCCGGCCTCTGGCAGGAGCACGCCAGCGCCGACGCGGCGACCTTCTGGTACAGCGAGCCGCTGCTGGGACAGGGCCGGCCGCTGCGCACCACCGGGCCGTGGGATGTGGACGGCCCGGCGTTCAAGACCGACAACGTCTCGCAGTGGACGACGCGCGCGCGCCAGGCGTACCTGCACGACGACATCGCACTGAGCGACACGCTGGTGCTGGGCCTGGGCGCCAAGGCGGTGGATTTCCGCACCAGCGGCGGCGGTGTCGGCGATGCGCCGAACCGGCCCGCGTCCGGCACGCTGCGCGCCAGGAGCGCGTTCCTGCCGCACCTGTCGCTGTTCTGGAGTCCGACCGCGCAGACCGATGGCTTCATCGACCTGGGCAGCGCCATGAACGGCTTTCGCGTCGCCCAGCGCGGCAACATCGGCTATACCGCCTCGGCCTGGACCGTCCCCGACCAGGCCACCTTCGATCGCCTCGCCCGTCACCTGCAAGCCGAGCAGGACTGGAACCTCACCATCGGCGGCACCCATCGCTTCGACCGCGCCACCGTCACCGCGGACGTGTTCTACGGCGACATCCGCCATCGCCTGCTGTCGGCCGCGGTCGGCACCCAGTTCGCGCAGGTCAACACCGTGCAGGTGATGCCGAAGATGCACACGTTCGGCGCCGACCTGGGCGTGACCGTCGACCTCACCCAGCACCTGCAGTTCTACCAGGGCGTGGCGCTGGCGCGCTCGGTCTACGACCGCGATGTCGTCGTCGACGACAACGTCTACCCGATCCAGGGCAAGGCGCAGCCAGGCTATCCGCAACTGTCGCTGGTCAGCGACCTGTCGGGGCATGTGCGCCAATGGCGGCTCGGCGCCACCAGCACCGAATACCTGCATCAACCCTTCACCTACGAGAACGATCTGCGCGTGCCGACGTTCTGGCAGGTCAACGCGTACACGGCCTACACGCTGGGCCCGGACAGCCGTCTGCCGGGCCTGGAACTGCGCCTGGACGTGAGCAACCTGCTCGACCGCCACAACATCGGCACCGCCAACATCGCCGGCTCGGCGTTCGCCGGCGACTACCAGACGCTGCAGCGCAGCGCACCGCGGCAACTGGTGTTCAGTACCTCGCTGGCGTTCTGAACGGGCGGCATGCGCGTCCACGCCGGCAGGCGCGCATGCATGGGGCAGACACGGCGTTCACGGCGATGCTACGCCGGCGCGACTAGAAGTTTGCGCACCGGTGCGCCGACGCATGCCGCGCGCGTCGGCCTTGGCCGCCAAACGCGGCGCTCCACGGCTGCAGCGGTTTCCGGACAGCAGGACATGGGCATGAGCGACGACCCCCGCAACACCGGTTCGCCCGATCGCGACCGCAGCGACCTCCACGCAGACGACGAAATGCGGTACTGGACGCAGGCTCCGGTCGTTTCCGCCGACGGGCTGCACACCGCGGTACAGGCGATGGGCAGCAGCACGGTGGCGCCAAGCGCGCACCTGCGCACGTGACGAGGGCCGGGCCCACGCCATGAGCCTTGCCGACTACCGCCGCAAGCGCCGCTTCGACAAGACCCGCGAGCCGGAGCCGGGCAAGCCGGTGCCGGCCGGGCAGCGGCCGATCTTCGTCGTGCAGCTGCACCACGCCAGTCGCCGCCATTACGACTTCCGCCTGCAGGTCGGCGATGCGTTGAAGAGCTGGGCGGTGCCGAAAGGGCCGAGCTACGACCCCAAGGTCAAGCGGATGGCGGTGGAAGTGGAAGACCATCCGCTGGACTACGCCACGTTCGAGGGCGAGATCCCGCACGGCGAATACGGCGGCGGCCACGTCGCCCAGTTCGACCGTGGCGTGTGGAGCAGCGCGAGCGACCCGGAGGCGCAGCGGGCCACCGGCCAACGGGGCGGCGGACAGTTGGGGGGCCACCGCAAGGGGCGCGGGCGCCAGGGG
>JBEVKG010000023.1:0-8060 GCA_040509765.1 Xanthomonas sp.
CCCCCGCTCCTACGACGTTGCGTCGGCGCTTTGCTGGAGTGCAGATATCGCACCGCTGCGGGGCACGGTACATCGCCGTCCCGCTGCACGCGTCGCCGCGACGGCGGATAATCGCTGCCATCCCCGCACAGGAGCCGCACATGATCCGCGACATCATCCGCATGGGCGACCCGCGTCTGCTGCGCCAGGCGCCGCCGGTCACCGACTTCGACAGCGCGCAACTGCACGCGCTGGTGGCCGACATGTTCGAGACCATGGATGCCGCGCGCGGCGTCGGCCTGGCCGCGCCGCAGATCGCGGTGGACCTGCAACTGATGGTGTTCGGCTTCGAGCACAGCGCACGCTACCCGGACGCGCCGCCGGTGCCGCGCACCGCGCTCGCCAACGTGCAGTTCGAGCCGTTGTCGGACGAACTGGAGGACGGCTGGGAAGGGTGTCTGTCGATCCCCGGCCTGCGCGCGGTGATTCCGCGCTACCGCCATATCCGCTACCGCGGCGTGCTGCCCGACGGCACCCCGCTGCAACGCGATGCCGAAGGCTTCCATGCCCGCGTGGTGCAGCACGAACACGATCACCTGATCGGCCGGCTGTATCCCTCGCGCATCCGCGACTTCGACAAGTTCGGTTTCGAGGACGTGCTGACGCGCCTGCTCTGAGGCGCGGACCGCAGCGGGCAGCGAACGGGCTGGGCCGTTCGCGATGCGCGCGGTGGTGCCGGTGGTCGGCCTCGCCCGATCGCATGGCGTCAGCGCGGCGCACGCCGCTGCTGACGCTGCGCAAGGTCTGCGCTGGCGTCGCGCGCCATGCAGCGGTTGCTCGTTGCGCAACCGCCTGGATGCCGGCGCGACGGCGCCGGTCAGAGGTAGTCGACCGTCACCAGGTAGCGGCCGCTGGTCGGCGTCTGCATGCCATCGGCAGCGCTGAGCCGGTAGCGGCTGGAGAAGGACAGCGCGTTGTCGGCCAGTGCCGTGGCGCGCACGGTCGAGACGCTGCTGCGCTGGCCCTTGCCGAGCGGGTTGTCGAGCAGACGTGCCGGTGCGGCGTCGTCCAGTGGCATGACCTGGATGGCGGCGCCGCGCGCGGCCAGCGGACAGCGTTCCAGAACGATGTCGGCACCGGCGCGTCCGACGGCGCAAGGCGGATCGACGATATGCCCACTGAAGCGGATCAGGCCATCGCTGGCGTCTGCGGCGACGCTGGCCAGCAGGAGCGGAACCACGATGCAGGATTTCATGGCACGGCCTTTTGAACGAATCGATGTCCTCGTTAGCGTCCCGTCGGCGCGATGGTGAAGGGCCGGTGTCGGCTTTTGTGCGATGCATCACTTTGGCGTGGCGCGGCCAGGGGCGTGTCGCCGAAAATGACTGCGCGCTAACACAGAACATGCGGGAGCACCAAAAGTCTACGGAGTGAACCGGCGAACTGTTGAGACAAGTCACTTTTGTGACTAGATTCTTATCACGCCCGGGTGTCCGCCCAGGCCGTAAAGGATGCGCTCGAGCAAGGACGCCACCCTGTTTTTGCGGGTGGAGGTGATCAGGTTCTTGCCTGCGCCACAGCTCTCTCCAAGCAAACAGGTAAACGCGATGCGCAATCTCACTGTCATGGCGGCACTGCTCCTGTCCTTCGCCCCGTTCGCCGCTTCGGCCGCCGACGGCACCATCACCTTCAACGGAAAAGTGACCAGCAAGACCTGCACGGTCAGCACCCCGGCCGGCAAGAACTTCACCGTGACGCTGCCGACCGTCTCGACCACGTCCCTGGCCGTGGCGGGCGCGGTGGCCGGTCGTACCCCGTTCTCGGTCAGCCTGACCGGCTGCGCGGCGGGTAACGTGGCGACCTACTTCGAGCCGGGTGCCACGGTGGACTTCAACAGCGGCCGGTTGCTCAACCAGGCCTCGTCCAACTCCGCCGGCAACGTGCAGATCCAGTTGCTCGGTTCCAACAGCAGCTTCCTGCCGGTGCTGGCCTCCGGTTCCGGCCAGACCCAGACCAACTCGCAGTGGGTCCAGGTCGCCAGCGACGGCAGCGCCAACCTGAACTACTACGCCGAGTACTACGCGACCGCCGCGGCGAGTGCCGGCGACGTCACCAGCAGCGTCCAGTACACGCTCATCTACAACTGATCGCGTCCGACGCAGGTGCGTGTCCGCCGTTGCGGAGGCGGCGGACACGCAGATAGCCCGACATCCGCGGTCGTCCCACGATGAACAGTCCATTTCCCAAGGCACTGCTGCTGGCAGTGTTGACGTTGCCGCTTTGCCCCAGCGTCCTGGCGGGGGTGATCGTCAACGGCACCCGGGTCATCTATCCGGCGCAGGCGCGCGAAGTCACCATGCAGATCGACAATGTCGGCGATGCGCCGTCGCTGGTGCAGGCGTGGATCGACAGCGGCAATCCCGGGCAGAGCGCCGATGCCAGCGACGCGCCGTTCGTGCTGACCCCGCCGATCAGCCGGATCGAGCCGGGGCGCAGCCAGGCGTTGCGCATCATCTTCTCGGGCAAGGCGTTGCCGAGCGATCGCGAGTCGGTGTTCTGGCTCAATGTGCTCGACGTGCCGCCAGCGGCGAGCGGCGCCGACGGCGATGCCGCAAAGAACTATCTGCAGGTCGCATTCCGTTCGCGAATCAAGCTGTTCTACCGGCCGCAGGGTTTGCCAGGCGAGGCCAACGATGCGCCGCAGGCGCTGCGCTGGCAGCGTCTGAGCAGCGAGCGCATGCGCATCGACAATCCCACGCCCTACTACGTCACCCTCGCCGAAGTGCATGCCGGTGCCGATGCGACGGGGCCGGTGCTGGAAGACAAGGGCCAGATGCTCGCCCCCGGCGCGTCGATCGAAATGGCATTGCCGGCCGCGTTCGTCCAGGTCCAGTTCGTGACCATCAACGATTTCGGCGGCCGGGTGCCGCGCACCGCATCGGTGGTGGCGGGCCCGTGACCTAGCCGGGTCACGGTGCGCTGCCGCGGCAAGGATTGCACAACGGCGAGTCGGCACGCTCGGCTCTCAGAGGATGCTTGCATGAACGCGAAGATCCGGGTGCGGTTGCCGAACGCGTCGGCCGGCGCCGCCCACCCGCCCGTGCGCTGGCGCATGGGCTGGTGGGCGGTGCTGGCCGCGGGCGGCAGCCTGATCGCGGGAACCGCGGCGGCCGCGACCAACCTCGGCGAACAGGCGCTGAGCCGCGACGCGCAGAACGCCGGTGCGTCGCCCGAGCACGCCCAGTTCAATCCGGGGTTCCTGTCCGGCAAGGCCAGCGGCGTGGATCTGTCGGCATTCGCCAACGGCAATCCGGTGGTGGCCGGCCGCTATCGCACCGACATCTACGTCAACGGCGTATGGCAAGGCCGGCGCGATCTGGAGTTCAGGCAGGACCCCGCCGCCGAGGGCGCGGCCAGCGCCTGCCTGACCTTGCAGGCACTGGAGGAATTCGGCGTGGACAGCGCCAAGGTGCTGGACGGGCGCGATGCCGACCCGACCGCCTGCAAGCCGGTGCAGCAGTGGATGAGCGATGCCTATGCGCGCTTCGACAGCGCGGATCTGCGCTACGACCTGAGCATTCCGCAGGCCTTCATGCGCCG
This sequence comes from Xanthomonas sp., assembly GCA_040509765.1. Lineage (GTDB taxonomy): Bacteria > Pseudomonadota > Gammaproteobacteria > Xanthomonadales > Xanthomonadaceae > Xanthomonas_A. The sequence goes on from JBEVKG010000023.1 coordinate 3,580, forward strand.
CACCGCGCGCGGCTACGTCAATCCGGCGCTGTGGGATCGCGGCATCAATGCCGGCTTCCTCGCCTACAGCGCCAACGTCATCGACAGCCACAGCGACGCGGCCGGCACTGGCGGCGCCACCCGCAACCGCAGCGGCTATCTCGGCCTGAACGCCGGCGCCAATCTCGCCGGCTGGCAGTTCCGCCACGACTCCAACCTGACCTGGAGCGAGCGCGACGGGCATCGCTGGCAGAACATCGCCACCTACGTGCAGCGCGGCATCGCGCAGGTGCGTGGGCTGCTGACCATCGGCGATGCCTACACCAGCGGCGACCTGTTCGACGCGATCGGCTACCGCGGCGCCAGCCTGGTCAGCGACGACCGCATGCTGCCGGATTCCCTGCGCGGCTACGCGCCGGTGGTGCGCGGCATCGCCGAGACCAATGCGCTGGTGGAGGTGCGGCAGAACCGCCAGTTGATCTATTCGACGACGGTCTCGCCGGGCAGTTTCGTCATCGACGATCTGTATCCCACCGGCTATGGCGGCGATCTGGAGGTCAGCGTGATCGAGGCCGACGGGCGCCAGCGCCGCTTCGCGGTGCCCTATGGTGCGGTGACGCAGATGTTGCGCCCGGGCATCTCGCGGTATGCGCTGACCGTCGGGCAGGTGCGCAACGACACCCTGCTGGACACGCCTTACCTGGTGCAGGGCACCTATCAGCGCGGCATCGGCAATCGGCTGACGCTGTATGGCGGCACCGCGGTGAGCGACGGTTACGCGGCCGCGCTGTTCGGCGCCGGCGTGTCCACGCCGGTCGGCGCGTTCGCGCTCGACACCACCCAGGCGCGGACCGATCTGCGCAGCGCCGGCCAGCGCCAGGGCGGCAGCGTCCGGCTGAGCTACAGCAACATGATCGGCGAGATCGGCACCAACTTCACCCTGGCCGCCTATCGCTATTCCACCGCGGGGTTCTTCAGCCTGCAGGACGCGTTGTACGCCCGCGACGACGTTCGCCGCGGCCGCGATCCGTACGCCCGCGGCCGCCAGCGCAGCCAGTTCCAGCTGACCATGAACCAGCCGCTGGGGCGGCGCGGCGGCGCCCTGTACCTGACCGGCTCGGTGCGCGACTACTACGATCGCGTCGGCACCAGCACCCAGTACCAGCTCGGCTACAACAACGCCTGGCGCACGCTCAACTACGGCATCTCGGCGATCCGCACCGAGAATGGCGCCGGGGTCAGCGACACCCAGTACCTGCTCAGTTTCAGCCTGCCGTTGGGCCGCGGCCGGCCGCTGTCGGTCAGCGGCGACATCGGTCTGCGCAACGGCTACGACAGCAGCCGCCTGGGCGTGACCGGCGCGGCCGGCGCCGACGACAACATCAGTTACGGCGTGGCCCTGTCCAACAGCCGCGACGCCGGCACCACCGGCATCGCCACTGCCGAGTACCGCAGCCCCTACACCACCTTGAGCGGCTCCTACAGCCACTCCAGCGACTTCCGCCAGGCCACCCTGGGCCTCAACGGCAGCATGGTGCTGCATCCCGGCGGCCTCACCCTGACCGCGCAGCGCGGCGACACCATGGTGGTGGTGCAGGCGCCCGACGCACGCGATGCGCGCATCACCAACGCGCCCGGCCTGCGCATCGACGGGCGCGGCTATGCGGTGGTGCCGTACGTGTCGCCGTACCGGCTCAATACCGTGGGTCTGGACCCGCAAGGCATGCCGCTGGATGTGGAACTGGAGAGCAGCAGCCAGACCGTGGCGCCGTACGCCGGCGCGATCAGCTTCCTGCGCTTCAACACCCGCAAGGGGCATGCGTTGCTGATCCGCGCGCGCGGTGCGGATGGGCAGCCGGTGCCGTTCGGCGCGCAGGTCAAGGACCTGCAGGGCCAGTCCGTCGGCATGGTCGGGCAGGGCGGGCAACTGTATCTGCGCAGCGAACGGGATCAGGCACGTCTGCAGGTGGTCTGGGGCAGCGCGCCCGACCAGCGCTGCAGCGTCGACTATCGCATTCCTGCCGGCGCCGATGCCGCGCGCACCGGTTTCATCGCTCTGGAGGCCATATGTCGCTGATTTCCTCGCGATTCCGGTTCTTGCGGCGCGGCGCCGCGCTGCTGGCGGGCGTAGGACTGGCGCCATCGGCGTGGGCGAGTTGTTCGATCAGCCCCCTGGCGATTGGCTTCGTCCCGCAGGACGTGCAAATGAACATGGGGCAGGTGGTGATCCTGCCCAGCACCCCGGTCGGCGGGGTGATCAAGGAACTGACGGTGCCGATCAACGAGCGCTTGCTGGTCGCCACCTGCGATCTGTTCGGCGGCAGCGCCATCGGCATCTACAACAACGCCGCCCAGCAGACGCCGGTACCGGGCTTCAGCAACGTCTACGCCACCGATGTGGCCGGGGTGGGTATCCGCGTCTACCGCGATTCCGGCTCGGTGCAGGTCTATTACCCGCATACGCTGAACCTCATCGTCGGCGTGTATTCGCTGAGCGGCGGGCAGTTCCGCGTGCAGTTGATCAAGACCGCGGCGCAGACCGGGTCGGGCGCGATCGCGCCGAATGGCCGCTTCACCACGTACTACTACGACGGCGATGGTCCCTCGCGTCCGGTGCTGACCTCCACCTTCATCGGCAGCGGCACCAGTGTGGTCAGCCCGACCTGCGAGGTACAGGCCGGCAGCAAGAACGTGGTGGTGAACTTCGGCAGCGTGGCCAATACCGCCTTCAACGGGGTCGGTTCGCGCGCGATCAACCGCGATTTCACCCTGAAACTGGACTGTCAGGGCAGCAACATGAGCGCCTACCAGAGCCAGATCGGCATCCGCCTGGACGCGACCCAGGACAGTTCCAATCTGCCCGGCGTGCTGCAGATCGCCGGCGGCAGCAATGCCGCCACCGGCATCGGGATCGAACTGGTGGACATGCGCAGCGGGCAGGAGGCGCCGCTGCAGTTCGGTCAGGCACTGCTGGTGGGCACCACGGTGACCGGGACCAGCACGTTTTCGCTGCCGCTGCGTGCGCGCTACATCCAGACCAGCGCCGGGACGGTCGGTCCCGGCACTGCCAACGGTACGGCCACCTTCACCATCGAATACAACTGAGGCGCGCGGCGCGGGTGCTCCGCGCGGTGGCGCGCGGCCGCAGCGCGTGCGGCGCATGGCGGCCGAGGCAACACGATCGCCGCACCGCCCGGCGCCGCCGCACGACGCCCGCAACCGGCGGGAGCCGCGCGTAGCGCGCGGTTCCCGCAGACAGCCGTCGGCGACGCGCCGACGGCGCTGTTACTTGAGCGCCTTGAAGCGCAGGCGCTTGGGGCCGGCGTCGTCGCCCAGACGCCGCTTCTTGTCTTCCTCGTACTCGCGGTAGTTGCCCTGGAAGAACTCCACGTGCGAGTCGCCTTCGAAGGCGAGGATGTGGGTGGCGATGCGGTCCAGGAACCAGCGATCGTGCGAGATCACGAAGGTGTTGCCCGGGAACTCCAGCAGCGCGTCTTCCAGCGCACGCAGGGTTTCGATGTCCAGGTCGTTGGACGGTTCGTCGAGCAGCAGCACGTTGCCGCCCTGCAGCAGGGTCTTGGCCATGTGCAGGCGGCCGCGCTCACCACCGGACAGCGAACCGACCATCTTCTGCTGGTCCTGGCCCTTGAAGTTGAAGCGGCCGATGTAGGCGCGCGACTTGATCTCCACGCCATTGATGTTGAGGATGTCCAGGCCCCCGGCGATCTCCTGGAACACGTTGTGGTTGCCTTCCAGCTTGTCGCGGCTCTGGTCGACGTAGGACAGCTGCACGGTCGGCCCGACCACGATCTCGCCCGAGTCCGGCTTCTCCTGCCCGGTGATCATCTTGAACAGGGTCGACTTGCCGGCGCCGTTGGGGCCGATGATGCCGACGATGGCGCCGGACGGCACCAGGAAGTTCAGGTTTTCGAACAACAGGCGGTCGCCGAACTTCTTGGAGACGTTCTTGAACTCCATCACCGCGTTGCCCAGGCGCTCGCCCGGCGGGATGAAGATTTCGTTGGTCTCGTTGCGCTTCTGGTAATCGACCGACTGCAGCTCTTCCAGTCGCGCCAGGCGCGCCTTGCCCTTGGTGCGGCCGCCCTTGGCGTTCTGCCGCGACCACTCCAGTTCCTTCTGGATCGCCTTCTGCCGCGCCTTTTCCTGGTTGTCTTCCTGCTTCAGGCGCTCGTCCTTCTGGGTCAGCCAGTCGGTGTAGTTGCCCTTCCACGGAATGCCGCGGCCGCGGTCCAGTTCCAGGATCCACTCGGCGGCGTTGTCGAGGAAGTAGCGATCGTGGGTCACGGCCACCACGGTGCCGGTGTAACGCGCCAGGAACTGCTCCAGCCACTCCACCGATTCGGCGTCGAGGTGGTTGGTCGGTTCGTCGAGCAGCAGCATGTCCGGCTTCTGCAGCAGCAGCCGGCACAGCGCCACGCGGCGCTTTTCACCACCGGACAGCTTGCCGACCACCGCCTCCCACGGCGGCAGGCGCAGCGCAT
>JBEVKG010000024.1:0-14196 GCA_040509765.1 Xanthomonas sp.
CAGCGCCTGCACCACCGGCAGGGCGACGTCGGCTTCCAGTAGCGCGATACGCACCTCGCGGGTGGCCTCGCGGATGTTCTCCTCGGTCAGGCGACCGCGGCCGCGCAGGCGCTGCATGGTGCCGGAGAGGCGTTGGGTGAGGGATTCGAACATGCGGGCGGGTCGCGGACGGGAAACGGCCGTCGATTATAGCCGGGCGCGCCGGCGATCCCCGGCAGCGCCGTCACGGCGGCTGGCCCGATATGCGAAACTGACGCGATGCTCATCACCGTCCTCGCCGCCCTGCTGTACCTGACCGCGACCGGCCTGCTGATCGCCGCGGTGGTGCGCGACCGGGTGGACCGCAGCCGCGCCTGGCTGTGGCCGGCACTGCCGGCGGTGGCCCTGCATGCGGGCTATCACGTGCAGGTCGCCCTGCACACCGCCGGCGGCCCGGACATGCACTTCTTCGCCGCGCTGTCGCTGGTCAGCCTGGGCATGGCGCTGATGACCGCGCTGGTCGGCGCCAGCGGACGCATGGCCGCACTGGGCGTGGTGGTGTTCCCGCTGTCGGCGGCGCTGCTGCTGGCCTACCACGGCTATGGCCACGAACCGGCGCCGGTGCTGGACTGGCGGCTGCAGTTGCACGCCTGGATGGCGCTGCTGGCCTACGCCACGCTGGGCATCGCCGCCTTGCTGGCAGTGATGCTGTGGCTGCAGGAGCGCGCGCTGCGGCGCCGCGACTTCCATCCCTGGCTGCGCGCGCTGCCGCCGCTGACCGCGCTGGAGACGCTGCTGTTCCGCACCATCGTGGTCGGCTTCATCCTGCTGACCCTGACCCTGCTGACCGGGGTGCTGTTCGTGCAGGATTTCCTGGCGCAGCGGCTGGTGCACAAGACCGTGCTCAGCGTGCTGTCGTGGATCGTGTTCGGCGCGCTGCTGTTCGGCCGCTGGCGCTACGGCTGGCGCGGGGTCAAGGCGGTGCACTGGACCCTGGCGGCGATGGTGTTGCTGCTGCTGTCGTTCTTCGGCAGCAAGTTCGTGATCGAACTGGTGCTGGGACACGCGCAGTAGTTCGCGCAGCGATCGCAGCGCATTTCATCTGTAGGAGCGGCTTCAGCCGCGACAGGGTGTTACTGGTAATGCCAGGTCGCGGCTGAAGCCGCTCCTACGACGCCCCACGCATCAACCGTCGCCCTGCTCCGCCAGCGCCGCCTCCACCGCCGCCCAGTCGGCGCCGCGGCCGGCCTCGGCGAACTGGTACGCGATGCGATGCCGGTAGACCTCGCCGGGGCGCAGGATGCAGTCGGGAAAGCCGGGCTGGTTCGGCGCGTCCGGATAGCCCTGCGGCTCCAGGCAGATGCCGCGGCCCAGCGCCGGATGCTGCCGGTCCAGGCCCTGCCCCTCGTACAGCTGCACCGCGGGCATCGGGCTGGTGATGCGCATGGCCACGCCGCTGTGCGGCGAATACAGCAGCGCGGTGCAGTCGTGGCCCTCGGCCAGCACCAGGCAGTGGTCGTAGCCGGCACTGAGCGACAGTTGCGGATCGGCGGCGATGGCCTTGTCGGCGATGGCACGCGCCTGGCGGAAATCGAACGGCGTGCCGGCCACCGTGGCGACCTCGCCGCGCGGCAGCAGCGCGGCGTCGGCGACCGGCAGGTAGCGATCGGCCGGCACCCGCAGCCACTGCGCCGCGGCGGGCACCGCGGCATCGCCGGCCAGGTTGAAATAGGGGTGATGGGTCAGATTGAGCGGCGTCGGCGCATCGGTCTGCGCGACGAACTCGACGCTCAGGCAGCGGCCTTCGACGCGGTAGCTCGCCTCCACCGACACGTTGCCCGGGTAGCCCTCCTCGCCCGCCGGCGAGGCGTAGCGCAGGTGCAGCGAGCGCTCGGTCTGCGCCAGCAGCGTCCACACCCGGCGGCCGAAGCCCAGCGCTCCGCCATGCAGGTGGTTGGCGCCCTCGTTGGCGGTGACCGCGTAGCGTCGGCCATCGAGGCTGAAGGCCGACCCGGCGATGCGATTGCCGAAGCGTCCGACCAGCACGCCCAGGTAGGCCGGGTCCTGCAGATAGTCCTGCAGCGTCGGCAGCCCCAGCACCAGGTCGGTCTCGCCGTGCGCGCCGCGCAGGCGCAGGCTGCGCAACAGACCGCCATAGGTCAGCAGTTCGGCGCGCAGGCCGTCGCCGCTGTCCAGGACCACGCGCTGGATGGCGGTACCGTCGGGAAGATGACCGAAGAGCGAGGACATGCAGGAGCCTGCGGAGTCGGTGCGCATGCGCGGGGTCCGCAGCATAACCAGCGCGGGCGACGCGCGGCCATCGCCGCGCAGGCAGCGGCGCTGCACTGTGCGATACCGCGCACGTTCCGGGCGCGGGCCGGGTGACGCGCCGTGCCGCGCATTGCAATTCCGATATGGCGACGTCGCATTTGGGCATTGGTCCCCCCTGCGCGTCTCTTCTATGCTCGGGCAGGGGACGGACAGGGGCAACCGGGGACAGCGCACCGAGCGGCGTGGACGCGCTTGCAGCGGGGTTGCCTCACGGGACGCGACATCCCCTTGGCGCCACGCCGAGACCGCGTGCCGGCCGTCACTCCCAAGCGGCGCTGGCGACGGTGCCACCCTACCCGACAAGGAGCTCCCGATGCGTTCGTCCCGTTTCCCGAAGCAGCGTGCGGTGCGGTGGCGGCGGCTGCCGCGGATCGCCGCGACGATCGCCCTGGCACTGACCGCCACGCTGGCGCAGGCTGCCGACGTCGAGGTGCGCGGCACCCTGCATGCCGACCGCCCCGGCGCGGCGGTATCGCGCCACCTTTTCGGCCAGTTCGCCGAGCACCTGGGCACCGGCATCTACGGCGGCGTCTGGGTCGGCCAGGCGTCGAAGATCCCCAATACCCGCGGCTACCGCAACGACGTGGTCGCCGCGCTGAAGGCGCTGGACGTTCCCGACATCCGCTGGCCCGGCGGCTGCTTCGCCGACGAGTACCACTGGCGCGATGGCATCGGGCCACGCGACCAGCGCCCGACCAGCGTCAACACCCACTGGGGCGGCGTGGAGGAACCCAACAGCTTCGGCACCCACGAGTTCATGGACTTCACCGAACTGCTCGGCACGGAGGCGTACGTGGCCGGCAACGTCGGCGACGCGGCGCCGGACGAGATGGCGCAGTGGGTGGAATACATGACCGCGCCCACGCGCTCGACCCTGGCCGAACAGCGCCGCCGCAACGGCCGCCAGGCCCCGTGGAAGGTGCCGTTCTTCGGCGTCGGCAACGAGCTGTGGGGCTGCGGCGGCAACATGCGCGCCGAATACGCCGCCGACGTGTTCCGCCGCTACCAGACCTTCGTCAAGGCGCCGGCCGACCAGAAGATCCTCAAGATCGCGCCCGGCCCGAACGAAGACGACTACCACTGGACCGAGGTGATGATGCGCGAGGCCGGCAAGTTCATGGACGGCCTCAGCCTGCACTACTACACCGTGCCCGGCGGCTGGCCGCCGCGCGCGTCCTCCACCACCTTCGACGAGGCGGCCTGGATCGAAACGCTGTCGCGCACGCTGCGCATGGACGAGCTGATCAGCAAGCACAGCGCGATCATGGACAAGTACGATCCGGACAAGAAGGTCGCGCTGGTGGTCGACGAATGGGGCACCTGGTACAAGGGCCTGCCCGACGTGAATCCGGGGTTCCTGCACCAGCAGAACACCTTGCGCGATGCGCTGGTGGCCTCGCTCAACCTGGACATCTTCGTCCAGCATGCCGACCGCGTGCGCATGGCCAACATCGCGCAGATGGTCAACGTGCTGCAGGCGATGATCCTCACCGACGGCGACAGGATGCTGCTGACGCCGACCTACCACGTCTTCATGCTGTACAAGCCGTACCAGGACGCGACCGCGCTGCCGCTGCAGATCGGCACGCCCGACTACCGGCATGCCGGCTATGCGGTGCCGGCGGTACACGGCTCGGCGGTCCGGGCCAAGGACGGGCACGTGTACGTGGCGCTGACCAATCTGGACCCCAACCGCAGCGCCGACGTCGCGGTCCAGGTCGACGGTGTGCAGGCGCGCGGCGTCGGCGGGCAGATCCTGACCGCGCCGCGCATCGACGCGCTCAACACCTTCGCGCAGCCGCAGGCGGTGCGCCTGGCCACGTTCGAGGGCGCCCGCGTGCAGGGCGACACGCTGCAGGTGGCGCTGCCGGCCAAGGCGATCGTGATGCTGAAGCTGCAGTAGACCCAAGCCACTGCCAAGCTCCTAGCCCCTCTCCCCCCGGGAGAGGGGTTGGGGTGAGGGTCGGTCCGCGCCGCACATCCATCCCAATCCCAAGCCGCCACTCGAGAGAGAGTGCGCGTGCTCGGGAGACCTGCCTGCCAGCGCATCCCTCACCTCCGAGCCAGTGAGGGCGAACTGCACCCATTCGCACGGCGCACTCGCCCCTCTCCCACCAGAGGGCTGGATTCCTGGGCAGCGCGCTAGTCCTGCGCGTCGGTCAGCAGTGCGAACAGCGATTGTCCATCCGGCGCGATCAGGTCGCTGACCGCCCAGCAGCCGTTGCCGCGGCGCTGCAGTTCGATCTTGACCGACCCGGCGCCGCCGAGCGTGCGCCGGTAATCCATCCGCACCTCCACCACCGTGGCCTGCGCACCACCGGAGACCAGAGTGAATCTCGGTGCGCCCTGCAGTTGCCCGTCCTGGGCATCGGTCCATGGGGCGAAGTCCAGCCGGCACCTGCCATCGCGCCTGGCGCAGCGCCGGTCGGCCCGGAGCGCCTGGGCGAAGGGCGGCGTCAGCAGCTTCTCCAGGTTCTGCGGCTGCCAATCGACATCGCGCGCCCGGAAAAGACCCTCGGCCACCTGCAACGGCGTCTGGCATCCCGGCGGCTGCGCCGCGGCGAGTACCGGCGACAGGGCGAACAAGGTCAGCAGGGCAAGACGGCGATACATGGACGGCTCCGGCGATCGGGGCCGGCTATGAAGCCTGGATCGCGGCGTCGACGCAAGCACCGGGCATCGGCATGGCGAAGGCAGCGTCGCGGGCCGTCGTCAGGCAAGTTCGGACGACACAGAGCAAACGCCATGGGCGCGTGTCCCATGCGGATCCAGAACACCATCGGCGCCCCCATTGCCGAGTGCGCCGCAGTGTCGCCGCCGCTGGAAAATCCGCACGCAAAAAAAGAGGAGCCGGCGAACCGGCTCCTCGTCCTGTTGGCGCAGTGCCGGATGGCGATCCGGCTCACGCGGCCTTGACCGGCGCATAGCCGTCGAAGGTCATGCTCGCCGATGCCCGTCCCTGGGTCAGCGAGCGCAACGCGGTGGCATAGGCCTGCAGTTGCGCCAGCGGCGCCTGCGCGACGACCTCGGCACGGGATCCGCGCTCTTCGATCGCCACGACGCGTCCCTCGCGCCGCTGCAGATCGCCGAGCACGTCGCCGACGCTGTGCGCCGGCGTCTCGATCGCCAGGGCCATCACCGGCTCCAGCAGCAGCGTGCCGGCCTGCGCCAGCGCCGCCTTCACCGCGTCCGCGGCCGCGCGCTGGAACGCCAGATCCGACGAATCCACCGCATGCGCCTGGCCATCGACCAGCACCACCTCCACGCCGACCACCGGATGGCCGAGCGGGCCTTGCGCCAGTGCCGCCCGCGCGCCCTTCTCGGTGGCGGCGACGAAGGCCTTCGGCACCACCCCGCCACGGCTGCGGTCGACGAAGCGCACCGTACCGTCCGCGCGCGGCAGCAGATCCAGCACCACCTGCGCGAACTGGCCCTGGCCGCCGTTCTGCTTGGACAGCCGTGCGGCCACGCCCAGTGCGGCCGCACGCGGCGTTTCCTGGTAGGCCACGCGCGGCGCACCGGTGCGCACATCCACGTGCCACTCGCTGCGCAACCGCTCCACCATCACCTCCAGGTGCAACTCACCCATGCCCCAGATCACCGCCTCGCCGGTCTCCGGATCGCTGTCGACGCGGAACGAGGGGTCCTCCTGCGCCAGCCGCGCCAGACCCTGCCCCAGCCGCACCAGGTCGGCCGCGTTGGCCGCGCCGAGCCGCCACGCCAGCACCGGCGGTTGCGTGCGGATGCGTTCCAGCACCCACCGCGCCTGCACGCCGCTGAGCGTCTCGCCGCTGACCGCGTCCTTCCAGCCGAGCACGGCGACGATCTCGCCGGCCTGCGCCTGCGTCACGTCGTGGGTGCGTTGCGCCTGCACCACCGCCAGCCGCCCGACCCGGCGCGGCCGTCGCGCATGCGACGTCCACACCGTGTCGCCGACGCGCAAGGTGCCCGAATACACGCGCACGAACGCCAGCGGCCCCTGCGCGGTATGCGCGAACTTGAACACCAGCGCCGCCAGCGGGCCGGACGGATCCGGCGCCAGCAACGTCTCGTGTCCGTCTTCGGCGCCGGCATCGGTCTCCGCGTCGGCACGGGCGGCGACGGGTGGGCGGTCCAGCGGCGACGGCAGCCAGTCGACGATCGCGTCCAGCAACGGCTCGATGCCCTTGCGCTTGAACGCCGATCCGGCCAGGACCGGCACGCCGGCGCCGGCCAGGGTGGCCCGGCGCAAGGCGCCGCGCAGCAGCTCGGCGTCGATCGCGCGTTCCTCCAGATAGGCCTGCGCCAGCACATCGTCATGGTCGGCCACCGCGGCGATCAACCGCTCGCGCGCGTCCGCGAACGCGGCGGCCTCGGCGGCATCCCAGGGGCGCGTGTGCAATTGCCCCTCGTCGTCCCAGGTCAGCATGCGGCCGCCGACCAGGTCGCTCCAGCCGTCGAAGCCGGAGTCGCCCGGCAACGGCACGCCGACCGCCCAGACCGTGGCGTCGAGCTTGCTGCGCAGTTGCGCCAGCACGCCGTCGAACGACGCGCCGGCACGGTCCATCTTGTTGACGAACGCGAGCATGGGCACGCCGTGGCGACGCGCCTGCCGCCACACGGTCTCCGATTGCGGCTGCACGCCGTCGACCGCGGAGAACACCGCGACCGCGCCGTCGAGCACGCGCAGCGAGCGCTCCACCTCGATCGCGAAATCGATGTGTCCGGGCGTGTCGATCAGGGTCAGGCGATGCGCGGGCTGTCCGGCCGGCGCCCAGTGCACCTGCACTGCGGCCGCGCCGATGCTGATGCCGCGCGCGCGTTCGATGTCCGAGAAGTCGGTGGTGGCGGCACCGTCGTGGACTTCGCCGAGACGATGGATCGCACCGCCGGCCCACAGCAGACGTTCGGTGAGGGTGGTCTTGCCGGCGTCGATGTGGGCGATGATGCCGAGGTTGCGCCAGCGGGAAAGGGTGTGCGTGTTCATGAGATGGGTTCCGCATTGCCAACACTGAGGAAGCCGCATGCCCCGGTTGGCGAGGCGGGCATGCGGCTAGGTTTCGGGTTCGGCGGCGTAGTGCATGGCACGTTCTCCTTGGCGTGTCGGAACGGTGGAACAGCGAAAAACAGGCAATAAAAAAGCACCCATCGGGTGCTTGTCTGCGTCGGATCGGCGATGGCCGGCGTTAGCGCACGGCGTCGACCACTCCTTCAGGCAGGCGCACCCGGCCTGCGCTGACGCGCAGGGCGTTGGGCAATATCAGCAGCGGTGCGTGAGCCATGGCGGCGTGGACGTTCGGGTGGAGTGCGGGCTGCAAGTCTGCGCCTGTGCAAGAACCCGGTCAATGCAGGCGGCGCGACACCGCTGGAACGTTCAGAAGCGTCGCGTGCAACGCTGGCGCGGAGGGACGCCCTACCGAATGCGGCACAGGCGCAGTGTCCGCGTGCCTACCCGGCGCCATGAGGCGGACATTTCGACCGCATCGCCCCCCGGATCGTCGCGCCGGTGCGGCAAATGCCCTGCCAGCCCCGACGCGACGCACGCATCACCAACCGATGTTGGTGTTCTGTACCAATCCGGCAGCGGCGTTCGGGCCCTTCCAGAGCACGTTGCCCATCGCCACGCCGTACTGGCCGCCGCCCCAGAACAACGATTCCTTGCCGCTTGATCGGCAATGGTTGCCGATGATGCTGACTCTGGAAATGTTATTGAAGAACATCGCGGTATCGCGCGTGTTGTTGAAAATGTTGTTGTGGACGGTGATGTCGTGGATGCGGCCGACGGTGTCGGAGACCACCGACAACTGGAAGTCGCCGCCTTCGAAGGTGTTGTCGGCGAAGGTGATCGAATTGGCATCCTGACTCAACGAGCACACCACGGTGCCGGGCGGTCCCGACAGCCAGTTGCCGATGCATTTGACGTAGGAGCTGTTGTTGGTGATCTGCACCGAAGCCACCCCGACCTGGTCGATCACGTTGTGCGAAATGTTGATTTCCATGCCGCGGTCGACATACACGCCGATGCCGGCACCGGCAGAGGCAAGAATGGTGTTGTTGACGATCCTGACCCCCTCTGGCTGCGCCGATGTCGCGCCCAGATAGACGCCTCCGCAACCGAGCATGTAGTTGCCTTCGACGAAGGAATTGATGCCGCCATTGCGGTTGTACACGGCATAGTCGCCGATGGAATTGAAGAAGCACTCGCGGATCTGATAGCCCTCGCCACCGACGCAGTGGAAGCCGTTGGACAGGAACCGCGAGAACGCCACGCCCTGAATCAGGATGGTCCGGTCGTCCGGGCGGTCGGGATCGGAATACGCATACTCCACGCCATTCTGCGCGCGATTCATGCCATCCAGCCCGAGGTCGTACAGCGCGGCGTTGCCGCCAAGCACGTAGACCAGGGCCACGTTGGACGGGAAGTTGTCACCGGCGCGAATGGCGCAGTTCTGCCCAGAGCCAGCCACCACGAAGCCTGCGGCACTGTTGACCTTGCTCTTCACGAACAACGGAAAGTCGACCCGATAGGAGCCGGCGGGGAAGAACACATAGCCGCCATTAGTACCCACGCTGTCCAGGGCCGCCTGGATCGCCGGCTGGTCGTTGGTCGCGCCATCCCCGACCGCGCCGAAATCCTTGACATTGGCAATGGCGGACGGTGCGGCGGCCGCCTGCGTGGTATTGGTGTTGGCGCCGGCCACGTCCACGCCGGCGAGCGCCGCCACACCGGCCATGCCGCCCAGCCCCACGAAGCGGGAAAAATCACGGCGCGACATTCCCGCCGCAGGGCGCTGTCCATCCGAATGTTGCTGCATGTCCATCTTTCCTTTTGGTGAAAAAGCGGATTGGTGAAAAGCCGCACGGGCGGCATTACAGGTAATCCAAAAAATTTTCAGCCCGCACCCGCCGGCGACCGCGATCGCACCACAGAGCCTCTGCCGCGCGGCGCCGCGGCATCACACGCCCCAGATTTCGCCGAAGACCCGTTCGAAGTTCAGCCCCAGCACCTTCTCGGTCACGCGTGCGCCGTAGCCCTGACGCAGCAGCGCGTCGGCGACGCGTTCGAGCTTGCGCGGGGTGTTGACGTCGGGCAGGTAGGGCAGACGGTTCTCGCCCGGGGCGCCGATGCCTTCGCGGCGGCGCTGCACCAGGTCGGCCTCGAACGCGCGCCGATCCTGCTCGGTGATCGGGAAGAACAGCGAATCGGTGCCGATACCGACATGGTCTTCGCCGCACACGTCCAGGGCGTGCTGCAGGTGGCGCAGGTAGTCGGCCAGTTGCGGCTGGCGACTGTCCTCGGTCAGGAACGGCAGCATGTACACGCCCATCACCCCGCCCTTGTCGGCCAGGGCGCGCAGTTCGGCATCCTGCTTGTTGCGCGGATGCGCGAACACCGCGGCGCAACCGGCATGGGTGACAACCGGCGGGCGCTGCGACAGGGCGATGCCGTCGCGGGTGGTCTGCTGGTTGCAATGGCTGAGATCCAGCGCCACCCCGAGCCGGTTCATGCGCGCGATCGCGTCGCGGCCGAGCGCGGTGACGCCGCCCGCGTCGCCATCCAGGCAGCCGACGCCGAACGGCGTGGTGCGGTTGTAGGTCAATTGCATGACGCGCACGCCGAGCTGGCGGAACAGGTCGATGCGCGCAGGCTTGTCCTCCAGCATCGTCGCCGATTCGAAGGAGAAGATCAGCGCGACGCGGCCGTCGCGCTTGGCCCGACGCAGGTCGCCCGCCTGCAGCACCTTGAGAAAGTGCTGGGGATGGCGTTCGACCAGCGCCTGTGCGGCAGCGATGTCCTGCACGGCGGCCTCGAAGTCGCCGGACGCGCCGCCCAGGGTGGTCTTCAGCGCCGACACGCCGGAGTCGCGCAGTTGCTGCAGCAGCTGTGGCGCATCCGCGCCATCGAAGACCTGACCGATCGAGGCCAGGGCATTGGCATCGACCACCAGCGCGCGCCGGTACACCGCGTCGGCGCCGTCTGCATCGGCCGTGGCAACCTCCGCGATCGCCGCGCCTGGCAGCAGGCCGGCCACGGCGCCTGCGACAGCGGTGCCCAGGCATTGCCGCCGCGTCCATCCATTGCTCATCGCTTGGTCCTCCGGTGCGTCCTGCGGTGTCGGCCCGCACGCGTGTCGGGCATGCGATGCGGCGCGAGGCACCATACCGCAAACGCGGCCCGCCCCACCACGTGACGCAGCCGCCGCATGGCGTTCGTGGCGCCAGCCTCCTATCATCCGCCGACACTTCCAGGAAGGCCGCCCATGACCACCCCGCAGATGTCGGTGTATTTCTTCCTGCAGGCGGCGGTGATCCTGCTGGTGTGCCGCCTGGTCGGCCTGCTGGCCAGGCGCCTGGGCCAGCCGCAGGTGGTCGGCGAGATGATCGCCGGCGTCGCGCTGGGCCCATCGCTGTTCGGCGCGCTGCTGCCGGACCTGCAGCACGCGCTGTTTCCCAAGCCGACCCTGGACATGCTGTACGTGGCCGCGCAGTTCGGCGTGGGCCTGTACATGTTCCTGGTCGGCACCGATTTCCGCGGCGAGCACTTCCGCACCCGCTACCGCAGTGCGATGGGCGTGTCGCTGGCCGGAATTGCCGTGCCCTTCGCGCTGGCGTTCGTGCTGGCGCCCTGGCTGCTGCACGTCCCGGGTCTGTTCTCGGCCAAGGCCAAGCTGCTGGAGGCGTCGCTGTTCCTGGGCGCGGCCATCGCCATCACCGCGTTCCCGATGCTGGCGCGGATCATCCACGAGCGCGGCCTCACCGGCAGCCCGCTGGGCACCCTGGCGCTGACCGCCGGCGCGGTCGACGACGCCGCGGCCTGGTGCATCCTCGCCGTTGTGCTGGCCAGCTTCGGCGGGAGCTGGGGCAGCGCCTATCTGGCGATCGGCGGCGGCGTGGGCTACGCGCTGTTCATGATGCTGGTCGGCCGCCACTGGCTGCGCCGCCTGGCCGACCACGTGCGCCCCGACCAGCCGCTGAGCGCCGGAGTGCTGGCGGTGGTGCTGATGCTGTTCTGCGTCAGCGCCTGGGCGATGGACGCGATCGGCATCCACGCGGTGTTCGGCGGTTTCCTGCTCGGCGCCTGCCTGCCCAAGGGCCCGCTGACCGAGAAGCTGCGCGAGCAACTGCAGCCGTTCGTGGTGGTGTTCCTGCTGCCGATGTTCTTCACCTTCTCCGGACTCAAGACCGAACTGAGCGTGCTGCTGGACCCGCAGATCCTGCTGGCCGCCGGCGTCGTGCTGCTGGCTTCGTTCCTGGGCAAGGGCATCGCCTGCTGGGCCGCGGCGCGGCTCAGCGGCGAGACCAACCGCAATGCGATGGCGATCGGCGCGCTGATGAATGCGCGCGGCCTGATGGAGCTGATCATCATCAACATCGGCCTGCAGGCCGGGGTGATCGAACAGGGCCTGTTCTCGATCCTGGTGCTGATGGCCATCACCTCGACGTTGATGGCGACCCCGCTGTTCAACTGGGTGATGCGCCGTGCCGCCGCAGGCGAGGCGGCGCCGGCGGTGGCCGGCGGCAGGCCGTAGCGCAGCGCCCGCGACGCGCGCCTACGCCGCAGGCGCGCGCCACGCCGGCGGCAAGCCGGCCACCAGGTGCTCCTGCAGGATCCGCACCTTCGGCGTGAAGTCGCGGCGGTCGGCCACGCACAGGTACAGCCGCATCGGCTCGGGGACGGCGGCGGCCGCGCCGGCAGCGGCGTCGAACAAGGCACGCAGGGTGCCGCGCTGCAGATAGGGCTGCGCCACGAACGCCGCCAGCCGGGTGATGCCGCCGCCGGCGGCGGCCATGCCGGCGAGCGCGTCGATGTCGTCGCCGACCAGCGCCGGCGTCACCTCCGCATCGAAGCGGCGTCCGTCGCGGACGAACCCCCAGCGCAGATAGCGACCGTCCACCGGCCAGCGCAACAACAGGCAGGCGTGGTCCTTCAATTGCTCCGGCGTGGTCGGGGTGCCGGCACGCTGCAGATACGCCGGCGCGGCGCAGAACACGAACGGCACCGCGGCGATGCAGCGTGCGACCAGGCCGTCGTGCAGTTGCGGTTCGATGCGGATGCTGACGTCCACGCCTTCCTGCGCATGGTCGACGCGGTGATCGGCGCTCAGCAGTTCGATCGACAGGCGCGGATGCCGCGCCGCCAACGCTGGCAGCAGCGGCGCCAGCACGTGCCGGCCGAATGCGGCGGTGCTGGCCACGCGCAGCCGCCCCTCCGGTGCGGCCTGCGGGTCGGCGACCGATTGCCGCGCGCGCTCCAGGTCCAATTCCACCTGCCGCACCTGCGCCAGGTACAGCGCGCCGCGCTCGGTCAGCGCCAGGCTGCGGGTGGTGCGGTTGAGCAGGCGCACGCCCAGGTGCGCCTCCAGCCGCGCGATGTTCTGGCTCACCGCCGCCGCGCTCACGCCCAGGGCCTTGGCGCCGCCGGCGACGCTGCCGGCCTCGGCGGTGTGGATGAAGCTGCGGATGGACTGGAGGAGATTCACTACGTAAACGGCTATACGCGATGCATTCGTAAGTTGCAGTTTACAAAGTCGCAAGCCGCACGCGCCTACCGAGCCTGCACCCGCCTTGCTAACGTGCCGCCTCCCGCGCCGTCAGGCCGCAACGCCCCCCGAGGCATCGCCCATGCAGGATCTCGACATCGCCGCGCCACGCCGCCTGAAACTGGGCGTGCGCACCACCCCGTTCGTGTTCGCCTTCTACATGGCCGCGATCATGGCCATGCTGATGTGCCTGGTGATCACCGCGGCCAATGCCGGGCTCGGCGAGGACTATCTGCAGCGCGTGCTCGGCGCCTACCGGCTGGCGATGCCGACCGCGTTCTGCTGCATCCTGGTGGTGCGGCCGCTGGTGATGCGACTGGTGGCGGCGACGGTGCATGCGCCGCGTTGAGGATGGGGGCTCAGCGGCGAGGTTCTGTCGCGGCTGCAGCCGCTCCTACCAAGGCGCGGCGCCTGGAAGCGCTGCGGCGACTCACAGTGGCGTCAGCCGCCACAGGCCGTAGGGATTGGCGAACAGGTCGCCGGGCTGGAACTGGCTGCTGGCCTCGGCCTGGATCCGGTAGCGCGGCGCGTCCGCCGCGACCGAGAAGGTATGGCCCTCGCGCACGTCGGGCGCTTCGTTGAACAGGTAGCAGGTGAAGGTGTGCAACAGGCCGACCGGGTCGGACGCCGCCTGCGCCGCGACGATCGCGTCCTTCATGCCGAACTGGTGCATGCCGCAGGAATGCACCTGCGCGCCGATGATGTTCAGCACATAGGCGCGGTGGGCACTGCCTTGCGACCGGGCCGCGCACAACTGGCGCCAGTCGGCCGGGCCATGGGCGACGCCGCTGCTTTCGACCTTCACCCCCAGGCCACCGGCGTCCAGCAGCGCCGCGGCCGCACGCATCATCGTCTCGGCACGCACCCGCGAGCCGCCGGCGCCGACCAGGTAGACGACGGACGCATGCGTGCCGATGCGCGCCATGTCCGCAGAGCCGCGCCAGTGCGGTCCGGCGGCCGCGAACGCGGCGGCCATGCGTGCATCGTGCGGCTCGTACTGCAGTTCGCACGCCTCGCCGCTGTCCATGTGCATCAGCACCTGCCCGGCGAACAGGTAGCCGCCGCTGTCCTGGACGATGCGCGCGAGCAGGTCGGCGCGGTCCGGCCAGGGGCCGGGAATGCAGAGCACGATCTTGGGAGCTTCGATCAAGAGTGGCTGCCCCTTGCGTTGGAGTGGGATCGCAAACGCGCGCGGCACACGCTTGCCGCCGCCGCGCCGATGCGCCGGCCGTGAACGATGCCGCTCACGTCAGCGCGGTCATCACGCCCTTGCGGTAGGCCGGGCGCTGCCGCAGGCGTTGGTACCAGGCGTGCAGGTGCGGCAGCGCCGGGTGTTCGATCGGCATCTCGAACCAGGCATAGGCGA
>JBEVKG010000025.1:0-6233 GCA_040509765.1 Xanthomonas sp.
CGCGACGACCGGAGTCGAAGGTCGCAACGAGCGGCAATCGTCGCTTTTGCGCGGCCATTTCCGCAGCGAGGTCGACAAAGAAGGTTTACAGAGCGTGAACCCGAAGGTCGTGCGCGACGTCCAAAAAGTCGGCGGATCGAGCGTCGTCGGACCGACGAAAAAGACGGAGCGCACGCGCCCGCCCAACGAAAAACCGGAGCGCAGCGGAATTCACAATTTGGGCTCGGAGGTCGATGAACGTCTGGGCGTGCCCGAAGATCTTCGGCTGAACAGCAGCCGCTGGGACGTCGCCCATATTCTGCGGAGCCGCGTCATGCGCACGCGCGAGCCGTTCGTCGGTCATATGTCGGGCTCGCCGGCGGAGATCCTCCAGGTTTGGGACATGCTCCGCGGTGTTCCGCGCGATCAACAATTCGTCGGCGTGTTGAACACGCATCGACAGCTGCGCGAAAGTGAGCCGAACCGGCTGCCGATGCAACATCTCTCGGAGGAGCAGCGGCAACAACAGCTCGCGCGCGCGTCGGGTGCGTCGGCGTTTTTGATCGGCATGGGTTATCACAGCGCCGTCGAATGTCTGGAAGGTGTGCTCGTTTATACCGGACAAGATCTGCGCGGCAGCTTGGAAGAACGGACGCAGGACAACGGGCATGTCATGGGCCAAGGCGCGTCGACGGATCTGCTCTGCGAGCTCTTCGAGAGCCAGACGCAAAAAGAGGAAAATAATTAAATTCACCGCGAATACGGCAACGACACCGTCACTTTGGTCCCCACGCCGAACGTACTCTCCACGGCGATCTGCCCGCCGTGACGGGTGACGATCGCCTGCGCCGCCGGCCCGGCCACCGCCCACAGCGCGCTGATCGGCACCCCGAGCAGGAACAACGCGCCGCTGCCGGCCACGCTGTAGATGGCGAAGCCGATCACGCCGCAGCCCAGCCCGAACAGCAGCGCACCGCGCTCGCCGAAGCGGCGCACCACCCGTCCCACCAGCAGGGCGTTGACCACGATGCTGCACACGCCGACCAGGGCCAGCACCCAGCTGACCTGCTTCGGCCCCCAGCCGAAGCGGTAGTCGGCGAACAGCACGAAGATGCTCGGGTAGACGTAGTGCGCCAGGTTGGCCAGGAAGATCACCGCGGCCAGCGCGAACACCTGCGGATAGCGCTGCAGCAGGCGCAGGGCGCCGAACGGGTTGGCATGCGCCCAGTCCACCCGCGCGGTGCGCCGCTCCGGCGCCAGCGATTCGGGCAGCACCCACAGGCCGTAGAGGAAGTTGAGCAAGGCCAGCCCGGCGGCGAACCAGAACGGCGCGCGCAGGTGCAGGCTGCCGAGCCAGCCGCCCAGCAGCGGGCCGACCACGAAGCCCACGCCGAACGCGGCGCCGATGATGCCGTAGGCCTGGGCGCGCTTGTCGGCCGGGGTGATGTCGGCGATGTAGGCATTGGCCGAGGTGAAGCTGGCCGAGAACACGCCCGAGACCATGCGCGCCAGCAGCAGCACCGGCAGGCTCTGCGCCAAGGCCATGACCATGAAGTCCACGCCCAGCCCGAGGCACGAGGCCAGGATCACCGGGCGCCGGCCGTAGCGATCGGACAGCGCGCCCTGCAGCGGCGAGCTGACGAACTGCAGCGCGGCGAACAGGAAGCCGAACCAGCCGACCCACCTGGCCGCGGCGGCGAAATCGCCGCCGGTGAAGCCGCGCACCAGCGAGGGCAGCACCGGGATGATGACGCCGAAGGACAGCACGTCGATCAGCAAGGTGACGAAGATGAAGGCGACCGCGGCGCGGCGCGCGCGGACGGCGGGAGTCGGAGCGTGCACGGCAGGCCTCCTGGCGGACGCGGCAGTGTAATCGGCGCATCTGGTCAGCGGCGCACTGCGGGTGCGGGGGCTGCCGGATTGGAGCGGACAGCGTGCCTGCCCCACCGCAGTGGCGCGGCTGTTCGTCGCAGGGGCGGTTTCGACCGCCACGGGTGGGATCATGGCGTCGGGACTGAAGTCCCTCTCACATCGGGCTGCGGCTGGGCCGACTGCGGATTGGGCTGGAACCCCTCCTGCGTCACCGGCGCCGTTGGGCCGCTCGTCGTAGGAGCGGTTTCAACCGCGACCGGCAGAGATCGTGGCGTCGGGACTGAAGTCCCTCCCACATGGGGCTGCGGCTGGGCCGATTGCGGATTGGGCTGGAACCCCTACATCACCGGCGCCGCTGGGCCGCTCGTCGTAGGAGCGGTTTCAACCGTGACCGGCAGAGATCGTGGCGTCGGGACTGAAGTCCCTCCCACAACAGGATCGCGGCGGGGCCGATTGCGGATTGGGCTGGAACCCCTGCATCACCGGCGCCGCTGGGCCGCTTGTCGTAGGAGCGGTTTCAACCGCGACCTGGGGAGATCGTGGCGTCGGGACTGAAGTCCCTCCCACAACAGGGTCGCGGCTGGGCGGATTGCGTCGGACCTGCGGTCCTCTCCACCGAGCGACACCCCTCTCACATCGGGAAAGGGGCCGGGGTGAGGGTACGGCCGCGGCGACAGCTGCCCGCGCACCACCCCGGCGTCGCGCTCAGCAGCGGGCAGGGGCCGTCGTCCACCCAGCGGGCAGCCGCACGCGGTGCCGCCGCCCGCCAGGGGTCACAACGCCACCACCGAGATGGTCTGCTGCAGGACGTGCTGGGCGCCCGGCGCCAGCTCGATCACCTCGGGCCCGGCGTTGGCCGCTTCCAGGCACACGACCTGGCGCCAGTGCGGGCCGACGTCGGCCATCTTCTGCGCGCCGGCCTCGCCCGGGTTCCAGGCCACCAGCGTGCGGCTGCCGGTGGTCGCGATCTCGATGCGGCGCTGCAGGCCCGGGTCCAGCAGGGTGTAGCGGCCGCCGGCGCCGGTATAGATGCGGTCGCTGCGGCCGGGGTCGCGCGGGTCCTGCAGGCTCCAGTCGCCGTGCTGGCGATGCGGCGTGGCGTAGCCTTCGAACTTGTCCAGGTAATCCAGGCCGTCCAGGCCCTGCACCCGCACCTGGGTGGCGTCGGCGACGCGGAAGTAGTTGTGCAGCGCCTGGGTGAAGCGCGCCGGCGCGGCGCCGACGTTGTCGGTGACCAGGCGCTGCTCCAGGGTGGCGCCGATGCGCAGTTGCATGCGCAGGCGCAGCGGCAGGTCGTCGAAGTCGGGCGGCGCCAGGGTCAGGACCAGCGTGCCGTCGGCCTCGCGCCGCGCCTCCTGCAACTGCCAGGGCACCGTGCGCACGAAGCCATGCGCAGGCACGGCGTCGCTCTGGCCCTGGCGGCCGAAGTACGGCCAGCACACCGGGGTGCCGCCGCGGACCGGCGTCGGCGTGGGCTGCGCGCTCGGCGACAGCCACAGCGCGTCGGTGCCGCCCTTGGGCACGAACGACAGCACCTGGCCGCCGAACAGGCTGATCGCCGCGGTGGACTGCGGGGTTTCCACCAGCAGCGAGGGATAGCCGTGGAAGTCGCCTGTGCTCAGGCCGGGGACGTCGGACATGGGGTGGATGCTCCGTGGCGCGGGGGATTGGGCGAAGGCCGGGTAGGCGGCCGGCAGCCGGAACGCGGTGGGCGGCGTGCCGCCGAACGGCGTCGGTGCGGGCGTGGCCGAGGGTGCCGGCGTCGATGTGGGTGCGGGTGCGGGTGCGGGTGCGGGCGACGATGCCGGTGCAGGTGCAGGTGCAGATGCAGGTTGCTGCGGCGGCGTGGCCGGGGTCGGCGCGGGTGTCGGGGGGACGCCGCCGGCCTCGCGGCGCAGCGCGTCGAGGATGCGTTGCCCGGCGCGGCCGTCGGCCGGCTGCAGGCCCAGGCGCTGCTGCTCGGCCTGGATCGCGCGGCGGGTGGCGGTGCCGATGGCGCCGTCGGCCTGGCCGATGGCGTGGCCGCGTGCCAGCAGCAGGGTCTGCAGTTCGCGCCGCTCGGGACGACCCAGGCCGGGGTCGTCGGTCGGCCAGGCGGCGACCAGCCCGGGCTTGCCGCGCAGCCGGTCGGACAGCAGCGCGATCGCCAGCGCGTAGCTTTCGGCGGCGTTGTAGGCGTAGATCGCGTCGTAGTTGCGGAACACCAGGAACGCCGGGCCGTGCACGCCGGCCGGGATCAGCACCGCCGCCGGCGTCTGCGCCGCCAGCGCCGGCAGCGCGCTGCCATCGGCGGCGGTCAGGCCGCGCGCGCGCCAGTCCGACAGCGGCCGGCGCTGGGTGCGCCCGGCCAGCGCCGGGTCGAAGCCGGCCGGCAGCTTCACTTCCAGTCCCCACGGCTGGCCGCTCTGCCAGCCGGCCAGCTTGAGATAGTTGGCGGTGGAGGCCAGCGCATCGGGAATGCTGGCGACCAGGTCGCGACGGCCGTCGCCGTCGCCGTCCACGGCGACGCGGGCGTAGGTGCTGGGCATGAACTGGGTATGGCCGAAGGCGCCGGCCCAGGAACCGGTCAGGCCCTCGGGCCGCAGGTCGCCGGCCTGCAGCAGCTTCAGCAGCGCGAACAGTTCGCTGCGGAAGAACGGTTGCCGGCGGCCTTCGCACGACAGGGTCAGCAGCGACACCAGCAGCGGGCGCTTGCCGGAGATGCGGCCGTAGTCGCTCTCCACGCCCCACACCGCGACCACCGTCTCCGGGTCCACGCCATAGTGCTGCGCCACCTGCGCGAGCAGGTCGCGGTGCGCGGCGAGCATGGCGCGGCCGTCGTCGATGCGCTGGCTGTCGACCAGGCCGGCCAGGTAGTCCCAGATCGGCGTGGTGAATTCGGGCTGGGCATCGAGCAGCGGCAGCACGCTCGGGTCCGGCTGCAGGCCGGCGGTGAAGCGGTCGAAGGACGGCGCGGCCACGCCGGCCTTGGCCGCGGCCGTGCGCAGGCCGGCCACGCAGGTGGCGAAGGCCGGATCGGGTGAGGACGGCGTCGCCGCAGGCAACGTCTGCGCGAGCGCGCACGGGGCCGCCAGCAGCAGGATCCAGGCGAAACGCATCATCGAAACTTCCTCGCCGACGGCAGGGCCGACATCATAAACAACCGCCGCGTGTGCGCTCCGCTCACGCGACGCGGGCGCGACGGCGCGTGAGCGGCAGTGGGTTCCGAGCGCGGCTTGGCGGGCAGAGCGCGCACGCGACGCCGCGGCCGCGACACGCACGGCGTTCGGGCCTCTGCGGCGCTGGGTTCGAAGCGCAAGGAGCGCGACGCCGGCGGCGCCAACGAACGGCGGTGTCCGGCCGTGCGCAGCGCCGGCACGACGCGCGCCGGTTCAGTCCAGCGCGTCGAGGTAGTACCAGCGTCCGTCCTCGCGCACGAAGCGGCTGTGCTCGGTCATGCGCACCGCGCTGCCGCCGCCGATGCGGTAGCGCGCCAGGAACACGACCTCGGCGCTGTCGGTGCCGGTCTGCAGCACGCGCTGCACGGTGAGGCCGAGCCAGACCGTGCCCGGCTCCAGCTCCACCTGCGGCGGGCAGGTGGACGGATGCCAGCTCGTGCGCAGGTAGTCGGCGTCGCGGCGCACGTAGGCGCTGTAGCGCGAGCGCATCCAGGATTCGGCATCCGGCGCAGGGGCGCCGGCGTGGTACGGCCCGCAGCAATGCGCGTAGTCGTGCGGACGACCGCAGGGGCAAGGATCGGCAAGGCGCGGGGCGGACGGAGGCATGTGCCGATTGTGCCGGCTGCGGCGCCACCGCGCACGCCGCGCCCGCGCCGCGACCGGTGGCGGCTATGCTTGCGGCCCCTTGCGCGGAGCGCCGGCGTGCTCGAGTCGATTCCTACCGAACTGCCCTGGCTGCTGTGCATCGCCTTCGTCGCCGGGCTGGTGGACGCGGCGGTGGGCGGCGGCGGCCTGATCCAGTTGCCGGGGCTGTTCGCGACGCTGCCGCAGCAGGCGCCGGCGGTGATCCTGGGCACCAACAAGTTCAGTTCCATGGCCGGCACCGGCGCCGCCGCCTGGCGCTACGCGCGCCACGTGCGCCTGCCGTGGCGGCCGGTGCTGTACGCGACCGCAGCCGCGTTCGTGTTCGCCTTCCTCGGCGCCACCGCGGTGAGCCTGCTGCCGAAACAGGCGGTGCGGCCGTTGATCCTGGTGCTGCTGATCGCGATGCTGGGCTACACGCTGGTCAAGAAGGACTTCGGCGCGCTGCACCGCCCGCGCCACGTCGGCCGCCGCGAACGGGCGAGCGCGCTGGCGATCGGCGCGGCGATCGGCGTGTACGAGGGCTTCTTCGGTCCGGGCACCGGCTGCTGCCTGAGCTTCCTGTTCATCCGGTGGTTCGGC
>JBEVKG010000026.1:0-12028 GCA_040509765.1 Xanthomonas sp.
CCGACCCGGCCGACCCGGCCGACCCGGCCGACCCGGCCGACGCCCGTCCGGAGGCCACCGCGGCCGCCGAGTCCGCGGCCGAGGCAGCCTGGCGGCAGCCGGCGCCGGTGGTCGCGGTGCCGATCGGCGACAGCGATGCCGGCGCCGGCCGGCAGGAGCCGACCTGGCACCAGCCTGCCGCGCCGGCGCCCGCACCGGCACCGGCACCGGCACCCGCACAGCCCGAAGCGCCATCGCCGTATCCGCCGGCGGGCCGCGAGCGCCTGGAACTGGCCGTGGCGTACATGGACCTGGGCGACAACGAGACCGCACGCACCCTGCTGACCGAGGTCGCGGCCAGCGGCGACCCGGCCGCGCGCGCCGAGGCGCTGCAATTGCTGGGACGGCTGGACTGATGGCGGCAGGCGGCGCGCGGCGCGCTTGCCGCGGCCGTCCGGCCTGGATCGGGACGGCCCCACGGCATGCGGCCCATCGGCCGCGGACGGGCGCAGCCACACGCGTGCTGCGCCCGACCCGGCCAGGCCACGGCGGCGGCGTCGCCGGCGCCCTGCGTCAGCCGGCCGCACGCCATGTCGACGCAGATGCCACCCTGCAGGGGAGGTCGCCATGCGCTACGCGCGAGGTGTGGAGTACGACGGCAGCGAGTTCCAGGGCTGGCAGCAACTGGGCGAGAGCGGCGGCCCCAGCGTGCAGGCGACGCTGCAGGCGGCGCTGTCGTCGGTGGCCGACGCGCCGGTCAGCGTGGTCTGCGCCGGCCGCACCGATGCCGGCGTGCACGGCGAATGCCAGGTGGTGCATTTCGACTGCGCCGCGCCGCGCTCCGCGCGCGGCTGGATGCTGGGTGCCACCGCGCGGCTGCCGCCGTCGGTGTGCGTGCGCTGGTGCGTGCCGGTGGCCGACGACTTCCATGCGCGCTTCTCCGCGCGCGCGCGCCGCTACCGCTACCGCCTGCTCAACCGCCAGGTGCGCCCGGCGCTGTACCGGCAGACCCTGAGCTGGGAGCGGCGGCCGCTGCAGGCCGAGGCCATGCACGCCGCGGCGCAGGCGCTGCTGGGCGAACAGGACTTCAGCGCCTTCCGCAGCGTGCAGTGCCAGGCGCTGCATGCGCGCCGCGAGCTGCAGTCGATCGCGGTGACCCGCAGCGGCGAGCTGGTCGAGATCCAGGTCCAGGCCAATGCATTCCTTCATCACATGGTGCGCAATATCGTTGGTTCGCTTGTCATGGTGGGAACGGGCGAAAAGCCGGTGTCCTGGATTGGCGAACTGCTCGCGGGACGCGATCGCCGTGTTGCCGGTCCGACGGCGCCGCCGCAGGGCCTGGTCTTCGTGGGTCCGCTCTATCCCGCCCACTGGACGCTTCCGGACGAGGTCACGCTATGAATCGCACGCTGTATCGCACCCGCATCAAGTTCTGCGGCATGACCCGCGCCGGCGACATCCGCCTGGCGGGTGAGCTGGGCGTGGACTCGATCGGGTTCGTCTTTGCCCACGGCAGTCCGCGGCGGGTGGCACCGGCCGAGGCGCGGGCCATGCGCCAGGCCGCCGCGCCCATGGTGGACGTGGTGGCGCTGTTCCGCGACAACCCCAAGGACGAGGTGCGCGAGGTGCTGCGCACGGTGCGTCCGACCCTGCTGCAGTTCCACGGCGACGAGGACGACGGCTTCTGCCGCAGCTTCAACCTGCCTTACCTGAAGGCGGTGCCGATGGGCGGCGGCGAGATCAACGCGCGCACCCTGCAGCTGCAGTACCCTAATGCCGCCGGCTTCCTGTTCGACAGCCACGCCCCCGGCGAGAGCGGCGGCTCGGGCAAGTCCTTCGACTGGGCGCGGCTGCCGACCGGCCTGCACCGGCCGTTCCTGCTCGCCGGCGGCATCAACGGCGACAACGTGTTCGACGCGATCATCAGCACCCTGCCGTGGGGCGTGGACGTGTCCAGCGGCATCGAAAGCCAGCCCGGGATCAAGGACGGCCACAAGATGCGCAAGTTCGTCGAGGAAGTGCGCCGCGCCGACTGCCACGAGTTGAACACCAACTGCTGAGCGCCGCGCCGCGCGGCGCCGTGACGGGCGGCGTGGGCCTCAGCGCTGCAGTTCCTGGGTCAGCCACTGGGCGAGCGCGTCGACCCGCCGATCCTGGACATCGCGGCGCGTGCACAGGGCCCATTGGCCGCCGGTGGCGACGAACCCCCAGGGCGCCAGCAGGCGACCATTGGCCAGGTCGTCGGCGACCAGCGGCTGCGGCGCGATCGCCACGCCGATCCCGGCCAGCGCCGCTTCCAGCAGGTAGTACAGGTGCTCGAAGCCGGTGCCGTAGCGCAGCTGCGCCGGCGCCAGCCCCTGCGCCTCGGCCCAGGCCGGCCAGGCCTGCGGGCGCGACACCGTATGCAGCAGCGGCAGTCCCTGCAGCGCTGCCGGTGCGGCCGCGGCCAGTGCCGGGGCCTGCGGCAGGGTGGGGCTGAGCACCGGGCCGATCCACTCCGCCGCCAGCACACGGACCTGCCACTCCGCCGGCCACGGCGCCTGGCCCAACAGCAGTGCCGCATCCAGGCCGTCCAGGTCGGCGGCGAAGTCGCCCTCGTGCGCGGACAGGTGCAGGGTCAGCGCCGGCAGGTCGCGCTGCAGCGCCTGCAGCCGCGGGATCATCCAGCGGGCGAGGATGCTGCCGGGGCAGCCCAGCACCAGTGCGGCCGGGCGCTGCGGGCGGCGCAGCTCCGCCACCGCCTCGTGCAACTGTGCGAAGGCGTTGCCGGCGGCCTCGCACAGGCGCGTGCCGGCGGCGGTCGCGCGGATGCCGCGACCGTCGCGCTGCAGCAGCGGCAACCCCAGTTCCTGCTCCAGTAACCGCACCTGGCGGCTGACCGCGCCATGGGTGACATGCAGTTCCGCCGCCGCGGCGCCGACGCTGCGCAGCCGCGCGGCGGCCTCGAACGCGCGCAGGGCATTGAGCGAGGGCAGGCGGCGTGCGCTGGTCATGTGAGTTTTCCTGACGGATCGATGCAGACTTTATCGGTTTTTATGAGGGAACGTGTGCGCTAAAGTGCAGGCCTGTCCTGTTGCCCCCGGTTGCGCCATGTCCTCTGTCCCCGTCAGCGACTTCCACGCCTATCCCGATGCCGCCGGCCATTTCGGCCGCTACGGCGGCCGTTTCGTCGCCGAGACCCTGATCGGCCCGCTGCAGGAGCTGGCCGCCGCCTACGACGCCGCGCGCCGGGATCCGGCCTTCATCGCCGAATACGACAAGGACCTGACCCACTACGTCGGCCGGCCCAGCCCGATCTACCACGCCGAGCGGCTCAGCCGCGAAGTCGGCGGCGCGCAGATCCTGCTCAAGCGCGAGGACCTGAACCACACCGGCGCGCACAAGATCAACAACACCATCGGCCAGGCGCTGCTGGCCAGCCGCATGGGCAAGACCCGCATCATCGCCGAGACCGGCGCCGGCCAGCACGGCGTGGCCAGCGCCACCGTGGCCGCGCGGCTGGGCCTGGAATGCGTGGTGTACATGGGCGCCACCGACATCGAGCGGCAGAAGATCAACGTCTACCGGATTCAGCTGCTCGGCGCCACGGTGGTGCCGGTGACCTCCGGCTCGGCCACGCTCAAGGACGCGCTCAACGAGGCGATGCGCGACTGGGTCACCAACGTGCAGGACACCTTCTACATCATCGGCACCGTCGCCGGCCCCGATCCGTACCCGCGCATGGTGCGCGATTTCAACGCCATCGTCGGCCGCGAGGCGCGCGAGCAGATGCTGCGCGACTACGGCCGCCTGCCGGATGCGATCAGCGCCTGCGTCGGCGGCGGCAGCAACGCCATCGGCCTGTTCCATGCCTTCCTCAACGACGCTTCGGTGAAGATCTACGGCGCCGAAGCCGCCGGCGACGGCATCGCCAGCGGCCGCCATGCCGCCTCGATCGCCGCCGGCCGGCCGGGCGTGCTGCACGGCAACCGCACCTACGTGATCTGCGACGACGATGGGCAGATCGTCGAGACCCATTCGGTGTCCGCCGGCCTGGACTACCCGGGCGTGGGCCCGGAGCACGCGTTCCTGGCCGACAGCGGTCGCGCCACCTACCAGGGCATCACCGACGACGAGGCGCTCGCCGCGTTCCATCTGCTGGCGCATACCGAGGGCATCCTCGCCGCGCTGGAGTCCAGCCATGCCGTGGCGCAGTCGATCAAGCTGGCGCGCGAACTGCCCAAGGACGCGCTGGTGCTGTGCAACCTGTCCGGCCGCGGCGACAAGGACGTGCACACCATCGCCGCGCGCGAGGGCATGGTGCTGTAACGCTTCACCCTTCTCCTTCGGGAGAAGGTGGCGCGAAGCGCCGGATTGGGGTGCGGACGCAGCCCCGTGAACCAGATTCCGCACCGCTTCGCCTCTTACCCTCACCCCAACCCCTCTCCCGGCGGGAGAGGGGTGCATAGGTCCCACATGAACCGCCTCGCCGACACCTTTGCCCGACTCGATGCCCAACGCCGCAAGGCCCTGATTCCCTTCCTCACCGCCGGCGATCCGTCGCTGGAGGCGACCGTGCCGGCGATGCACGCGCTGGTCGAGGCCGGTGCCGACGTGATCGAGCTGGGCGTGCCGTTCTCCGACCCGATGGCCGACGGCCCGACCATCCAGCGCAGTTCCGAACGCGCACTGGCGCGCGGCGCCGGCCTGCGCTACGTGCTGGAGACCGTCAGTGCGTTCCGTCGCGACGACGCCACCACCCCGGTGGTGCTGATGGGCTACCTCAACCCGGTGGAGATCCACGGCACCGCGCGCTTCGCCGAGGAGGCGGTGGCCGCCGGCGTGGACGGCGTGCTGCTGGTCGACCTGCCGCCGGAGGAGTCGGCCGAGACCCTGGCGGTCTTCGCCGATACGGGGCTGGACCTGATCGTGCTGGCCTCGCCGACCACCAGCGATGCGCGCATCGGCCTGTTGTGCGATGCGGCGCGCGGCTATCTTTACTACGTCAGCTTCGCCGGCGTCACCGGTGCCGACCACCTCGACACCCGCGCCGCCGGCGACCGCCTGCGCCAGTTGCGCGCGCGCTGCCCGGTGCCGGTGGTGGCCGGCTTCGGCATCAAGGACGCGGCCAGCGCCAAGGCCATGGCCGTCGATGCCGACGGCGTGGTGGTGGGCAGCGCGTTGGTCGCGGCGCTGGCCGAGGCCGCCAGCCCGCAGGCCGCGCGCGACGCCGCCCTGGCGTTCCTGACCCCGCTGCGGCAGGCGCTGGACGCGGGCTGAGGCACTTTCGGTCTGCATGCGAATGCCCGCCGCGCGCGGGCGTTCGTGTTTGCGGCGATGCCGCATCCGCCGTGCGCGTGGGCGCATGCCGAGCACGCGGGGCGGATCGGATGGCGCGCGCGGCCGCTGGCCCCGGTCCGATCGTGGTCCGCCCAGGGAGGCCGCGGCGATGCCGCAGGTCACGCGTCGGCGAGCCGCGGCAAGCGCCCGGGCAGCGGCCCGTGCCGGTGCCGGCCGCGCCGGCGGCTCCATGCGCCACCGTCTGCAGGCCACCGGGGGACCGAGTTAGACTGTCGCCCCTCTGCGGCTCTCGCGGCCGCCCAATGGATCGTCACATCGCATGAGTTGGCTCAGCAAATTGATGCCTTCGGGCATTCGCACCGACAGCACGCCCAGCAAGAAGCGCAGCGTTCCCGAAGGCCTGTGGGAGAAGTGTCCCAACTGCAGCGCCGTGCTGTACCGGCCGGAGCTGGAGGAGAACCTGGAGGTGTGCCCGAAGTGCGGCCACCACATGGCGATCCGCGCGCGTGCGCGCCTGGCCGCGCTGTTCGATGCCGACACCGCGCCGACCGAGATCGGTGCGCGCCTGGGCCCGACCGACGCGCTCAAGTTCAAGGACCAGAAGAAGTACGGCGAGCGCATCAAGGCATCGCAGAAGAGCACCGGCGAATACGACGCGCTGGTGGCGATGCAGGGCTTGCTCAAGGGCCAGCCGCTGGTCGCGGCCTCGTTCGATTTCGCCTTCATGGGCGGCTCGATGGGCTCGGTGGTCGGCGAGCGTTTCGCCCTGGCCGCGGAGACCGCGCTGAAGATCGGTTCCCCGTTCGTGTGCTTCTCCGCCAGCGGCGGCGCGCGCATGCAGGAAGGCCTGTTCTCGCTGATGCAGATGGCCAAGACCTCGGCCGCGCTCGGCCGCCTGCGCGAGGCCGGCCTGCCGTACGTATCGGTGCTGACCCATCCCACCACCGGCGGCGTGTCGGCCAGCTTCGCCATGCTCGGCGACATCAACATCGCCGAGCCGTACGCGCTGATCGGCTTCGCCGGCCCGCGCGTGATCGAGCAGACCGTGCGCGAGACCCTGCCGGAAGGCTTCCAGCGTTCGGAGTTCCTGCTCGAGCACGGCGCCATCGACCAGATCTGCGACCGCCGCGAACTGCGCGACCGCCTGTCCGAATTGCTGGCGCTGATGATGCGGCAGCCGACGCCGGCGAAGACCGAGGCGCTGGCATGAAGGCCGGGAGCCGGGAATGGGGAATAGGGAGTCGTGGTGTCGCGCGCGCGTTGCATCGCGAGGCAAGCCCGTGGTTGTCGCGATTCCTTGACGTCTCCAACTGTTCCCGATTCCCGATTCCCCCTTCCCGATTCCCCAGCGCATGAGCCAACGCAAATACTTCGGCACCGACGGCATCCGTGGCCGGGTCGGGCAGGGCGCGATTTCCGCCGATTTCGTGATGCGCCTGGGCAACGCGCTGGGTCGCGTGCTGGTCGCCGGCGGCACCGCACGGCCGACCGTGGTGATCGGCAAGGACACGCGCATCTCCGGCTACATGTTCGAGTCGGCGCTGGAGGCCGGGCTGGTCGCGGCCGGCGCCAACGTGCAGTTGCTCGGGCCGATGCCGACCCCGGCGGTGGCGTTCCTGACCCGGACGCTCGGCGCCGATGCCGGCATCGTGATCAGCGCCTCGCACAATCCGCACTACGACAACGGCATCAAGTTCTTTTCCGCCCACGGCGAGAAGCTCGACGACGCCACCGAGCAGGCGATCGAAGCGGCCCTGGACGCGCCGTTCGCCACGGTCGAGTCCGAGCGGCTGGGCAAGGCGATGCGCGCACGCGAGGCGATCGGCCGCTACATCGAGTTCTGCAAGGCCAGCGTGCCGCGCGGCTTCGACCTGCGCGGACTGAAGCTGGTGCTGGACTGCGCGCACGGCGCGACCTACCACATCGCGCCGTTGCTGTTCCGCGAACTGGGCGCGGAGGTGATCGCGATCGGCGCGGCGCCTGACGGGCTCAACATCAACGCCGGCGTCGGCTCGATGCACATCGACAATCTCGCCGCCAACGTGCGCGACCATGGCGCGCACCTGGGCATCGCCTTCGACGGCGACGGCGACCGCGTGCTGATGGCCGACGACCAGGGCAACCCGGTCGACGGCGACGGCCTGCTGTACGTGCTGGCCTGCGGCTGGCAGGCCAGTGGGCGCCTGCACGGTCCGGTGGTCGGCACGCTGATGACCAACTACGGCCTGGAACGGGCGCTGGCCGCGTTGCAGGTGCCGTTCCTGCGCGCCAAGGTCGGCGACCGCCACGTGCACCAGGCGCTGGTCGAACAGGGCGGCGTGCTCGGTGGCGAGGCCTCCGGGCACATGCTGTGCCTGGATCGCGCCACCACCGGCGACGCCATCGTCAGCGCGCTGCAGGTGCTGGAAGTGCTCAAGCGCTCGCGGCAGACCCTGCGCCAGGCGCTGGCCGGCCTGCACAAGGTGCCGCAGCAGACGGTCAACGTGCGCCTGCAGCCGGGCGTGCGCCCGCTCGATGCCGACACCGTGAAGGCCGCGCTGGCCGCGGCGCAGGCGGCGGTGCAGGGGCGCGGACGCGCCTTCCTGCGCGCCTCCGGCACCGAGCCGGTGGTGCGGGTCACGGTCGAGGCCGACGATGCCGCGCTGATGCGGCAGACCCTGGACGCGCTGGCCGAGGCGGTCCGTGACGCGGCGTGAGTCGATCGCCGTTGCCCTCTTCGTGATCGTCGCCAAGGCGGTCACGTTCTACCTGCTGTATCGCCTGCTGCGCTGAGCGCGGCGTTTGTTCCCTTTCACGAGATGACGGTTCCTGCCATGACTGCGCGCATTCCCACCCTCGACATCACCCGTTTCGACACCGACCGCGACGCGTTCGTCGCCGAGCTGGGCGCGGCCTACCGCGAGTGGGGCTTCGCCGGCATCCGCAACCACGGCATCGACCAGGCGCAGATCGACGCGGCCTACGACGTGTTCAAGGCGTTCTTCGCCCTGCCCGAGGAGACCAAGCGCAAGTACCACCTGCCGGGCAGCGGCGGCGCGCGCGGCTACACCGCCTTCGGCGTGGAGACCGCCAAGGACTCCAAGCATTTCGACCTGAAGGAGTTCTGGCACATCGGCCGCGAGATCGCCGACGACTCCCCGTACCGCGCGGTGATGCCGCCGAACCTGTGGCCGAGCGAAGTGCCCGGCTTCCGCGCCCACGGCTACGGCCTGTACCAGGCGCTGGACCAGCTCGGCGCGCGCGTGCTGTCGGCGCTGGCCCTGCACATCGGCCTGCCCGAGCACTACTTCGTCGACAAGACCGATTCGGGCAATTCGATCCTGCGCCCGATCCACTACCCGCCGATCACCGCCGACGACATTCCCAACGTGCGCGCCGGCGCCCACGAGGACATCAACCTGATCACCCTGCTGGTCGGCGCCAGCGCCGCCGGCCTGGAGGTGAAGTCCAAGCAGGGCGAGTGGGTGCCGTTCACCTCCGATGCCGACACCATCGTGGTCAACATCGGCGACATGCTGCAGCGCCTGACCAACCACGTGTATCCCTCGACCACCCACCGCGTGGTCAACCCGCCGGGCGAGCAGGCGCGCCAGCCGCGCTACTCGGTGCCGTTCTTCCTGCACCCGAACCCGGACTTCGTGATCGACGTGCTGCCGTCCTGCGTCAGCGCCGACAACCCCAGCCGCTATCCCGAGCCGATCACCGCGCAGGGCTATCTGGAAGAGCGGTTGCGCGAGATCAAGCTGAAGTAGCCGGGAGTCGGGAATCGGGAGTGGGGAATCGTTAAAAGCGGGTTTCCGTGGCCAGTAGTGTCACAGGCATCTATCGGCTTGGAGGCGCGGCTGTTTCCATTCCCGTTTCCCCATTCCCCATTCCCCATTCCCGGCCTCATTCCACACTCCTGATCCGATGCGAGCCGCGTCCCATCAGGCGTAGCAGCAAGGCATTGGGTAGCAGCGCCGTGAGGCCGAGCAGGGCGCGGTAGACCGCGCCCGGGACCACCCGCACCCTGCCGCGCTCGGCGCCGTCGATGCCGGCGCGGGCCACGGCCGCGGTCTGCAGCCAGAGCCAGCGCGGCAATGCGTCCATCTGTTCGCGGGTGCCGGTGACGTCGTGGAACTCGGACCAGGTGAAGCCGGGACACAGCGCGCAGACGCCGACCCCGCGGTCGGCGTTCTCCAGTGCCAGCGATTCGCTGAAGCGCAGCATGAAGCTCTTCGCCGCCGCGTACAGGGTGTGGCCGTCGGCGCCGGGCACCAGGGCGGCGAACGAGGCGACGTTGAGGATGCGGCCGTGGCCGCTGGCGCGCAGCGCCGGCAGCAGCCGCCAGGTCAGCTCGCACACGGCGCCGACCATCACCTGCAGGAACGCCGCGTGCACCGCCCAGTCCTGGGCGATGTAGCGGCCGGGCACGCCGTAGCCGGCATTGTTGACCAGGATTCGCACCGCCAGCCCGCGCCGCTCCAGCTCCGCCACCAGCGCGGCCGGTGCCGCCGGGTCGGCCAGGTCGGCGACCACGACCTCCACCGGCACCTGCGGGCGCAGTTCCGCGGCCAGCGCCTGCAGCAGCGCCTCGCGGCGCGCGCTGAGGATCAGCGGCACGCCGCGGCGGGCGTATTCGCGGGCGATCTCGCGGCCGATGCCGCTGGAGGCGCCGGTGATCAGGGCGTAGCCGGAGAGCTGGGTCATGGCGGTCTCTGCACGTGAAGCGGTCAGCGGGGGAGGGCGGTACGGCAGGGGCGATGCCGGCCCTTGGCGGCGCATCGGCTATCCTCTCGGCACTTTTTCGCCGGAGATGCGCCGATGCGACGCAAGATCGTAGCCGGAAACTGGAAATTGCATGGCACCCGCCACTTCGCCGCCGAGCTGATGCGGGAGATCGTCGCCGGGCTGTCCGGCGCCGACGCCGACGTCGAGGTGGTGATCCTGCCGCCGCTGCCGTACCTGGGCGACCTGATCGAGAATTTCGAGGACCGGATGTTGCGCTTCGGCGCGCAGGACGTCAGCAGCAACGAGAAGGGCGCCTACACCGGCGAGGTGTCGGCGGCGATGCTGGTCGACGTCGGCGCCGACTTCGGCCTGGTCGGGCATTCGGAGCGGCGCCAGTACCACCAGGAGAGCAGCGAACTGGTCGCGCGCAAGTTCGCCGCCGCCATGCACGCCGGGCTGGTTCCGATCCTGTGCGTGGGCGAGACCCTGGAGCAGCGCGAGGCCGGGCGGACCGAGGCGGTGATCGCCGCGCAGCTGGCGCCGGTGCTGGACCTGGTCGGCGCCGACGGGTTCGCCCGGGCGGTGGTGGCCTACGAGCCGGTCTGGGCGATCGGCACCGGCCACACCGCCAGCCCGGCGCAGGCGCAGGCGGTGCATGCGTTCATCCGTGGCGAAGTGGCGGCGCGCGATGCTAGAATCGCGGATTCGTTGCCGATCCTGTATGGCGGCAGCGTCAAGCCCGACAACGCCGCCGAGCTGTTCGCGCAGCCGGATGTCGATGGCGGGCTGGTGGGCGGCGCCTCGCTGGTCGCCGCGGAATTCCTGGCCATCGTGCGAGCGGCGGCCGCCTGTTGAGCGAACGGCTGCCGGTGGCGGCCGTTCGTCCCCCAAGTCGTACTGTCCGGACGGATTTCGAAATGCTGATGGTCATCCTCAATGTGGTCTACGTGCTGGTGGCGATCGCGATGATCGCGCTGATCCTGATGCAGCGCGGCGCCGGTGCGGCGGCGGGTTCCGGGTTCGGCGCCGGCGCGTCCGGCACCGTTTTCGGATCGCGCGGCGCGTCCCACATCCTGTCCAAGTCCACCAAGTGGCTGGCCGTGGTGTTCTTTGCCATCAGCCTGTTCATGGCCTGGTACGCCGGCCACAGCGCGCGTCCTGCCGACGCCAATCTGGGCGTGATGTCGCAGTCCGCGACCCCGGCCCCGACCGCGCCGGCCGGCGAGCTGCAGGTCCCGCAGGCGCCGGCGGCCCCCGCCGCCGCCCCGGCCGCCCAGCAGGCGCCGGAAAAAGCACAAGAAAAGTCGCCTGCCCCGTCGCAGAAAGACTGAAGACGGTTACAATATGCTGCGCGGCGGGATTGCCGCGCAGGTTTTACGCAAGCCCAGGTGGCGGAATTGGTAGACGCACTACCTTGAGGTGGTAGCGACTTAGGTCGTAGGGGTTCGAGTCCCCTCTTGGGCACCATTGTTTGGCTACGGTTTCTGCGCAAGGGCATCACGCCTCTGCCCGGAGGATCGTCTATCCCATGCCTGCGCGGCACGCGCGCGGGCACAGGCAAGAGAGAATTGCGAGTGCTGGCCGAATATTTGCCGACCCTGCTGTTTCTGATCGTGGCCACCGGTATCGGCGTCGCGCTGATGCTGGTGGGGCGGTTCCTCGGTCCCCGGCGTCCCGACCTGAAGAAGCTCTCGCCCTACGAGTGCGGCTTCGAGGCCTTCGAGGACGCGCGCATGAAGTTCGACGTGCGCTACTACCTGATCGCCATCCAGTTCATCGTCTTCGATCTGGAAATCATCTTCATCGTGCCGTGGACGCAGGTGTTCATGGACCTGGGCGCTCGCTCCCTGGTCACCATGGGCCTGTTCGTCGGCATGCTGTTCCTCGGTTTTGTCTACGTGTGGAAGAAGGGAGCGCTGGAATGGGAGTGATTCAGACCCTGGATCGCCTGATGACCAACCCGATCCCGGAAGGGCGGGTGGACGACATCCTGCGCCCCGAGGGCGACAATCCGTTGCTCGAGAAGGGCTACGTCACCACCAGCGTCGACGCGCTAATG
>JBEVKG010000027.1:0-15625 GCA_040509765.1 Xanthomonas sp.
CAACTGCTGGCGCGGACCGGCGGCGGGGTGCTGTCCTCGGTGCTGGCGCCGCTGCAGCAGCGCATCGAGAGCCTGCTCGCGGCCCAGGCCGGGGCGACCCACTGGCCGGTGGAGCGGGTGCGGGTGATCCCGCATCGCGGCCGCAAGCTCGACGAAGCCAGTTTCCGGACCGTCGCCTCGGCGGTGCTGGAGCGCAAGCGCCTGTCCTTCGACTACCGTGCCCGCTCCACCGACGAATCGACCAAGCGCACGGTGTCGCCGCAGCGCATCACCCACTATCGCGACAACTGGTACCTGGATGCCTGGGACCATGGCCGCGACGCGGTGCGCAGCTTCGCGGTGGACCGCATCAACCATGCGCGCCTGCTCGACCAGCCGGCGCAGGACGTGGCCGACGCCGAGCTGGATTCGCAGTTGGCGGCCAGCTACGGCATCTTCTCCGGCGCGCCCAAGGGCTGGGCCACCATCGTGTTCAGCCCCAAGGCGGCGCGCTGGGTCGCCGACGAGCACTGGCATTCCAAGCAGCAGGGCCGCTTCCTGGCCGACGGCCGCTACGAACTGAAGGTGCCCTACAGCGTCTCGCGCGAACTGCTGATGGACGTGCTGCACTACGGCTCGGATGCGGAGATCGTGGAGCCGCGCTCGCTGCGCGAACAGGCCAAGGCGCTGCTGTCGCTGGCGCTGAGCAACTACAGCGACGATTGAGGCGCCGCTGCGCGTGCCGCAGTGGTCGGCGTAGGAGCGGCTTCAGCCGCGACCGGAGCCACAGGAGCGCCCGTGGCGGCTGCAGGCCGCCGCTCATCGCGCGCTTTCGTCATGCATCACGTCACCTGCAGGAGCGGCTTCAGCCGCGAGACCTCTGGGCGTGAAGGCGCTATGCCGCATCCAGCGGCGCGCCGCCGCCGAGGATCACGCCGATGTTGCGCTCGATCCAGTCCACCAGGGCATGCACGTGCGCGGCGGCTTGCTCGCCGAGCGGGGTCAGGTCGTATTCCACGTGCGGCGGCACCACCGGGTAGGCGGTGCGCTGCACCAGGCCGTCCGCCTCCAGCGCC
The DNA here is from genome assembly GCA_040509765.1 of Xanthomonas sp. GTDB lineage: Bacteria > Pseudomonadota > Gammaproteobacteria > Xanthomonadales > Xanthomonadaceae > Xanthomonas_A. Next base: position 1,056 of record JBEVKG010000027.1, read on the forward strand.
TGCAGGGTCTGCGACAGCATCTTTTCGCTGACCCCTTCCAGGCTGCGGCGCAGGTCGCCGAAACGGTGCGTGCCCTTGCGCAGCGCCACCAGCACCAGCACGCCCCAGCGGCTGGTGACATGGCTGAGCACCGCGCGGGAGGGGCAGTTCTGCGCGAACACCTGGCCGCGCAGCAGGGTCGCGTCCGCGGCGCAGCCGCGCGGCGCTTCGTCGAGAGGGTCGGAGAGGACGCTGGCCAAGCGGTGCACCTGTCTGTGGGGGAGGGCACCGCCGATCATACGGGCCGCGCCGGGCGCTTCGCTGAGCGAAGGATGATCGATGGTCCGGCGCAGGCGAGGCCAGGTGCGATGGCGTCTCGGCGCTGGCTGTTCGCTGTGGCGGTGCCTGCCGCCGCCTGGCCGGCGCCCGGACGCCGGGGAGTGCGCCGGCCTGGCGCCGCGCAGGCGGCGTCGCGACCGGCCTTGTTCAGACGCCGCCTCAGGGCTTGTTCGGCACTTCGAAGCCGAGCTTGCCGACCTGGTCGCGGTGCTGCGCCACGCGCTTGAGCTTGTCGATGTTGACCCCGTACTGGTGGTCCAGCTTGTCGACCAGTTCGCGGTACTGCTTGTGGCTCATGTTCGGCGAACGCGCGAACACCCACGCCAGGTCGCGGCCGGGGTAGTCGATCAGCGCCCAGGAATAGTCCGGCGCCACTTCCAGGATGCGGTACTTGGTCGGCACCATTCTGAAGAACCAGGTGGTCCAGCGGCGGTTGCCGGTGCCTTCCTTGACCGTGGCGCGCGACTTGAGTTCCTTGACCGGCTCGTCGAAGCCGTTGCGATACTCGTAGCGCACGGCGATCTTGCCGTCTTCCTCGAGGGTGTACTCGTCGCTGCTGGCGACATGGCCGCGCTCGGCGAAGTACGGGATATGGGCGATCACGTACCAGCGGCCCATGAAGCGCTGCAGGTCGATCGGTGGCTGCGCCGGTTCCTGCTCCGGCTCCGGCGACTTGGCGCGGGCCGTCGGCAACGGGACGGCCATGCCCAGCAACAGCACGGAGGCGAACAGGGAAAGCAGGCGCATAGGAAGTTCCGGGACGAAGGGCGAACGCCGGTCAAGTATGCGCGTGCGCCATGTCAATGGTGCGTCGCAGCCCCTGAGATGTCGTGGCGGCACCCTGCGCGCCTCGACTTCCAGGAGCTGCCGTCATGCCGACCGTCTCGTCCCCGCGCGCCCACGTCCCGCACCCCGGCCTGCGCCGCCTGCTGCGCCAGGCGATCCTGGCCGGGCTGGCCCTGGTGCTGGTGTGGCCGGCCGCACGCGGCCACAGCGAATGGCTGGGCTGGCGGCCGCTGTGGCTGCTGGGCATGCCGCTGAGCGCCTGGTGGGCCCTGCATCGCTTCCCGCTGCCGCCGCTGCGCCGGCTGTGGGGGCAGTGGCGGGCCAGGCCGCGGGCGCAGGCGCGGCGACGCCGGCCGGCGCTGCGGGCCGCGCGTCCAGCCTGACCTTCGGCAGGGGAGGCCGGCGAGGCTGCGTGCTACGGTGCGGCGCTGTCCTTCCCGGATCCGAACCATGTCCTCACTCGCACACGCCTGCCTGATCGCCGGCCTGCTCGCCGCCGGCACCGCCGCGGCCAAGGAAACCGCGATGCCCCAAGACCCCTACGCCTGGCTCGAAGACGTCACCGGCAGCAAGGCGCTGGACTGGGTCAAGGCGCAGAACGCCAAGACCGAGGCGCGCCTGGCCGACACCCCCGCCTTCAAGGCCCGCGAGGCCGGCATCCGCGAGGTGCTGGATTCCGACGCCAAGATCCCGGCCGTGCAGAAGATCGGCCCGTACTACTACAACCTGTGGAAGGACCGCGCGCACGAGCGCGGCCTGTGGCGCCGCACCACCCTGGACGAGTACCGCAAGCCCGAGCCGAAGTGGGAGACGGTGCTGGACCTGGACGCGCTGAACAAGGCCGAGGGCGAGAACTGGGTATGGCATGGCGCCAACTGCCTGCGCCCGGAATACCGCCGCTGCCTGATCGCGCTGTCGCGCGGCGGCGCCGACGCCGACGTCACCCGTGAGTTCGATCTGAGCACCAAGCAGTGGATCAAGGACGGCTTCTTCCGTCCCGAGGCCAAGGGCGGGCTGAGCTGGATCGATGCCGACACCGTCTACCTGTACACCGACTTCGGCCCCGGCTCGCTGACCAGCTCCGGCTACCCGCGCATCGTCAAGCAGTGGAAGCGCGGCACCCCGATGAGCAGCGCCACGCTGGTCTACGAGGGCAAGCCGGATGACATGTACATCGCCGCGATGCACGACGACACGCCCGGCTACGAGCGCGATTTCGTCAGCCGCACGCTGGCCTTCTACAACGACGAGATGTACCTGCGCGGCGCCGATGGCCGCCTGACCAAGATCGACGTGCCCAACTCGGCCAACAAGGGCGTGCACCGCCAGTGGCTGACCCTGGAGCTGCGCGATCCGTGGACGGTGGGCGGCACGACCTACCCGGCCGGTGCGCTGCTGGTGACCAAGTTCGACGACTTCATGGCCGGCAAGCGCAACTTCCAGGTGCTGTTCACGCCGACCGAAACCGCGTCGCTGGCGTCCTTCGCCTGGACCAAGTCGCGGCTGGTGCTGAACGTGCTCGACGACGTCAAGAGCCGGCTGTGGGTGCTGACCCCGGGCGAGGGCGACTGGGCGCGCGCGCCGTTCCCGGTCGGCGACCTGGCCTTCGGCAGCACCAGCGTCGATGCGGTCGATGCCGACGAGAACGACCAGGTGTGGCTGACCTCCACCGACTTCCTGACCCCGACCACGCTGATGCTGGCCGATGTGCAGCGCGGGCCGCAGAGCATCGAGACGCTGAAGGCGATGCCGAGCTTCTTCGACGCCTCCAAGGACGAGATCGAGCAGCACTTCGCCGTGTCCAAGGACGGCACCAAGGTGCCGTACTTCCTGGTCCGGCCCAAGCAGCTCAAGGCCGACGGCAGCGCGCCGACCCTGCTCTACGCCTACGGCGGCTTCGAGATCTCGATGACCCCGTTCTACTCCGGCAGCCTGGGCCGCGCCTGGCTCGACCAGGGCGGCGTGTACGCCCTGGCCAACATCCGCGGCGGCGGCGAGTACGGCCCGCGCTGGCACCAGGCGGCGCTGAAGCAGAACCGGCACAAGGCCTACGAGGACATGGCGGCGGTGGCGCAGGACCTGGTCGCGCGCAAGATCACCTCGGCCAAGCACCTGGGCGTGCAGGGCGGCAGCAACGGCGGGCTGATGGCCGGCAACATGCTGATGCAGTACCCGCAGCTGTTCGGTGCGGTGGTGGTGCAGGTGCCGCTGCTGGACATGAAGCGCTACAGCCACCTGCTGGCCGGCGCCTCGTGGATGGCCGAGTACGGCAACCCGGACACCGACGACTGGAAGTTCATCCAGACCTTCTCGCCGTACCACCTGTTCGACCCGAAGAAGACCTATCCGCCGGTGATCTTCCTGACCTCCACCCGCGACGACCGCGTGCACCCGGGCCATGCGCGGAAGATGGCGGCGAAGATGATCGACGCCGGCAAGAACGTGACCTACTACGAGAACATCGAAGGCGGCCACGGCGGCGCGGCCAACAACGCGCAGGCGGCGCACATGCAGGCGCTGGCCTACAGCTTCCTGTGGGAGCAACTGTCCAAGTGAGTGCTGCGGTCCGCGTCCCGGTTGGGGCGCGGACCCTCTGCTGGCATGGCGCCGGCGATCCAGTGAACGGTCGACCCCGCGCGCAGCGCGTCACGTCGCGATCGCGCCGACGCTGTCCACGCGCTCTTCCTGATCTCAGGTCGTAGCGCAGCGGGTGCTCAAGCGCCGTCGGCCAAGGGCTTGACCAAGGTCAGCGAACGGACGTCGTAGCCCAGTTCTGCATACACGTGCAGCGCGTGCGTGTTGAAGGCCCAGACGTTCAGGCGCATTTCGACGCCGCCGCGTCGTGCCACCCAGTCGTGCGCACGCTGCATCAGCGCCGGGCCGATGCCCTGGCCGCGATGGCGTCGGGTGATGCCCACGCTGCCCACCCGGCCGAAGCGCATGGGCTGCAGCAGCGAGTGCGATTCGGCGACGAGGCAGACCGTGACGAAGCCGACCAGGACGCCCTGCGTTTCGGCGACGAAGGTGGTGGCGTCGTCCCGGCCGATACTGTTCTTCCAGTGTGCTGCGTCCCGGTCCGCGTCGCCGGCGCCGGCGAAGATGCGCGGGAACGCCTCGTGGTGGAGCGCATTCACCTCTTCGCCGAGCGCGCAGATCGCAGGGAGATCGGATTCGATGGCTTCGCGATAGATGAGCATGGACGGCTCCGGTCGCTGACCCGTGCCGCTGGTCGTCTCAGCGCGCCCAGCGCGACAGGCCGCGTGCGATCCGCGCCACTGCCTGTTCCAGCCGCGGCAGGCTCTGGGTGTAGGCGATGCGCACGTGCTGGCGGGCGCGGTGGCGGCCGAAATCCACGCCCGGGGTGAACGCGACGTGCTCGGTCTCCAGGAAGTGTGCGCAGAACGCTTGCGCATCGTCGGTGAACCCGGACACGTCGGCGTACAGGTAGAACGCGCCCTCCGGCTCGACCTCGATGCGGAAACCGAGCGCGCGCAGCGCCGGCAGCAGGTAGTCGCGGCGCTGCGCGAATTCGGCGCGGCGCGCTTCCAGGATCTGCCGCGTTTCCGGCAGGAAGCAGGCCAGCGCGGCGTGCTGGGCGATGCTGGACGCGCTGATGTACAGGTTCTGCGCCAGCTTCTCCAGCGACGGCACCGCCGCGCGCGGCGCCACCAGCCAGCCCAGGCGCCAGCCGGTCATGCCGAAGTACTTGGAGAAACTGTTGAGCACATAGGCCTGGTCGTCGACCTCGAGCACGCTGGGCGCGTCGATGCCGTAGCTCAGGCCGTGGTAGATCTCGTCCACCACCAGGTGCCCGCCGCGGGCGTGCAGCGTCTGCGACAGCGCGGCCAGTTCCGCGCGCGACAGCACGGTGCCGGTGGGGTTGGCCGGCGAGGCCACCAGCGCGCCCACGCTGTCCGCGTTCCAGTGCTGCCGCAGCAAGTCCGGGGTCAGCTGGTAGCGGCTGTCCGGGCCGACCGGCACCAGTTGCGCGGCGCCTTCGACCAGGCGCAGGAAGTGGCGGTTGCATGGGTAGCCGGGGTCGGCCATCAGCCAGTGCCGGCCCGGATCGACCAGCAGCGCGCTGGCCAGCAGCAGGGCGCCGGAGCCGCCCGGGGTGATCAGGATGCGTGCCGGGTCCAGGTCGACGTCGTGGCGCTGCCGGTAGAAGTCCGCCAGCGTCTGGCGCAGCGCGGGCAGGCCGCGCGCGGCGGTGTAGCGGGTATGGCCGGCGGCGAGCGCGGCCTGTCCGGCGGCGACGATCGGCGCGGCGGTGGTGAAGTCCGGCTCGCCGATCTCCAGGTGGATCACGTCGTGGCCGGCGTGTTCCAGTTCGTTGGCGCGGGCCAGCAGCGCCATCACGTGGAAGGGTTCGATCTCGCGGCTGCGCTGGCTGTAGCCGGGCGCGGCGGGCGAGGCGCGGAGGGTGTCGCCGGGAAGGGAAGCCATGCCGCCGATGATAGAGGAGCGTGCTTGCGCGCGTGTTAGCGATGTCGGGACGAGCGCGCAGCGCACGGCATCCAGGGCGCTGCGGCGCGCGTTGTCCGGGCGCTCGCGCGGCGTCGTTCGCGCCGCGTCCGTCGCGGTACGCCAGGCGTCGCCCGCATGATCTGGCCGCGCGCGGCGCGCCGCCATGCGCTGCGTCTGGATATCGGCCAGCGCCGCCCCGCACGTCGCCGTCCTCGCCCGGACCGCCGACGCCGCGCCGCCCAAGCGCAGTTGCCGCGTGCGCCCGCGGCACGCTTGCCACGGCGCGGCGTTGCGGGGAGACTCGGCCGGCACTGCGCGGCGCCCGCCCGCTGCCGCCGCCCCGGGTCGGGCGGCGCGTCCCGTTGCGTTACCGCCGCCGGAGCCCCATTAGATGCCTCACCGCCCCTTGCTAGCGAGCCTTGTCCTGCTCATGACCGCCTCCTTCGCTTCCTCCGCCTCCGCCGCTGCGGCCACCCCGCCGCATCCGGCCAAGCAGCCGCACGCGGTCAAGGCACCGTTCGGCGCCGTCCGCCAGGACGCCTACTACTGGCTGCGCGACGATGCGCGCAAGAACCCGCAGATGCTGGCCTATCTCAATGCCGAAAACGCCTACGCGGATCAGGTGCTGAAGCCGCTCAAGCCGTTGGAGGACCGGCTGTACGAGGAGATCGTCGGCCGCATCAAGCAGGACGACAGCAGCGTGCCGTACCGCGAGCGCGGCTACTGGTACTACACCCGCTACGAGAGCGGCAAGGACTACCCGATCCAGGCCCGGCGCAAGGGCAGCATGGAGGCGCCGGAGGAGATCCTGCTCGACGTCAACACCATGGCCGCCGGCAAGGGCTACTTCAGTGTCGGCGACGCCGCGGTCAGCCAGGACAATCGTCTGCTGGCCTGGACCGAGGACGACGTCGGCCGCCGCCAGTACGTGGTGCGCTTCAAGAACCTGGACACCGGCGAGGTCTACGCCGACCGCATCCCCGGCGTGTCGCCGGACGTGGTCTGGGCCGACGACAACAAGACCCTGTTCTACGTCGAGAACGACCCGGAGACCCTGCTGACGGTGCGGGTCAAGAAGCACGTGCTGGGCACCCCGGCGGCGCAGGACGCGCTGGTCTACGAGGAGAAGGACGACAGCTTCTACATGGGCGTGGGCCGCACCCGCGACGACAAGTACATCGTCATCGGCGTCGAAAGCACCGTGTCCTCCGAGCAGCGCTACGCGCCGGCCGCCGATCCGCAACGCTTCACCGTGCTGGCGCCGCGCGAGCGCGACGTCGAGTATCACGCCGACCACTTCGACGGCCGCTGGGTGATCCGCACCAACTGGAAGGCCAAGAACTATGCGCTGATGACCGCGCCCGACGGCGCCACGGCGCGCAGCCAGTGGCAGAGCTGGCTGCCCTACGACGAGAAGGTGTTCATCGACGGCTTCGAGCTGTTCGACGGCTTCACCGCCATCGCCGAGCGCTCCGACGGCCTGGAGCGGATCCGCCTGCATTTCGCCGATGGCAAGGAGGAGTACGTCAAGGCCGACGAGCCGGCGTATTCGATGGGCCTGTCGATCAACGCCGAGCCGGACACGCCGTGGCTGCGCTACAGCTACACCTCGCTGACCACCCCGGCCACCACCTACGAACTCAACACCCGCACCGGCGAGCGCAAGCTGCTCAAGCAGCAGCCGGTGATCGGCTACGACGCCAGCAAGTACCAGACCGAACGCGTCTGGGTGACGGCGCGCGACGGGGTCAAGGTGCCGGTGTCGCTGGTTTACAAGAAGGGCTTCAAGAAGGACGGCAGCGCCGCGCTGTACCAGTACGCCTACGGCAGCTACGGCATGTCCACCGACCCGGCGTTCAACCTGCCGGTGGTGAGTCTGCTCGACCGCGGCGTGGTCTACGCCATCGCGCACATCCGCGGCGGCCAGGAAATGGGCCGCGACTGGTACGACCAGGGCAAGCTGCTGCACAAGAAGAATACCTTCACCGACTTCATCGACGTCACCCGCGGGCTGGTGCAGCAGGGCTACGCCGCACCGGACCGGGTGGCCGCGGCCGGCGGCAGCGCCGGCGGCCTGCTGATGGGCGCGGTGGCGAACATGGCGCCCAAGGACTACCGCGTGCTGGTGGCGCAGGTGCCGTTCGTGGACGTGGTCACCACCATGCTCGACCCGAGCATCCCGCTGACCACCAACGAGTACGACGAGTGGGGCAACCCCGAGCAGAAGGCGTACTACGACTACATGCTCAGCTACTCGCCCTACGACAACGTCACCCGCCAGGCCTACCCGGCGATGTACGTCGGCACCGGCCTGTGGGATTCGCAGGTGCAGTACTGGGAGCCGGCCAAGTGGGTGGCCAAGCTGCGCGAGAACGACACCGGCAGCCAGCCGATCGTGTTCCGCGTCAACATGGAAGCCGGCCACGGCGGCAAGTCCGGGCGCTTCCGTCGCTACCGCGAAATGGCCGAGTCCTATGCGTTCATGCTGGACCAGTTGGGCGTGGAGCAGCCGGCCAAGTGAGGGCGGCGCGCCTCGGCTGGCCTGCGGGCCGGCCGATGGCCAGAGGGGGCGGCACTGCTTGGATGGTGGATGGCCCGTGGCTTCACGCGTCGCGGCTGAAGCCGCTCCCACAAGGGAGCAGTGCGACCGAATCGGTCCTGCACAGGCGAAGGTTCGATCGCCTGATGTGCCATGACATGCAGCGGCGCTGATCGCTTGGCAGTTCCTGTGGGAGGGACTTCAGTCCCGACTGCAAGGAGATTGGATGCGCCATGGTGTCGCGCGCCGCGGCTGAAGCCGCTCCTGCATTGGGCGGATCGCTCGATCGTCTGCGCGAGCGCCGGCAGTAGCGCAGACAGCTTGGTCGCTTCCTGTGGGAGGGACTTCAGTCCCGACTGCAATGCGGTCGGATGCGCTGACGGCGTCGCCTATCGCGGCTGCAAGACAGTTGACTCCCGCAATCGCTGCCGTTGCGTCCGTCGGTCATATCGGCAAGCGGCGTTCTCCTGCCCGCGCCCGTGCGGCTTATGATGGCCCGATGCGTCCGACCTCCCGTTTCCGCTGGGCCTGGTGGCTGCTGGCCTATGCCAGCCTGGCGACCGGCATCGTCGGCATCTTCGTGCCGGGCTTGCCGACCACGGTGTTCGTGCTGATCGCCGCCTACGCCGCCGCGCGCGGCTCGCCGCGGCTGCGCCGGCGCTTGCTGCGCGATCCGCGCTTCGGCCGCAGCATCCGCGACTGGGAACGGCATGGCGCGGTCAGCCGCCGCGGCAAGTGGATGGCGACGCTGACCATGGCCGCGTGCGCGCTGGTATTGCTGCTGTTCGCGCACCGGCAATGGGTGCAGGTGCTGGCGATCGGCTGCATGAGCGCGGTGGCGCTGTGGCTGTGGTGGCGGCCGGAACCGCCGCGCGATTGAGCGCCCCGCGGCGCGCGACCGCGGCACAGCCGGTTCATGCCGGTGTGGCTATACTCGGCGCATGAGCACATCGTCCTCTTCTCCGATCCGTCTCGTTCTCTCCGCCGCTGCATTGCTGGCCCTGGCCGGCTGCGGCAACAAGGGGCCGCTGGTGATGCCGCAGAAGCCGGTCCCGGTGGAAGCCGCGCCCGCCACGCCCGCGCCCGATGCGACGCCGCCGGCGACCACCGATCCCGCCGGGCAGGCGCAGCCGGTGGACGGGCAGCGCCCGCCGGCCAACGACACCACCATGCCCACCAATGGGAATGAGTGAGGCCCGCCACGACGCGCGCCTGCATTTCAGCAAGATGCAGGGCGCGGGCAACGATTTCGTCGTGCTCGACCTGCGCGACGGCACCGCGCCGCCGGACGCGGCACTGGCGGTACGCCTGGCCGATCGCCACTTCGGCGTCGGCTGCGACCAGCTCCTGACCATCGAACCGCCGCGTGACGCCGCGGCGGTCGCCAGCTACCGCATCTGGAACACCGACGGCAGCGCCGCTGGGCAATGCGGCAACGGCGCGCGCTGCGTCGCCGCCTGGCTGGTGCGCGACGGTAGCGCGCGCGGCGCGGACTTCGTGATCGAAAGCCCCGCCGGCAGTCACCACATCACCCGCAGCGCCGACGGCGAGTTCGCCGTGGCGATGGGCGTGCCGCGGTTCGCGCCGGAGGAGGTGCCGCTGGTCGGCTTTCCGCGCGCGCGCGAGGAGTACGTGCTGCCGCTGCAGGGCGGGAGCGTGCGCTTCGGCGCGGTGTCGATGGGCAACCCACACGCGGTGCTGGAAGTGGGCCTGGTCGATGCGGCGCCGGTGGAACGCCTGGGGCCGTTGCTGCAGCAGCACGCCTCGTTCCCGGATTCGGTCAACGTCGGCTTCGTGCAGGTGATCGACCGCGGCCACCTGCGCCTGCGCGTGTACGAGCGCGGCGTCGGCGAGACCCTGGCCTGCGGCAGCGGCGCCTGCGCGGCGGCGGCGGTGATGATGCAGCGCGGCCGGGTGGAGCGCGACGTGCGGGTCAGCCTGCCCGGCGGCGAATTGCGCGTGCAGTGGCCGGAGGACACCGCACCGGTGGTGATGTCCGGGCCGGCGACGTTTGTCTTCGATGGAGAATGGATCCGATGAGCGACAGCCAGGACAAGATCGGTGCGCACGAGGTGGCGGCGTGGCTGCGGCGTCATCCCGGCTTCCTGAAACAGTTTCCGGATCTGGCGCTGACCCTGGTGGTGCCGCGCGACGACGGTCCCACCGCGTCGCTGGCCAGCTACCAGCTGGAAGTGCTGCGCGACAAGAACCGCGAATTGTCGCGGCGGCTGGCCGAGCTGGCGGCCAACGCGCAGGTCAACGAGCGGCTGGCGGTGCGCACCCATCAGTTGACCCTGGCGCTGATGCGCCAGCGCAGTGCCGGCGACAGCGTGCGTGCGATGGCCGCCTCGCTGCAGGAGGATTTCCAGGGCGACCTGGTCAGCATCGTGCTGCTGCAGCCGTTGCCGGGCCTGGAACAGGCACCGTGGTTGCAGGTGCTGGCGGCCGACGACCCGCGGCTGGCGCCGTTCCGCGATTGCCTGAAGGACGGCGAGCCGATCTGCGGGCGCCTGCAACCGGAAAAGCAGGCGCTGCTGTACGGCGAGCGCGTGGACGAGGTGCAATCCACCGCGCTGCTGCCGCTGCCCGGCCTGGGCCTGATCGCGGTCGGCAGCCGCGACCCGAACCGTTTCTATCCCGGCATGGGCACCTTGTTCCTGCGCATGATGGGCGAGGCGCTGGCGGTGGCGTTGCAGCGATGAGAACGGCCGGGACTCGGGGCTTGGGGCCCGGGACCCGCGACAGCGCCGGAACCGGCGCTGCCGACGCTCGGGCCGGGCAGGAGACTGCTGGCGTCGCAAGCGAACCCGCTGCTGCCGGGTCCCGGGTCCCGGGTCCCGAGTCCCGGTTCCTCGCCTACCTGCAGGTCGAGCGGCGCATGTCCGCGCATACCCTGGACGCGTACCGGCGCGACCTGGCCGCGCTGTCGGCGTGGGCCGCGGACAACCTGCTGGGCGAGTCGGCCGCGCTCGACGCCGCGCAGCTGCGCCAGTTCATCGCCGCCGAACACCGCCGCGGGCTGTCGCCCAAGAGCCTGCAACGGCGTCTGTCGGCGTGCCGCAGCTTCTATGCGTGGCTGCTCAAGCACGGCCACATCGCCGCCAGCCCGGCGGCGGCATTGCGCGCGCCGAAGGCGCCGCGCAAGCTGCCGCAGGTCCTCGACGCGGACGAGGCGGTACGCTTGGTCGAAGTGCCGACCGATGTGCCGCTGGGCCTGCGCGATCGCGCGCTGCTGGAGCTGTTCTATTCCTCCGGCCTGCGCCTGAGCGAGCTGTGTGCGCTGCGCTGGCGCGACCTGGATTTCGTCGCCGGCATGGTCAGCGTGCTGGGCAAGGGCAACAAACAGCGGCTGGTGCCGGTCGGCTCGCATGCGCGTACCGCGCTGCTGGCGTGGCGCGAGGAAAGCCGGGGCGAGGCCACGGCGCCGGTGTTCCCGGGCCGCGGCGGGGCGCCGATCGGCGCGCGCGCGGTGCAGATCCGCATCAAGCAACTGGCGGGGCGCCAGGGCCTGTTCAAGCACGTGCATCCGCACATGCTGCGGCACAGTTTCGCCAGCCACATCCTGGAATCCTCCGGCGACCTGCGCGGCGTGCAGGAATTGCTCGGCCATGCCGACATCGCCACCACGCAGATCTACACCCATCTGGACTTCCAGCACCTGGCCAAGGTCTACGACGCGGCGCACCCGCGCGCCAAGCGCAAGTCCTGACGCCGCGGCGCCAGCCGCGCCGGCCTGTCCTGGATCAATGCGCGCCGTTGCGCGTGCGCGGACACTCGCTGCCATCCGCAGCGTGCGCCGAGGTAAGCCGTGGCCAACCCTTTCCGCTGGCACCGCGCCACCCCGAGCGGCTGTGCTGGGGCTGCGACCGTTACTGTGCCGCGCACGATCTGGCCTGCGGCAACGGCGCCGGACGCACGCTGCACCCGATCGAGAGCGAGGGCGAGGATTGGCATCTGGCCTGGGGCATCGCCGCCGATCCGGCGCGGCCGGCGCATGCCCGGTTCGGCACCGATCCATCCGCCAGCGGCGACGCTTGAACCGCGCGCCGCCAGCCCCCACACCTGAGTCATCGCTCCGGAGGCCGCATGGATCCCAGTCAGAACCCCAATGTTTTCCACGCCACCACGATCCTGTCGGTGCGCCGCGAGGGCCGCGTCGCCGTGGCCGGCGACGGCCAGGTGACGCTCGGCCACACCGTGATGAAGGGCAATGCGCGCAAGGTGCGCCGGCTCGGCCGCGAGGGCCAGGTGCTGGCCGGGTTCGCCGGCGCCGCCGCCGACGCGTTCACCCTGTTCGAACTGTTCGAGGCCAAGCTGGAGAAGCACGGCCAGCTGACCCGCGCCGCGGTGGAACTGGCCAAGGATTGGCGCACCGAACGCCGCCTCGGCAAGCTCGAGGCGCTGCTGGCGGTGGCCGACAAGGAGACCTCGCTGATCATCAGCGGCACCGGCGATGTGATCGAGCCGGAGGACGGCATCATCGCCATCGGCTCCGGCGGCTCCTACGCCCTGTCGGCGGCGCGCGCGCTGCTCGGCCACACCACGCTGGACGCCAAGACCATCGCGGTCGAGGCGCTGAACATCGCCGGCGACATCTGCATCTACACCAATCGCAATGTGGTGGTCGAAGAGCTGTGAATCGGGCCTGGGGAATGGGGAATCGCAACAGCGGTTCTCGTCTCCGCAACCGATGACGCCTGCTTTCCGACTCCCGATTCTCCATTCCCGATTCCCCCTTCGATTTCCCGACCATGACCGATACCCATAGCACCATGACCCCGCGCGAGATCGTGCAGGAACTGGACCGCCACATCGTCGGCCAGCACGAGGCCAAGCGCGCGGTGGCGATCGCGCTGCGCAACCGCTGGCGGCGCATGCAGTTGCCCGATGCGTTGCGCAACGAGGTGATGCCGAAGAACATCCTGATGATCGGCCCCACCGGCGTCGGCAAGACCGAGATCGCGCGACGCCTGGCGACGCTGGCCAATGCGCCGTTCGTCAAGGTCGAGGCGACCCGCTTCACCGAGGTCGGCTACGTCGGCAAGGACGTGGAGCAGATCGTGCGCGACCTGGCCGATACCGCGGTCAAGCTGTACCGCGAGCAGGCCAAGACCCGCGTGCGCACGCAGGCCGAGGAGCGTGCCGAAGACCGCATCCTCGATGCGCTGCTGCCGCGGCGCAGCGCCGGCATCGGCTTCGATCCGGAAGCCGCGCGGCACGAGCCGTCGGCGCAGGACAGCGACACCCGCAGCAAGTTCCGGCGCATGCTGCGCGCCGGCGAGCTAGACGAGCGCGAGATCGAACTGGATGTCGCGGTCAACGTCAGCATGGACATCATGACCCCGCCGGGCATGGAGGAAATGGGCCAGCAACTGCGGCAGATGTTCTCCAACCTGGGCGGCGGCAAGTCGCAGTCGCGCAAGCTCACCATCAAGGCCGCGCGGCCGCTGCTGATCGAGGAAGAGGCCGGCAAGCTGGTCAACGAGGACGACGTGCGCGCCGCGGCGATCGAGGCCTGCGAACAGCACGGCATCGTGTTCATCGACGAGATCGACAAGGTGGCCAAGCGCAGCGAGGCCGGCGCCACCGGCGGCGACGTCTCGCGCGAGGGCGTGCAGCGCGACCTGCTGCCGCTGGTGGAAGGCTCCAACGTCAGCACCAAGTACGGCACGGTCAAGACCGACCACATCCTGTTCATCGCCTCCGGCGCGTTCCACCTGGCCAAGCCCAGCGACCTGATCCCGGAGCTGCAGGGCCGTTTCCCGATCCGGGTGGAGCTGGCGGCGCTGTCGAAGGACGACTTCATCCGCATCCTCACCGAGCCGAAGGCGGCGCTGACCAAGCAGTACGAGGCGCTGTTGCTGACCGAGGGCGTGAGCCTGCGCTTCACCGACGACGCCATCGCGCGCCTGGCCGAGATCGCGTTCCTGGTCAACGAGCGCCAGGAGAACATCGGTGCGCGGCGCCTGCACACCGTGCTCGAGCGCTTGCTCGACGCGCTGAGCTACGAGGCCCCGGATCGCGACGGGCAGAGCGTCACCGTGGATGCGGCCTATGTCGATGCGCACCTGGGCGAGCTGGTGCAGGATCCGGACCTGAGCCGGTACATCCTGTAGGTCCAGGCGCGATCCAAAGCGGCAGGCGCGTCGCCCGCTCCTGCCGCTGCGCAGCTGATCCCTACCGTCCGCCCATATCGCGCCCGTCGTAGGAGCGGCTTCAGCCGCGACCAAGACCTCCCGGTAGCGCCTCGTCGCGGCTGAAGCCGCTCCTACAAAAATTTCGTGTCGCCGTCTTGGGCTTGCGGGCCTGCCTTGTCGACGTATGGATACACGCGTCGAAGATGGGGATCGCTGTCGTGGGACCGGCTTCAGCCGCGACGCGGCGGTATGGGTGATGCCCGTGGCGGCTGAAGCCGCTCCAACAAGACGCTGCTCCGCCGCGTAGGCCTGCCCCAAAAAGC
>JBEVKG010000028.1:0-12570 GCA_040509765.1 Xanthomonas sp.
CGCGCAACGCCACCAGCCGTGGCGAATCCAGTGGCGCCAGCACCGCGCGCACCTCCGGCAGCAGGCCCAGGCCGTCGCGCAGGGTGGAGAAATCGCGCGGGCGCGCCGAGCGCAGCGCCACGCGGGTGAGGATGCGTTCGAGGTCGCCGAGTGCGCGGAAGCGTTCGCGCAACGACGTGTCGATGCGTTGTTCGATCAGCGTGCCGACCGCGTGGTGGCGCTGCACCAGCACCTCGCGCAGGCGCAGCGGACGGTGCAGCCAGCGCCGCAGCAGGCGCCCGCCCATCGGCGTGACCGTGCTGTCGAGCACGCCGAGCAGGGTGTTGCGGGTGTCGCCGTCGACGCGCGTGTCCAGTTCCAGGTGGCGGCGGGTGGCCGCGTTCATCGCGATCGCCTCGCCGGCGGTTTCCATGGCGATCGCGGTGAGGTGCGGCAGGCGCTGCTTCTGGGTTTCCTCCACGTAGCCGAGCAGGGCGCCAGCGGCGGCGGTGGCGCGCGGCTTGTCGTCGATGCCGAAGCCGGTGAGATCGTGCAACTGGAAGAACGCCAGCAGCTGGCGGCGGCCGCTGTCGGCGTCGAACAGCCACGGCGGGCGGCGGCGCACGCCGCGGCGCTCGCGCAGGAATTCCGGCCAGTGATCCTCGTCGGGCACCAGCAGCTCGGCCGGCTCCAGCCGCGCCAGTTCCGCCTCCAGCGCGTCCTCGCTGTCCACCTCGTTGACCAGGAAACGGCCGCCGGCCAGGTCGGCCCAGGCCAGGCCGTAGCCCTGCTTGGTGCGCGCGCTGGCCATCAGCAAGGTGTCGCGGCGCTCGTCCAGCAGCGCCTCGTCGGTCACGGTGCCGGGGGTGACGATCCGCACCACCTTGCGCTCGACCAGGCCCTTGGCCAGCGCCGGATCGCCGATCTGCTCGCAGATCGCCACCGATTCGCCCAGCGCCACCAGCCGGGCCAGATAGCCCTCGTAGGCGTGCACCGGCACCCCGGCCATCGGGATCGGCGCGCCGCCGGAACTGCCGCGCTGGGTCAGGGTGATGTCCAGCAGCCGCGCGGCCTTGCGCGCGTCGTCGTAGAACAGTTCGTAGAAATCGCCCATGCGGAAGAACAGCAGCAGGTCCGGGTACTCGGACTTGGCGGCGAAGAACTGCTTCATCAGCGGGGTGTGTTCGGGGACTTTCTCGGAGGTCATGGCGCCTTCGTGCGGACGTGCGGGGCGGCGGCGCATGGCGCGCGCCGCCGGTGCGACAGGGCATGGGGCGGCAGGCCGCCCGTGGGGGAGGCAAGTTTAGTGGATTGGGGTTGCGCTTGGTCGGGCAGGCGGCCAGCCCTTCCGTACGCCGGAAGCTTGGGGGGCGCGGCGCCTGATGCGCTGCCGGCTGCCAGCGCTGCTGGTGACCGGTGGCCGTAGGCACGATGCGTAGCGGTCGATGCCTGAGCCGATTGCAGGCGCTGCGTCGCTGTTCGGCGCCGCTGCGCTTGCCGCGTTCGCAGGCGCTGCGACAGGTCAGACCGGAAGGTTGACCGTCGCCAGTTGCGCGTTGACCTGAATGGTCGCGCCCTGCTCGAGGGCGCCGAAGTTCAGTGACACCCGGTTCTCGAACACGACGCAGAGGGTGGATCCGCCGTAGCTGAAGTAGCCGAGTTCATCGCCCTTGCCGACGTGCTGACCATCGGCCACCGTCTGGGTCAGCGAGGAAATCTCGGTGATGCCGATCGGCATGACGAACACCGTGCCGATCCGCGCATCGTCGGCGTTGATGGCGACGATGCCGCGGTTGTTGACGGCGGCGCCGTACACCTGCGATGCCACGCCGGCATCGGGATCGAACGTGCTGTCCTCGTTTTCGCTGAACAGCAGTCCATCCACGTTGCGGTACGCCACCACGCCGTCGACCGGCGCATGCCAGCGGTGGTAGTCGGCCCCGCTCAGGAAGATCTGCACGACGGTGCCGCCGACGAAGCGTTGCAGCGTCGCCGGGTCGGGGTTGGCGAGCATGTCCTGCAACGAGTAGGCCTTCTCCTTGATCCAGAACACCGCGGTCTGCTGCACGTCGGTGGCGATGCGGTAGACCGTGCCGTCGTTCGGCGAGGTCACGATGGCCGGGTTGCCGGCGCCGGCGATGGGGCGGACCTTGGACTGGATCTCGCGATGGAAGAACGCGTTGTAGGAGCCGAAGCCGCCATGCGGGGCATCCCAGTCGATCACGAAATCGGCGAGCTTGAATTCGGCGATGGCGGCCGTGCCGAGCCAGCCCGTCACCGGGTCGTCAGTCAGTACCCAGCAACTCGCTGCGCTGTCGAGATAGGCGGCCCAGGTCTCGAGGATGGCGCGGAGGCCTGCGTTGAATGCGTCGAGGCGGAACAGCGTCTTGCCGGCCGCTGTTGCCATCATGTCCACGAACAGCGCGGACATGGGAAACAGTACGCGCTTGTTCGGGTCAGCGTTGTACTCGGGTGCGGTGGTGCAGATCAGGTCCAACTGCACCAGCATCTCGTCGATGGAGGCGATGTTCGGGGGCTGCTGGGCAATCTGCGCGATGGCCTCGGTCACGTACATCCGCACGATCGGGTCGGTCGCGATCAGGTCGGCCAGGTGTTGCACGGCATCGTGCGCATACCCGGTCGCCTTGCCGTCGCGGTGCCGCAGGGCGCGTTCGCGAAACCCGGCATGCCAGTGTCGCAGGCCGCTGCGATCTTCCGGCAGATAGCCGGCGAGCCAGCCGAAGCTGTTCCGGTAATGCGCATCGAGCGCGGTTTCGTTCACTTCAGTCATGTGCGATGTCCTTCTCGTGGTGGATGAACGCAGCGGGGAGCAGGGAAGTCGACAGTGCGGGCGCCATGAGCGGTGTCAGTGTCACGATGCTCGATGCCTGCGCGTCGGGCAGCCACAGCGCGAGCAGGGCCAGCACCTCGCCCACATCGCGGTCAGTGCGCCGCGCAGCCGCCTTGGCGCATGCCTGCAGCGGACGCCGGTCGCGCGCGGCATGACGCAACGCGAAGAACTGCCAATCGGTCAGCGCCGCGACGGTGGTGCGGAACCGATGGCGGCTAACGCACACGAAGCTGGGTTGCGCCGGTTGCGGCACCGAGGTCGCGGTGCCGGACAGCCAATCGCCAAACGCGGCGCATGGATAGGACAGCATCGCCAGGCGGGTGGTCACCGGCATGCCGATGCGGCAAGGCCAGCCGAGCGCGAGCGCGGAGGCGTCGATGGCGGGTGTCTGCGCTGCGGCTTCCAGGCCCTCGGCACGGCTGGCCTCGGCCAGGGCACGTTCCAGCCAGGCCAGTTGCACGGGGAAGCGATCGCGCGCCTGACCCTGGCGGCGCTGGGACGCGCGCAGGAAGCGGGGAAATCCCGCGCCCAGCCTATGCAGCGATGGTGCGCGCGGCGGATGCGCGCTGAGGTAGGCGCGAGCGAAGAAGCCGAACAGGTCCTCGCCAAGCAGGCGGCACAGGGCCGGGAATTCGGCACGCAGTGCCTCGATCAGGCGTTGCCAGTAGCCGTTGGCGTAGATCGCCAGGCGGGCCTGCGGATCGACACCCTCCGGCGACGCCAGCAGCATGGAAGCGTCCAGCCCATGCAGAGCGCCGGCGTGTCGGAGGCCGGCCGCGAGTCCGCCAGGATGCGTGGTCGCGCTCAGCATCCAGCGCTGCGCATCGGCAAGCGTTGCCGGCGGCGTTGCGGCGGCGGAGACGTCAGGCATCTGCAGGCTCTGCCTGTGCATAGTGCAGCGGCGTCGAGACGGCATGCGCGGCACTGACGGGCTCGGTCATGGCCGGCATCCTGCCCGCCATCACGGCACGTGCCTTGTCCAACTCCGCGAGCAGGCCTTCGTAGTCCGGAAGCTTCGCATCCCATTCCAGCAGGGTGGAGACGCCGCCGGTGAGCTGCTGCGCGAGCGCATACAGTTCCCAGACGCGCCCCGGCACCGGCTGGTCGTGGGTGTCGATCAGGCAGTCGCCGTGGCGGGTGGGGCCGGCCAGATGGAGTTGCACCACATGATCGGCGGGCAGGGCACGCAGGTAACGCTCGGGATCGAAGCGATGGTTGTGTGCGCTCACGTAGACATTGTTGACGTCGAGCAGGATGCCGCAGCCGGTGGCATCGGCCAGACCGCCGAGGAACGCCCATTCGGGCATGGTCGAGGTCTGGAACTGCACGTAGCTGGAGGGGTTCTCCAGCACCAGCGGCCTGCCCAGGATGTCCTGCACTTGCAGCACGCGATCGCGCACATGCGCGAAGGATTCGGCATTGAACGGCAACGGCAGCAGATCGTGCGCATTGTGCGAGCCGAGTCCAGTCCAGCACAGATGGTCCGAGATCCATGCGGCGTCGATCTCGCGCGCCAGGCGCTCGAGCTTGCCGAGATAGTCGCGATCCAGCGGTGCGTCCGATCCGATCGACAGGCACACCCCGTGCATGACAATGGGCGTCTGCTTTGCGAGTGTGTGCAACATCACGCGCTGGTAGCCAGCGTCCTCGATGTAGTTTTCCGAGATGATCTCGAACCAGTCCACGCGCGCGCCCCCGGCCAGAATGGCCGGGAGATGCTGCGGGCGCAGGCCGACGCCGAAGCCCAGGTTGGGCAAGCCCAGACGAGGTGGCGTGGGATTGGACGCGGCCTGGTGTGGCCGCGCCCGCGTCGGGTCCGCGAACTGCGCCATCGTCGTCTCCTCAGGTCGAAGGCGGCAGGGCGATGCGCAGGTCGGTCGGCGTCGGTTTGGTCGCCGGCGGCAGCTTGCGCTCGGCCAGCACCGTCTCATACGCCTTCCAGGCCGTGTCGTAGACCGAGTCGCCGACGGCGAACGCCTGCGTCGTCAATGGCGTGGGGGTGTTGTCCGAACCGGTGAAGTCGAAGACCTGCATGGTGCCGGCTTCCGGATACAACTGCGATGCGGAGATCGGCACGGCACAACCGCCGAACCCGGCGCACTTGTTGTTGGCTGGCGCACTGAACAGTTTGGGGGCGCCGCAGGTTCCACCGACCTGTTCGCCGGCTGCCGCCCTGGCCGCCGCCTGCGCCGCCGCCGCGACGCGCTGGCCGCAACCGCCGCCGATGGCCTGCGAGCAGCTGCCGCCGCCTTGTACCGACTGCACGAATCCGCAGCCGCCCTCGGTGGCGCAGTGGTTGGAGCCCTTGCAACTGTGATAGATCGCCGGCGCGGCGCAGTCGCTGTCGGCTCCATCGAGGGAGAGGCCCTGGCAGGCGTGCAGCAGCGTGCCCGTCGCTTGGGTGTTGCCGGTCACCTTCTGCAAGGTGGGCGCGCTGCCATAGATCGCCCAGTACAGGCCAAGGCGATCGCCGGAGCCGACCATCGACGGATACGGGAACTGGACATCGGTCGCCCCCCACGACTTGCTCAGCACCGTGGTGATGCCGGCGAGCGCGCCTTGTGCGACGTTGTCCAGCGCTGTGGGATCGACCTTCTTCAGGTTGTTGAGGGCGTCGGCGACGTTGTCGGGTGAGGGAATGTTGGTCGGCGCGGTGTCACGATTGAAATCGGACGTGGTCAACATCTCGCAGGTCCAGACGTTCCCCTTGGTCGCATGCCATTGGCTCCAGGTCTGCACCTGTCCGACCAGGCCAAGCAGGTTCTCGAAGCGCTGGTGGTGGTCCAGCGCGCCATTGGTCCCACGCGCGTCGGCGTCCGTGGAAGCGGCGGGTAAGCCCGTGTCGGTGTAGGAAGGATGGTTGTTGGCCATCGCCGCCTTGTCCGGCTGGAAGGTCGGAATCACGCTGTTGATGTCGGCCAGCGACATGCCGATCTCCAGCGCGCGCGTGTGCAGCATGTGCAGGAACGCGTGGGTGGTCGATGCGTCGATGCCGCCTTCGCCCTGATCGCAGATGGCGGCCATCATGGTGATCGCCTGCATGCCGGCGGTCACCGCGGCCTTGGCGGTGATCTGCGTCGGCATCAGCGGATACTCTTTTTCCGCGGATTTGGCCGTGCTGTTGAACAGGTCCCATTGTCCAACGGGCCCGACGAACAGCTTCTCCCACAGCAACTGTCCGTCCTCGTACTTGATGGTCATGTACCGGTACAGGCTGTAGTACATCCACCCGATCGTGCCGAATAGCGGCAGGTCGGTTTCCTTGCTTTGCGCCGTCCAGTTCGCGAACGGAACCGGGGAAAAATAGGCATGGCTTGGGTCGGGCTTGATCCTGGCGAGTGCGGCCGCGTGGTCTTCCTCGATGAGGGTGAACAGGGTGACCTGGTTTTCATTCAGGTCGGACAGCTGTACGGTCAGATTGCTGCCGACCGACGGATCTTTCAGGTCGCGCAGATCGAGCACGTGCGGAATGACGGTCTGGGTAGGGCCGTAGCAGATCCAGTTGTAGTCGGCGTCCTGCAGCAGCGGGCTGTTGAAATTGGGCTGCACGCCCACGGCGTTGCAGATGTTGGCTGCCATCTGCAGGTGCAGCATCTCGTCGATGAACACCGAGAACAGCAGGTTGTAGGCGCGCTGCGGCGCGGTCGCGGGCGAGGTGTCGCCTGCCGGCACCACGGCGGTCGCCATGCCCGGCCAGACGCGGCCCTTGTAGTAGGAGATGCCGCTGGCGTTGATCGCATGCGTGCCCTGGATCGACGTCATCGTGCACATGTACAGCGGGATGGTGAACAACTCCACGTTGACCGCCGCTTGCACCAGGGCCTTCAGCGCCGCGGTGTCGGCCGCCAGTTCGCTCAGTGGCTGTCCGGTGATCTGAAGCGGGTGCTTGGGGATGGCGCCGCGGACGGCGGTGGCTTGCGATGCGCTCATGAAACCTTCTCCATGGTGGGCCTGGCGTTGTGCTGGGTGAGCGACAGGCGCAAGCAACTGCACCTGCGTATTCCACATGGTGGTGCGGGTGAGGCATTGAGTCGGTACGGGTGATGCTGGGCGCGCGAAGCGGTGTCGCGCGAAGAGCGGATACGCTGCGAGTCGGTCGTGTCGGCATGCCCCCGCATGCCAGCCGTGTGATGCGAGATATAGGCGCCGACGCAAAGTGCGTCAATTGATCTGCGACACTTGTCTCAAAGTGTCTACTTCACGAGACGCCCGCCGCGCTGCAGCAGCGTGGATGACAAGAGCTTGATGAAGCTGCGACTGCGAGAGGATGTGAGGTGCGCAGGCGCATGCCACGTCGGCGTCGCGGTGACGACGCAGTCACGTTGCGACACAGGCAGGCATGATTCCTGGTCCTGGGCGTATCGACGCCACCCGTGCACGCGGCACGAGCCTCGACGACCAGGATCCAGGTGGGAGCGGAGGAGGCCGCCAGTGATGTCGAGGCACGGGTGCGCCGTGCCCATCGCCGCACCCTCGCCTGGGCGAAGGTGCCTGGCGCTCAGGCCACGAACGGACGCGACCGCGCGCGTTCGACCGGCAGCGCCAACCGCGCCGGCGCCAGCCCAGGCGCCGTGGCCTCCAGCGTCAGCGTTCCCGCCGTGCGCGTGGTCTGCAGCAACGCCATGCACAGACCATTGAAGGCCCGGCGATGGTCGGCCTTGTCGCTTTCGTGGCTGGACGGGTCGCCGTTGCCCACGCCGATCAGACGACCGGGACCGCGGACGACGAAGTGCACGGTGTCGCTGGCGGTGGGCACAAGGCGGCCCTGCGCGTCGACGATCTCCACCGCGACCACGGCCACGTCCTCGGCATCCGCCAGCAGGTTGGTGCGTTCGCAGCGCAGGCGCACCGCGGCCGGGGCGCCGACGGTCTCGCGGCGTTGCGTCAGCACCTGCTTGCCGTCACGGTAGCCGCGCGCCTCGATGCGGCCAGGCGCGTAGCGCACGCGCCATTCGACGTGGCCGTAGGCGGGTACCTGCTGCAGACCCTGGCTGACGCCGTTGACCAGCAGCTCCACCGCGTCCAGGTTGCTGTGGCACCAGACGTCGACCATGCCGTTGTCGCGTTCCTCCAGCAGACCGTCCCAGTTCCAGTGCGGGAACAGGTGCAGCACCGGCGCGGCGGTCCATTGCGCGCGGTAGTACCAGTAGTTGTCCTTGGGGAAGCCGCAGCTGTCGAGGATGCCGAACTGCGAGGCCACGTTCGGCCAGCGGTTGTACGGGGTCGGCTCGCCGCGGTAGTCGAAGCCGGTCCAGACGAAGCCGCCGGCGATGTACGGGCGCTGCGCGACATAGCTCCACCAGGCTTCGGCGCTGCTGGCCCACCAGGGGTAGTCGAGGTCGTAGGCGCGAGCGTAGCCGCGCGTGTCGTCGGTGCGGTAGTTGCCGCGCACGCCGACGGTGCTGCCGGTTTCGCTGCCGTAGACCGGGATCTTCGGATGGCGCGCATGGAAGGCGTCCATCTGCGTGGTGCGGTAGTTGAAGCCGACCACGTCCACGACCTGGCCGACGCCGTCGTCGAAGCCCTTGTCCATTGCGAAGGTGGTGGGGCGGGTCGGGTCCAGGCGCCGCACCAGGCGCTGCATGCGCGCGACGATGCGCGCGCCGCGTGCGGTGACCATCTGCGGCTCCTCGTTGCCCAGCGACCACAGCATCACGCAG
The DNA here is from genome assembly GCA_040509765.1 of Xanthomonas sp. GTDB lineage: Bacteria > Pseudomonadota > Gammaproteobacteria > Xanthomonadales > Xanthomonadaceae > Xanthomonas_A. The sequence goes on from JBEVKG010000028.1 coordinate 8,491, forward strand.
GGATGGTTGCGGCCGCGGCGCACCATCGCGGTCAGTTCGGCCATGGCCTCGTCGTCGGAGGACATGCGCCGGGTCTCGTCGATCAGCAGCAGGCCCAGCCGGTCGCACAGCTCCAGCAGCGCCGGCGACGCCGGGTTGTGCGCGCTGCGGTAGGCATTGCAGCCCATCGACTTGAGCTGGCGCAGGCGCCATTCGTGCAGGCGGTCGGGAATGGCGGTGCCGACGCCGGCATGGTCCTGGTGGTTGTTGGTGCCGTGCAGCTTGTAGGCGGCGCCGTTGAGCAGCAGGCCGCGTTGCGGATCGAACTGCAGGCGGCGCACACCGAAGTGGGTCGTGGTCGCGTCGCAGGTGCGGCCGTCGCTGAGCAGGCGCGTGGACAGCGTGTAGCGCTGCGGGTTTTCCGGCGACCACGGCGCGGGCGTGCCCAGGTCCAGGGTCTGCTGCACGTGCTGCGTCACGCCCGGTTCGACCGTGATCGGCGCGGAGCTGGCCTGGGCGACGATGCGCCCGTCCGGGGCGCGGATCACCGACACCACGCTGCACTGCTGCGGCGCCGCGCCGTTGTGGCCGAGTTCGGTCTCGACCAGCGCCTGCGCGTCGCCGCCGTCCCAGAGGCTGCGCACGTAGACGCCGTCCATCGGCACGTGCAGCGCGTCGGTGGTGCGCAGCCAGACGTGGCGGTAGATGCCGGCGCCTTCGTAGAACCAGCCCTCGCCGAGGGTGGCGTCCACGCGCACGGCGATGATGTTGCTGGCGCCGTAGTCGAGCACGTCGCTGAGGTCGACCTCGAAACCGCAGTAGCCGCTGCCGTTGCGGCCGACGATGTGGCCGTTGCAGAACACCAGGCAGTCGCGGAACACGCCGTCGAATTCCAGGCTGATCCGCTTGCCCAGGTCCTCGGCCGGAATCTCCAGCACACGGCGGTACCAGCCGATGCTGGTCTGCGGATCGGTGCGGCCCAGCGGTGTGTAGCCGTGTGCGGCAGCGGGGTCTTCGCCGTTGACCAGGGTGGAGGTCGGGTCCTTGCGCGGCGGCAGCGTCACCGCCCAGTCGTGCGGCAGCTCGATGCGCGCCCAGTCGCTGTCGTCGAAGGCCAGCAGGGCGGCGTCGGCGGTGTCCTTGCCGGCCTTGGCGTAGGTGCGCTGGAAGGTGCCGAAATTGAAGTCGCGTGCCGGGTCGTCGGCGTGGCCGAGATGGAAGCGCCAGCCGCCATCGCACAGCAGGCGCCGGCGCGGTGCCTCGTCGTCCAGATCCAGCGGCAGCGGCGGCATGGCGCTGCCGCCGGCGGGCGGGGCGGCCAGCGCGGCCGGCACCAGGGCGGCGGCCGCGCCGGGCACCGCGGCCTGTACGCCGCCGGCGACCAGCGAGCGCAGCAGGTCGCGGCGGCTCAGTTCGATCATGGCCGCGCGTCCTGCGCCGGCGCGGCACCCTTGCCGGTCGTCGTGGCCGGTGCCGGGCGGTAGGTGTGCTGCATGAAGCCGATGCCGGGCAGCAGCGCGTTGCCGTGGCGGAAATCGAAGAAGCTGGCGTTCTCCCACGACGAGCCGACGCCCCAGCGGGTCTTGCACTGGTTGCTGGTCCAGGCCGGCTCCCAGTACACGACGCCGCTGCCGCCGTTGTCGACCACCAGCTGGGTGAGGTCGACCAGATACTTCAGCTGGCCCTGGGGGGTGGCCGGGTAGCCCGGAATCAGCGAGTCGGCGCCGAGCAGGTTGGGCGAGGGGTCGCCGCTCTCCAGCGTCCACGGGTAGGCGGTCTCCACCACCATCACCTCGGCCGGATAGCGCTGGCGCAGGCGCTTGATGGTGGCGCCGAGCTGGTCCATGGTCTCGCGCGACCACTTGCGGTAGTAGCTGATGCCGATGAAATCGAAGTCGCGCACGCCGGCCTTGGCGGCGGCGGCGAACCACGGCTCCACGTTCTCCGGCTGGGCGATGTGTAGCATCACCTTGGGCTTGATCGTCGAGTGCGCACCGGCGTCGCGCACCGCCCGGATGCCGGCGTTGAACAGCTTGGCGTTGCGGGTCCAGTCGATCGGCCGGCGCTTGTCCCAGGGCTGGCTGTCCATCAGGTCCGAATTGCTTTCGTTGCCCACCTGCACCAGTTCCGGCATCAGCCCGGCGCGGTCCAGCGCGCTCAGCGTGTCGTAGGTGAAGCCGTACAGCGTGCGTGCCAGTTCGTCCTGGTCGGTGATCGAGGCCCAGGCCTTGGGGATCAGTTGCTTGTCGCCGTCGGCCCAGTCGTCGGAGTAGTGGAAGTCCAGCAGCACCTGCATCCCCTGCGCGCGCGCGCGGCGGATGGTCTTCTTGACGTCGCTCAGGTCGCTGTAGCGGGTCCAGCGTGCGTCGTTCCACAGGCGCACGCGCACCAGGTTGGTGCCGTGCGCGTGGAACAGCTCGAACGGGTCGCGCACCGTGCCGTGGTCGCGGTACTGCACGCCGCAATCCTCCATCTCGTTGACGTAGGACAGGTCGGCGCCCAGGTACAGCGTCCCGGCACCGGCCATGGGCGCGGCGAGGGCGGCAGCGAGGGCCAGCGCGAGCGCCGGCAGCCAGGTGCGTTTGGATCGCATGCGGGTCTCCACCGGCTCAGAACGTGTAGGTCGCTTCCAGGGCGAAGCGGCGGCCGAACAGCTGGTAGCCGCCGTCGTCCTGGTTGGCGAGCCGGTTGCGCTTGTTGTCGCTGTAGGCGCGCAGCGGCTCGTTGGTCAGGTTGCCGACCTGGAACTTGAAGCCCAGGTGCTCGCTGTAGCGCCAGGCCAGGCTCAGGTCCACCGTGCCTTCGCTCTCCAGCCGCGCCAGCCGCGCCGCGTTCCAGCCGTACACCACGGTGTAGGGGCTGTGGTACTTGTAGCCGATCCGCGCTTCGAACTTGCTGTTGTTGTACCAGAGGTCCAGCGTGCCGGTGTTGCGCGCCAGGCCGCTGAGCGGCAGCGGATTGTCCGCCGGCGAGAACTCGTGCAGGTTGGATTCCACGTACGAGTAGTTCGAGTAGATGCCGAAGTTCTCCATGTGCGGGATGAAGAAGAACGGGGTCTGGAAGGTCAGCTCGGCGCCGTTGATGTAGCCGCCGCCGCCGTTGAACGGGCCGCTGATCAGGTAGTCGCGGCCGTCGATGGTCTCGTGCTGGGTCTTGTAGCCGATGCTCGAGTCCACCCACTTGCGGTACAGCGCCAGCGCCGCCAGCGCTTCCTTGTGGAAGTACCACTCGTAGGACAGATCGAGCTGGGTGGCGCGGAACGGGTTGAGCTGCGGGTTGCCGCCGCTGCCGGTGAGCTGGCCGACGGTGGTGTTGGGGTCGTCGAGCGCGCGCCCGGTACGCAGCTCGTCCAGCGGCGGCCGCGCCATCACCTTGGCCACCGACACGCGCAGGATGCGCTCGGGATCGATCAGGAAGTTGACCGTGGCGCTGGGCAGTACGTCGGTGTAGGTCTTGCCGGCGCTGCTCGGCTGCACCACGCCGCCGACGGTGTCGTAGCCATGGCTGTCGGTGTCGGTGTGGACCACGCGCACGCCGGCGTTGCCGGTGACGTCGACGCCGAACCACTGCGAACTGAACACCGCCTTGGCGAACGCCTCGCGCACGTTCTCCTCGACGTTCCAGTGGTCCAGGCGCTGCTCGGCGGCCAGGCCGGGATCGAAACCGCCGAAGCCGAGCTTGGCGATCGCGTCCAGGTCGCCGCCGGTCAGGGTCGGCACGTTCAAGTCCGGCATCGTCACCGGGTAGATCAGGTCCTGGTAGGCCGAGATCGGCTGGTTGTAGCCGGACTGGAAGCTGGTGAAGTGGCGGTTCTGCTTCTCGCGGCGTGCGGCGCGCGCGCCGAACTCCAGCGCGGTGACCGGCGAATCCTCGATCGCACGGCTGGCGCTCAGCGCCAGCGCGGCGATGCGGTCGCGCAGCGCCTGCGGTTCGGTCTGGCCGCTGATGCCCCATTCCGGCGCATCGGAACTGGTGCTGATGGTGGGGGTGACGCCGTGGCGGAAGTCGAACGCCACCGTGTCCGGGTTGCTGCCGAAGCGCACCGCGCGCCAGTCGTTGTCGCGCTTGGCCTGCGAGAACGACAGGTCGCTGCCCAGCGTC
>JBEVKG010000029.1:0-13867 GCA_040509765.1 Xanthomonas sp.
TCATGCCGGCGATGATCAGCGCCTCGTTGCCCAGCACGTAGCCCTCGAACGCCACCGCCAGGCCGGTGAAGGCGTTGTACAGCGAGATCACCACCGGCATGTCGGCGCCGCCGATCGGCAGCGTCATCAGCACCCCCAGGGCCAGCGCCAGCACGAAGAACAGCACGATCGCCAGCGGACTCAGGCTGATCGCGGCCCACGCGCCCACGCCCAGCATCGCCACGCAGACCAGCAGGTTGAACGCCTGCTGCGCGGGGAAGGTGACGCGCTTGTCCAGGCGCCCGTCGAGCTTGGCCCAGGCGATGATCGAGCCGGACAACGACACCGCGCCGATCGCCGAGCCGATCACCGCCAGCGCCAGGGTGGTGGCATCGGGCTGGCGCGCGGCCAGCGCGGCGATCGCGGCCTCGCTCCAATGCGTGGTGTCGCGGCGCATCAGGAACGAGAAGCGCAGCAGTTCCACCGCGCCGATCGCCGCCGCCGAGCCGCCGCCCATGCCGTTGTACAGCGCTACCATCTGCGGCATGTCGGTGATCGCCACCTTCTTGGCCGAGATCCACGCCGCGGCGGTGCCGAGCGCGATCGCCAGCACGATCAGCGGCAGGTTGTGCAGGCCCGGCAGCAGGAAGGTGGCGGCGGTCGCCAGCAGCATGCCGAAGCCGGCCCAGCGGATGCCGCTGCGCGCGGTCCTGGGCGAGGCCATGCGCTGCAGACCGAGCAGGAACAGGGTGGCGGCGACCAGATAACTGCTCTTGATCAGGATCGGCAACAGTTCCATCAGCAGGCGTGCTCCGAAATAGGACATCTGCCCGAGCGGCAGCAAGTAGGAAAGAAAGACCAGCGCGATGCCGAGCAACGCGAGCAAGGCGACCATGGCCAGCGCCGCGACGAGGCGCCGGTTCTGCGCATTCAATCCTTCGCCTTGGTCTTGGCGGCGTCCGGCTTGCTGGACTTGAACATGTCCAGCATGCGCTCGGTCACCACGTAGCCGCCGGCGGCGTTGCCGGCGCCGAGCAGCACCGCGACGAATCCGATGGCCTTTTCCAGGGTGGTGTCGGCATGGCCCAGCACCACCATCGCGCCGATCAGGACGATGCCGTGGATGAAGTTGGAGCCGGACATCAGCGGGGTGTGCAGGATCACCGGCACCCGCGAGATGATCACATGCCCGGCGATGGCCGCCAGCATGAAGATGTACAAGGCCACGAACCCGTCGCTCATCGCACTGTTCTCCCGGGCACCGCGCCCGTCCGCCGCATCATAACCGCCTGCTGAACCGCTGTGCGATGCCGCCGCGCCGTGGCGCGCATGCGTACGGGCAGCGGCCGGTCAACCGTGGCCGCCACGACGCGTTAACCACGGCATCCCCCTGCCAGGAAGCTAAGCTGTGCTGGTGAGCACGCCCGCCCTCGCACCACCGTCGACCGATGCCGACACCGCGCAGCGCCCGCTGCCGGCGTCGCTGGATGCGTTCCTGGCCGAGATCGGGCCGCGCGCGTTCCGCTTCGCCGAAGCCGGCCTGCGCCAGCGCGAGGACGCGCTGGATGCGGTGCAGGACGCGATGATCAAGCTGCTGGCCTACCGCGAGCGTCCGGCGCAGGAATGGACGCCGCTGTTCTGGAGCATCCTGCGCCGGCGCATCATCGACCTGCAGCGCCGCCGCAATTTCCGCCTGCGCTTCTGGGCGCCAAACAATGAGCGCGAGGCGGACAGCGCGCCGGACTGGGCCGACGACGGCCCCAATCCGTCCGAGCAGCACGAGCGCCGGCAGACCCATGCGCGGCTGGTGACGGCGCTGCGCGCACTGCCGGCACGGCAGCGCGAGGCCTTCACCCTGCGCGTGCTGGAAGAGCTGGACGTGGCCACCACCGCACGCGCGATGGGCTGCTCGGAAGGCTCGGTGAAAACCCATCTGTCGCGCGCCCGCGAGGCGCTGCAGAAACATCTGGAGGACGTCCGATGACATCCGATTCCACCCGCGCTGCACACTTCGACGCGCGCCTGCGCGCCGTCCACCAGGCCGGCTTGCAGGCCCTGCCCGCGCCGACCCTGGCGCGGCTGCGCGCCGCGCGCCAGCAGGCCAGCCAGACGCACGCGACGCCGGGCCGACGCTGGGGCTGGCTGCTGGCGGCGGTGCCGGCGCTGCTCGGTGCGGCGCTGGGCGTGCACCTGCTGCTGCGCCCGGCCCCGTCGCTGCCGACCAGCACCGCCAGCGTCGCCGCCGGCACGACCGCGGTCGCGACCACGCCGGCGCGCGCCGGCGCGAGCGCCGACACCGACCAGGCCGCGACCGCGATGCTGGACGAAAACCCCGACCTGTACCTGTGGCTGGGCTCCGATACCTCGCTGGCAATGGAATGAACCCGATGACTCGCCTGATCCGTCTTTCCCTGGCGCTGGCACTGCTGGCCGGCAGCGCCGTCCCGGCGGTCTTCGCCGCGCCGCCCCCGCCGGGGCCGCCACCACCGTCCGCTGCCGACCGCGACGACGATGCCGGCCCGCCGCTGCCCGACTGGGAGCATCTGAGCCCGCAGCAGCGCGAGCTGCTGATCGCGCCCCTGCGCCAGCGCTGGAACGACGCCCCGCAGCAACGCCGGCGCATGTTCGAGCACGCACAGCGCTGGCAGTCGATGACCCCCGAACAACGCGACCGCGCGCGCAAGGGTGCGCGCCGCTACGAGGACATGACCCCGCAGCAGCGCGAGGAGGCGCGGGTGCTGTTCGACCGCATGCGCGCGCTGCCGCCGGACCAGCGCAAGGCGCTGCGCGACCGCTGGGAAGCGATGACGCCGGCGCAGCGCGCCGCGTGGATCCGTGCCAATGCCGGCGCGGACAACGCGCCGCCGCCGGAGTCCAGATAAGCGGGCGGCGCATTTCCGCTGCGTTTGTCGAGGCTTGATGCGCATGTGGCGCGGCGCCTCGCGGCATGCGGCGGGCAATGGCTTCCAGGGACGGTCGCGGGACCAACCCGCAGAGCGGCTCGACGTCGCCTTAAACCATCAGCCGCGACGGACGTTACCGGCAAAGCCCCTTGCGGCGGATGGCCCAAGGCCACGTCGAGCCGCTCCTACGTGGGAACGCAGCCCGCGAGGCAGTTGCGCGCGCCGCCGCTTCATGCCTGCACGCTCGATGCGCAGGATCGCGGCGAGACTAGGTTTCGTGCCCCATCAGCCAGCGCCCGACCATCCCGGCTTCGCTCACGCCGTCCAGCGCGTCTTCGCCAGCAGGTCGTCGTTCCAGTCGTAGGCGATCGCGCCATCCTTGAGGAACAGCGCGACGAAGTTGTAGACGTTGCGCGCGTACATCTCGCTGGCATGCACCGCGCCCATGCTGGCCAGATCCAGCGGCCCGGCGACGGTCACGCCGGCGTGTTCGATGGTCTCGCCCGGCCGGGTCAGTTCGCAGTTGCCGCCGGTCTCGGCGGCCAGGTCCACCACCACGCTGCCCGGCTTCATGCCGGCGACCATCGCCGCGCTGAGGATCTTCGGCGCCGGCCGTCCCGGCACCGCGGCGGTGCACACCACCACGTCGATGCCCTTCAGGTGCTCGGCCAGGCGGCGCTGCTGCTCGGCGCGTTCGTCGTCGGTGAGTTGCCGCGCGTAGCCGCCCTCGCCGGCGGCGCTGACCCCGAGATCGAGGAACTTGCCGCCCAGCGATTCGATCTGCTCGCGGGTTTCCGGACGCACGTCGAAGCCCTCCACCTGCGCACCCAGGCGCTTGGCGGTGGCGATGGCCTGCAGGCCGGCCACGCCGGCACCAACGATCAGCACCTTGGACGGGCGGATGGTGCCGGCCGCGGTGGTCAGCATCGGGAAGAAGCGCGGCGCCAGTTGCGCGGCGATCAGGGTCGCCTTGTAGCCGGCCATGCCGGCCTGCGAGCTGAGCACGTCCATCGCCTGCGCGCGGGTGGTACGCGGCAGCCGCTCCAGCGGGAAGGCGACCAGTTGCCGCGCCTGCAGCGCCGCCGCGCGCGCCGGATCGGCCTGCGGCTGCAGGATGCCGACCACGCCGGCGCCCTCCTTCAGTTGCTCCAGCGCCAACGCCGGCAGCGGCTGCACGCACAGCACCAGATCCGCCTGCGCCGGGCTCTGCGCATCGGCGAGCTGCGCGCCGGCGGCCAGATACGCTGCATCGACGAACCCGGCCGACACGCCGGCCTGCGGTTCGACCTGCACCTGCGCGCCCAGCGCAACGAGTTTCTTGACCGTCTCCGGCGTCGCCGCCACGCGGCGTTCGCCTTGCGCCGACTCCTTCACCACCAGCACCTGCACTGCCATGCGATTCCCCGTGCCTTGCCCGTCGTCCGCGCCGATCCTACAGCGTCCGCACGCCAGGTGGCGGCCTGCTGATCGTCAAGCGCGCATCGGCGATCGGGCTTGCTGGCTCCGCCACGCGCCGGCCGTGGCGGTGAGGCAGCCGTTCTCCCCGATGCGGCCGGACGCGCGCGGCCGGGTCGGGACGGATGCGGCTGCCGGGCAAGTCCAGGGGCGGCTTCAGGGCAGCTTTCATCACCCGAGAGCGCCCGCGCAGGAGCGGCTTCAGTCGCGACGCGGCCCTGCCTGGGAGGCCGTCGCGGCTGAAGCCGCTCCTGCAGAGGAGGTGATGCGTGACGAACGTGGTGGATGAGCGGGGCCCTTCAGCCGCAAGCGGCAGCGCGAGGAACCGCGGTCGCGATTGAAGGGAGCCTCCAATCGCCAGTCAACCCTATGGAGAGGAGCGGTTGCAGCCGACGGTCGTTCCCCGCAATGGCCGCCGCGACCGAGGCCGCTCCTGCGAGCGCGACGCCAGATCCTGCCAGGCCCACGCGTCATCAGCGGCGCCCTGACGCCGTCGATTCGGGAAACGGGCAGCCTTTGATCGCCCGCGTGCCACGGCGGCAATCGTCCGCGCCGTCGCAACGGCCCTCAGTGCAAGGTCGCGCTGTGCGGATCCAGGCGGTCGATCACGCCCTGCATGGCGCTGTCGAAGGCGCCGTCGTCGACGTGCGCGCGCAGCCGGCCCAGCCGCACCATCACCGCCAGTTCTTCCGGCGAGGCCACGCAGAAACGCACGCCGCGGCGGTTGACGAACAGCAGCCGCGACGAGATCGGGCTCACCCACGACAGCTTGCCGGCCTGCATCTTGCCGTCGCGGTCGACGAAATCCAGCCAGGTGCCGATCGGCATCGCGCGGAAGCGGTCGGCGTCGGCATTGTCGAAATCGTCCATGGTCTGCGGCGGCGCCACCTCCACCGGCTGCGCCTCCTGCACCGGCGGCTGCGGCAACGCCACTTGCGGCAGTTCCGGCAGCGGCCGCTCCAGTTCCGGGCGCAGTTCGGCCACCGCCTGCAGCGTGTCGTGCAGCGCATCGATCGCCGCCGCGGCCGCCTCGGCGTGCAGGCCGACGCTGGCGAACACGCGCTGCAGCGCCCCCTGCCAGGCCTGCAACCAGGGCTTGCCGACGATGTGCCGCTGCGCCTCAGCGGCTTCCTCGAGCAGGCCGTCGGCCAGCGCCAGCGCATCGCGCACGCCGGGGCCGCCCTCGCCTTCGCGCAGCATCGCCATGGTCAGGTGGTGCTGCCACGGCTGGCGCAGGAAATCCTGCAGCGCCTGCGGCAACTGCCGGCCCTGCAGGCGCACCTGCAGCTCGGCCTCGGCGCGCTGCCGCGCCAGTTCCAGCTTCTCCTGCCCGCGCTGGGTCTCGGCGGCGCGGCGCTCGGCGATCTCGATGCGGCGGCGGTGCTGCACCAGGAAGTCGCGGAACTCCTCTTCCAGGGTCAGGAAGATCGCCAGGTTCTCGTTGAAATCGGCCACCAGCCGGTCGATGATCTCCTCGACCTTGCCCATCAGCACGCGCTCGGCCTGGCTTTCGCCGGTGTTGCCCTCGCAGGCCTCGGCCAGCGAATTGAGCAGGCGCCGCGCCGGATGGGTTTTCTGCACGAACATGCGCCGGTCCAGCAGCGCGACCTTGACGAACGGCACCACCAGCCGGCCGATCAGTTCGCGCGAACGGCCTTCCAGGTCGCGCTCGTCGAGCATCACGTCGAACAGCATGCCGACCAGGTCGATCGCATCCTCGTCGACCGGGTCCAGCCGTGCATGCGCCGGGTCCACGCCGAACTGGGTGGCGTTGGACAGCACCTCGCTCTTGAGCCGCTGCGCCAGCGATTCGCTGTCGTCGCCGATCGCCGCGCGCAGCGTGGCACTGGGCGTGGCCTGCAGCAGCGACAGCACCGACATCATCTCGCGCTGGCTCAGCGGCCGTTGCTGGCCGACCGCCGCGGTGGCCGCGGAGGTGGCGCTCTCGCGCGCATTGCGGGTCTGCTGCAGCAGTTCGTGCAGCGCCTCCAGCAACACGCCCTGGCTGCCCCGGGGCACCCGCGCCTCGGCGCCGTCGTAGCGCTCGCCGGCCTGCAGGCTGCCGCGGCGCTCGGCCCAGCGGTTGACGAAGCGGTTGGCCCAGGCCGGCGCGTAATGTTCTTCGTCGTCGCCAAACTCGGCACCGGTGCCGGCATCGGCTGCCGCGCCGGCCTCGCGCGGCGGGCGCTGCTCCGGCGGCGGCGGCGCGCGCCGCGGCGGCGGCGTCCGCGGCCGCGAGATCTCCGGCATCACCCCGGCCTGGGCAAGGCTGTCGTCCAGGTCCTGGTAGAGCTTGCCGACGCCGGCGGTGAAGTCGCGCTCGCACAGTTTGATCAGCACCAGCCGCACTTCCGGGGCCAGGTCGCTGGTGGAGAACGCGGCATGCACGGCCACGCCGATGTGTTCGGGGCCGATCGGATTGGTATCCGCATCCAGCTCCAGGCCGCCGGCGATCCAGCCCAGGCGCCGGTCGATGCGGGTCAGCACCGGCTTCCACTCGCGCAGCAGCACGCTGGCCAGGTTGCGCACCGCCAGCCGCGATTCCAGTTCGTGTTCGGAAATCAGGCTCAGGCCCTGCCCATAGCCGGCCAGCGCGACTTCGGCCGACAGCGGCATGCCGGCCTCCAGCGCCTCCCAGGCGGTGTGCAGCTGTGCGCGGAAGCGCGCGGCGATCTCGTCGCGGCGGCGGCGCAGTTCGCGCATGCCGTCCAGGAACAGCAGTTGCGACGCGCCGGCGCTCTCGGCGCGGTCGAACAGCACGTCGTCGAAATGCGCCAGCGCCTCGGCGAAGGCCTTGCCCAGCACCGGCAGCATGCCCTCGCGCGCCTGCGTCAACAGGCGCTGGTCACGCGCCGGGTGTACGTGCGGGCTGGGGCTGAAACTCATGCGCGACGGCTCCGCGCCATGGTCGGCGTCAGAAGAAAGAATGGTGGAGGACGAACAGACGCGGCCCCTGTTTCCGCTCCTGCATGGTAGGCAAGGTAGCTGAATAACGACCGTGATGGGCTACGCATTTCTCGCTCCAGAACGTGACCCTGAGCAGAATCGTAGTGCCTGGTGGCGTAACCGCGCGTGCAGCGCCGCCTGAATACGCAAGCGCTCAGGCCGCGACCGCCACCCGTTCCAGGCGATCGACCGCGCCCTGCATCGCGCTGTAGAAGGCATCGTCATCGCGATGCAGGCGCAGCCGGTCAAGCCGCGCCATCACCGCCAGCGCCTCGGCCGAGGCCACGCACAGCCGCCCGCCGCGGCGGTTCACGAACAGCAGGCGCGCCGAGATCGGACTCACCCAGGTCAGCTTGCCGGGTTGCACGCGACCTTCGCGGTCGACGAAGTCCAGCCAGGTGCCCATCGGCAGGGTGCGGAAGTAATCGGCGGTGATGTGGTCGAAATCGGTGGGCTGGACCGGCTCCGGCAGCGCCGGGACCGGCTCGGCGGCGGGCGGCTCGGCCGCCTCCACGCTGGCCACGGGCTGCGCAGGCTGCAACGGCCGCGCATGCGCCAGGTCGTCCAGCGCCGTGTGCAGGGACTGCCAGGCGGCCTCGGCCGCCGCCGCGTCCAGACCGACGCTGGTCCACAGCCGGGTCAGCTCGGCGCGCTGCGGCTGCAGCCAGCCCCCCGCCGGCGCCGCGCCGGCCTGGGCCTGGCGGCACTGCGCCAGCAGCGCATCGCCCAGGGCCAGCGCCGCGGCGAGCGCACTGCCCTGGCCGTCGTCGCGCAGGGCCGACTGCTGCACGTACTGGCACCAGGCCTGGCGCAGGAACGCCTCGATCGTCGGCGGCAGGGTCAGGTCGTCGCCGGCCTGCTGCAGCAGGTCGTGCACGGCCTGCGCGGCACGCTGCCGGGCGACCTCGCGGCGCTCCTCGGCCCGTTGCAGTTCGGCCGCGCGGCGCTCGGCGATCTCCACCCGGCGCCGGTACTGTTCGTAGGCGCTGCCGAACTCGGCCTCCAGCGCGAGGAACACCGCCAGGTGTTCGTCGAAATCGCGCACCACCCGTTCCACCGCCGCCTGCGCCTGCGCCAGCAGCGCCTGCTCCGGGCCGGTGCTGCCGGCATTGCCGTCGCAGGCGTCGGCCAGCAGGTTGAGCAGGCGCCGTGCCGGATGCCCGTCGCGCACGAACAGGCGCCCGTCGATCAGGGCCACCTTGGCCATCGGCACCAGCATCTGGCCCAGCAGTTCGCGCTGCGCCGGCTGCAGCACGCATTCCTCGAGCATGACGTCGAACAACAGGCCGACCAGATCCAGCGTGTCCGCGTCGGCCGGGTCCAGGCAGGTGCCCGCCGGATCCAGGCCGAGCGAGGCGCCGACGCTGGCCACCTGCCGCCGCAGGCCCCGCGCCAGCGGGCCGCCGTGCTCGCAGACGGCGGCAAATCCGGCCAACGGCATGGTCTGCAGCAGCGACAGCACCGACAGCAGCTCGCGCGGCGACAGGCAGCGCCGGCCGTCGCCAGGACCGGCGTCCGGCTGCGCCTCGTGCAGCAGCGCGCGCAACGCCGGCGGCAGCACCTCCTGCTCGTTGCGGGCATGCGCGTCCAGCGCCCGCGCCGCGCGGCGCTGCGCCGCCGACAGCGGCGCGGCGGTTTCCCAGGTCTCGAAGAAGCGGCTGATCCAGTCCGGCGCCATCTCGTCCTCGCTGGCGCCCAGGCGCGGGATGGCACGGCGGCGCGCGCGGCCGCTGGGCAGCGCGCGGGCGCGCGCGACCTCGTTCAGGCGCTGCTCCAGTTGCGCATACAGCTCGCCGACGCGTTCCTGCAGTTCTTCCTCGCAGATCTTGACGATCGCCAGTTGCACCTGCGGCGCCAGCACCAGCCCGTGCAGCGCCGCGTACACCGCCGCGCCCACGTGCTCGGGGCCGAACGGATTGTTGTCGGCATCGATGCGCTGGCCGCCGGCGATGAAACCAAGGAAGCGGTTCAGCCGCATCAGTTCCGGCCGCCAGCGGTGCTGGATCGCGCCGGCCAGATTGCGCACCGCCAGGCGCACGTCCAGTTCCTGCTCCGAGACCAAGCTGAGATCGCCGCGCTCGCGCGCCAGGCTGCGCTCCACCGACAGCGGGCGGCCGGCTTCCAGCGCCTGCCAGGCCTGGGCCAGGTGCGCGCGGAACCGCGCGGCGATCGGCTCGCGCTGCTGGCGCAACAGCTGGATCGCCTCGAAATAGTCGTTCTGGGTCGGCCCGGCGCGCTCGGCCATGCGGAACAGCGCCTCGGCGAGCACGTCCAGCACCTCGCCGAAGGCACCGGCGAGCGGGACCGACACCACATCGCGGACCTGCTCGAGCAGATCGGCGTTGCGGCTGGGCGACAACTCTTCAGCGTATTCAGCAAGGGTCATGGCAGTGTGATACGCAGGCAGCAGTGAGACCGACGTCAATTCGGAAGCTAGCGGCAGATCAGCAACGCAACGTGATTGTCCGTGTAACCGCGGCATCCGCTGCCGCCTGCGAGCGCCCGACTATAATTCGGCGCCCGCCCCACGGAATCGAGACTATGCGCACAATTCATTCGCTGCAAGCGCTGGATGCGCGCCGTTCGGTGCCCTCCAGGCAGCTCGGCGAGCCGGGACCGGACGCGGACACGCTGCTGGCCATGCTGCAGTCGGCAGTCCGTGTCCCCGATCACGGAAAGCTGGTGCCGTTCCGCTTCCTGCGCATCGCCGGCCCGGCGCGCCTTGCACTGGGCGACATCCTCGCCGCGCGCACCCTGCAGCGCGATCCCGGTGCCGCGCCAGCGGCGGTGGAGAAGGACCGCGAACGCTTTGCGCACGCGCCGCTGGTGATCGCGGTGATCGCCTGCCTGCAGCGCGGGCACAAGGTGCCGGAAATCGAACAGTGGCTGACCGCCGGCTCGGTGTGCTTCGCGCTGTTGCAGGCGGCGCAGGCCTACGGCTTCGGCGCGCAATGGCTGACCGGCTGGATGGCGTATGACGACACGGTGAGCGCACGCCTGGGCCTGGCCGAGCATGAGCACGTCGCCGGCTTCATCCACATCGGCACCCCCAGCCTCGACGCGCCGGAACGCGAGCGGCCGGATCCGCGCGCGCTGCTCAGCGACTGGACGCCGTGAACGCAGGGCTGCCCCTGTCGCGGCCGCTGTACCTGGTCGACGCCAGCCTGTACGTGTTCCGCGCCTGGCATTCGATTCCCGACGAGTTCCAGGACGCACAGGGCTGGCCGACCAACGCGGTGCACGGCTTCGCCCGGTTCCTGCTCGACCTGCTCGAGCGCGAGCGCCCACAGCACATCGTGATCGCCTTCGACGAAGCGCTGGACAGTTGCTTCCGGCATCGCCTGTACGCCGCCTACAAGGCCAACCGCGCGCCGGCGCCGGATGCGCTGCGCCGCCAGTTCGCGCACTGCAAGGCGTTGTGCGCGGCCCTGGGCCTGGGCGTGCTGGCGCACCACGACTACGAGGCCGACGACCTGATCGGCAGCGCCCTGCACTTCGCCCGGCCGCGGGGTTTTCGCGGGGTCATCGTCTCGGCCGACAAGGACCTGTCGCAGTTGCTGCTGGAGTTCGACGAACAGTGGGACTACGGCCGTGGCCAGCGCTGGGGCGCGGCCGGGGTCAAGGCGCGCCACGGCGTGCATGCGCACCAGATCGCCGACTACCTGGCGCTGACCGGCGACGCGATCGACAACATCCCCGGCGTCACCGGCATCGGCGCCAAGTCGGCGGCGATCCTGCTGGCGCATTTCGGCGACCTGGACACGCTGCTGGCGCGGGTCGACGAAGTGGCGTTCCTGCGCCTGCGCGGCGCCGCGCAGATGGCCGTACGCCTGCGCGAGCAGCGCGAACACGCCCTGCTGTGGCGGCAGCTGACCACCATCGCCCTGGACGCGCCGCTGCACACCGCCGCGCCGGGTTTCGCCCGCGGCGCGGCCGATGCCGACATGCTGCTGGGCCTGTGCGAGGCGCTGCGCTTCGGGCCGCTGACCCGGCGCCGGCTGCTGCAGGCGGCCGGCGAGGAGCTTGCGGCCGGCTGAGCGCCGCCCTCGCCGCGGCGACCCGGCGGCGCCGCTGCCCGGCGCCGCTGCGCCGTTCAAGGCGAGCTGCGTCGGCCGTGCCCAGTCGCCTTGGCCGCGATGCGCAGGCACACCGCGCGGTGCCTGCGCGTCGCGCGCGCCACCCCGCTGGCCGCGTGGCGCGCATCAAAAACACATCGCACGTTCTACACTGCACCGCATCGCCGGACCGCGCCGCGCGCGACCGCGCCTTCTTCCTCCGCTACCTGCGAGCTGCCCATGCCCCGCCACGATTCCCCGCCCCGCATCGTCTACGAAGGCAAGTACCAGCGCATGGTGGTGCGCGGCACCTGGGAGTATTCCGAACGCGTGCATGCCGGCGGCCTGGCCGCGATCATCGTGGCGGTCACCCCGGACGACGAGGTGTTGTTCGTCGAACAGTTCCGCGTGCCGCTGCAGGCGCGCACCATCGAGATGCCGGCCGGGCTGGTCGGGGACATCGATGCCGGCGAATCGATCGAGGTGTCGGCGGTGCGCGAACTGGAAGAGGAAACCGGCTGGACCGCCGACCACGCCGAGGTGCTGCTGATCGGCCCGACCTCGTCCGGCGCCAGCAGCGAGAAGATCGCCTTCGTCCGCGCCAGCGGCCTGCGCAAGGTCGGCGACGGCGGCGGCGATGCCAGCGAGGACATCACCGTGCATTCGGTGCCGCGCACGCGCGCCGCCGCGTGGCTGGTGCAGAAGATGGGCGAAGGCTACGCACTGGACGCGAAGCTGTGGGCCGGCCTGTGGATGATCGAACACGAGCTCGACGGGACGCCGCGTGGCTGAGGCGCCCGCGTTCACGTTGCCGCCGCTGCTGGGCGCGGACGACCCGGCGGTGTTCCGCATCCACTGCCCGCATGGCGCCTCGCCGTTCGTGCTGCTGGCCGACCACGCCGGGCAGGCGGTGCCGTGCGCGCTGCACGGCCTCGGCCTGGCGCAGGCGGAACTGGACCGGCACATCGGCTGGGACATCGGCATCGCCGGCACCACCCGCGCGCTGTCCACGCTGCTCGATGCCTGGGCGATCGAACAGACCTATTCGCGGCTGCTGATCGACTGCAACCGCCCGCTCGCCTCGCCGACGTTGATCCCGTCCGTCAGCGACCGCACCGCGGTGCCGGGCAACGCCGCACTGACGGCGGCGCAGCGGCAGCAACGCATCGACGCCGTGCACGCGCCCTACCACGCGCGCATCGCCGCCGAACTGGACGCGCGCCGCGCCGCCGCGCGGCCCACCGTGCTGGTGATGATGCACAGCTTCACCCCGGCCTTGGACGGCGTGCCGCGGCCCTGGCATGCCGGCGTGCTCTACCACCGCGACACCCGCTTCGCCCACCCGCTGCTGCAGGCGCTGCGCGAGGAAGACGACCTGCTGGTCGGCGACAACGCGCCGTACGCGGTCAGCGACAGCAGCGACTACGCGGTGCCCGTGCACGGCGAAGGCCGCGGCCTGCCGCATGTGGAACTGGAGATCCGCCAGGACCTGATCGCCGACGCCGCCGGCCAGCAGGCCTGGGCGCAGCGCCTGGCGCGGATCTTCAGCGCCCTGCAACCGCAGTTGCTGGCGCTGGGCTGAGTGCGAGGCGTCGACCGGGGCGGCGTGTGCCTACAGTGGCGGGCTGCCGGCGCAGGCCGGCACCGCCCCTGATGCCGTCGCGCTGGAACGCCGCCGCCAAGCACCACGGCAAGCGCACCTGTAGGCGCGGCTTCAGCCGCGACCGGCACGACCGGTACAGCCCTGGCGGCCGAAGCCGCTCTGCGAGCTGACGCGGCGTGCCCCGCCTGGCCGAAGCTGAGGCAAGGGATGGGCGCGCCAGCCCTCCGCAAGGCGACTCGCAGCAATCGGCGTCTTCCGGCCAGTCGCCTGCCAAGCGCATGCTTGTCGGCACCGCAACGCCCTTCCGGTGCGAACAGCGCAGCGACGTCGGCCGCATCGAGGAGCGCAGGCGACGTCCCCGCCACGCCTCACGCCAGCGTCGGCACCGGCATCCACGGAAACGCCCTGTAGCCCTGCACCTGCAGCGGAACGCCGCGTGCGGCGACATCGGCCGCGATCGCCGCGGCACGGCGACGGTCCAGTGCCTCGCCTACCGTCAGCGGCCCAGCGCGACAGGCGGCCAACGCCTGGCCGATCGGCCAGTCCAGCAGGCGCGCGATCTGCTGCGCCACCGGCTTGACGCGGTCGGGCGGACAGTGCGCCAGCACCAGGTCGAACGAGGCAAAGATGCCTGTACCGACACCCGCCGCGCGCGCCTGCCGCCATGCGTCCTCGTCCGCCTCGCCGAGGGCCTCGTCGACGCCCTCGACCTGCCGGAATGCGTCGTACTCGGCGTAGTGGGCCAACGCCTGCGCATAGTCCTGCAGCGTCGACAGCGGGTCTTGCCGCTTCTGCACGTCCAGCACATCGGCGAACGTCGCCGGCTCCAGGTAGGGCGCCAGGCCCAGCGCGCGCGCCGCCGCGGGCGGTGCGCCATCGTCACCGAAGGCAGTGGCTTCGTCGGGCGGCAACCAGAAGCGCGCCTG
>JBEVKG010000030.1:0-23879 GCA_040509765.1 Xanthomonas sp.
GGGCCGTGGCGAGACTCTACGCCGCTGCGGGAGGTTTCAGGGGTGTCGAAGGTCATGGGCGGCTCCCGGCATTGGGCGCGGGGCCGGTGTCGCCGCCCGCCGGCCGGCAGGCCCGCCGGCACTGGCTTACCATGCGGCCATGACCCGCGAACCGCCATGCGATGCCCTGATCGTGGGCGCCGGCCACAACGGCCTGGTCTGCGCCGCCTACCTGGCGCGGGCCGGCTGGAAGGTGACGGTGCTGGAGCGGCGCGGCGTGGTCGGCGGCGCGGCGGTGACCGAGGAATTCCACCCCGGGTTCCGCAACTCGGTGGCGTCCTACACGGTGTCGCTGCTGCAGCCCAAGGTGATCGCCGATCTCGACCTGGCCGGGCACGGCCTGCGCATCGTGCCGCGCCGGCGCAACAATTTCCTGCCGCTGCCGGACGGGCGCTACCTGCTGACCGGCGCCGGCCACACCCAGGCCGAACTGGCCAGGTTCTCCGCGCGCGACGCCGCGCGCCTGCCGGCCTACGAGGCGCGGCTGGAGGGCATCGCCGACGTGCTGCGCGCGCTGGCGCTGCAGCCGCCGCCCAACGTCACCGACGGCGGCTGGCTGCAGGCGCTGCCCGAACTGCTGCGCGCCGGCCGCCTCGGCCGCCGCCTGCATGCGCTGGACGCGGAACTGCGCCAGGACCTGCTGGACCTGTTCACCATCTCCGCCGCCGAATACCTGCAGCGCTGGTTCGAGAGCGACGCGGCGCAGGCGCTGTTCGGCTTCGACGGCATCGTCGGCAACTATGCCAGCCCGTACACGCCGGGCTCGGCTTACGTACTGCTGCACCACGTGTTCGGCGAGAGCAACGGAGTGAAGGGCGCCTGGGGCCATGCGCTGGGCGGCATGGGCGCGATCACCCAGGCCATGGCCCGCGCCGCAACCGCCGCCGGCGCCTGCATCCGCACCGATGCGGGCGTGCGCGAGATCCTGGTCGAGGGCGGGCGTGCGGTCGGCGTGGTCACCGAGCAGGGCGAGCGGCTGCGGGCGCGGCATGTGGTCGCCAACGTCAACCCCAAGCTGCTGTACGAACGCCTGCTCGATCCGGCGCACGTGCCGGCCGCGACCCGCGAACGCATGGCGCACTGGCGCTGCGGGTCGGGCACGTTCCGGATGAACGTGGCGCTGTCGCAGCTGCCCAGCTTCAGCGCGCTGCCGGGGCCGGGCGACCACCTCACCGCCGGCATCGTGCTGGCGCCGAGCCTGGACTACATGGACCGCGCGTACCACGATGCGCGCGCGCATGGCTGGTCGCGCGAACCGATCGTCGAACTGCTGATTCCCAGCACCCTGGACGAGAGCCTGGCGCCGCCGGGCCAGCACGTGGCCAGCCTGTTCTGCCAGCACGTGGCGCCGCAGTTGCCGGACGGGCGCAGCTGGGACGCGCACCGCGAGGAGGTCGCCGACCTGATGATCGCCACCGTCGAGCGCTACGCGCCGGGCTTCGCCGCCTCGGTGCTGGGCCGGCAGGCGCTGAGCCCGCTGGACCTGGAACGCACCCTCGGGCTGATCGGCGGCGACATCTTCCACGGCGCGCTGAGCCTCAACCAGTTGTTCAGTGCGCGCCCGATGCTTGGCCAGGCGGCGTACCGCGGTGCGATCCCGGGCCTGTTCCTGTGCGGCTCCGGCACCCACCCCGGCGGCGGCGTGACCGGCGCCCCAGGCCACAACGCGGCGATGACGCTGTTGCGCGGCTGAGCGGCGGCGATCCGCAACGGCAGGGCAAAAAAAACCCTGGCACGGCGGCCAGGGCGAGGAAAAAGCGAGGCGCGTGCAGCGCGCCGCGCGCGCCACGGCGGCGCGCCGTGGTGGTGTCTGCGCTCCGGGTCAGGGCGTGCCGGCCTGCGCGGAGGCGCCGGCCTGGGCCGCGCGACCGCCCAGATGCGCGTCGAAGAACGCCAGCATCCTGGTGTAGAGGTTGAGGTTGTGCTCTTCCTTGTAGAAGCCGTGGCCTTCGCCGGATTGCACGATCACGCCTTCGGGCGGATGCCCGGCGTCCTGCAATGCCTTGGCCAGCGCTTCGGTGTGCTCGGGCGGGCAGCGGTCGTCGCGGGCGCCGGCGGCGAGATAGATCGGCAGCGTCAGCGCCTGCACGTGATTGATCGGCGACATCCGCTCCTGCTCGGCGCTGCTGCTGCCGAAGGCGCGCAGCAGGTAGCGCCTGCCGCTCTCGCTCTTGCTGGTGTCGCTGAGCCGCAGCTGGATCCTGGCGTCGTACATGCCGACATAGCCGAACGCGCACTGGAACAGGCCCGGCGCGCGCACCGGCGCCATCATCGCCGCGTAGCCGCCGAAGCTGCCGCCGTAGATGCAGATGCGCGATTTGTCGACCAGGCCCTGCTGGATGGCGTACTGGGTGCCGTCGACGATGTCGTTCATGATGCCGCCGTCCCACTGCCCGTAGGCGCGGTCCATGAACGCCTTGCCGAAGCCGCCGGAGCCGCGGTAGTTGAGCTGCAGCGTGGCGTAGCCGCGGCTGGCGAACAGTTGCGCCTCGGAATGGAAGCCCCAGGTGTCGCGCGGCCCCATCGGCCCGCCGTGCACGTTGACGATCAGCGGCAAGTTCTTCGCTTGCGCCCCGGCCGGCACGGTGAGGTAGCCGTGGATGCGCAGCCCGTCGCGGGAGGTGAACTGGATCGGGGTGACCGTGGCCATCTTCGCCGCGTCGATCCATGGCCGGCTCTTCATCAGGAAGCGGGCCTTGCCGGTGGCGCGCTCGTACAGGTACAGCTCGCCCGGGTTCTGGTCGCTGCGTACGCTGACCACGATGGTGTCGCCGTTGCGGGTGGCGCTGGCGAAGTCGACGTACTGGCCGGGAAAGGCCGCGGCCAGGTTGGCGTACAGCGTCGCGTCCGGATGCGCCTCGTCGATCAGCTTGACCTGCGGCGCGCCGGCCTCGGTGACCACCGCCAGTGCGGTGTCCGAACCGTCGGTGGCGGTGATGGTGCGCGCGACCTCGCTGGTGGGATCCTGGAACAGCGAGACGAAACGTCCGCTCTGCGGATCCAGATAGCCGAACGCACCGGGCGCCTTGCCGTCGTCGCGGGTGGCGTAGACGCGGCCGTCGGCGGTGGACCAGGCGATGTCCAGGCGCGCGCCGTCGGCCTTGCTGGCATTGATCAGCTCCCACTTGCCGTCCTTCAGCGCGTACACCTCGCTGTGGCTGTCGTAGCCGGTGTCTTCGTCCTTGTCGCTCTGGCAGGTGGCGAACGCGGGTTGCTTGGCGGCGTCCAGGGCGATGGAGCAGTTCGCCTTGGGCGCGCGGCCCAGCGATTTGCGCCGCCCGCTGAGGGTGTCGATCATCACCACCTCGGTGCCGGCGCCTTCCGCGGAGCGCGGGTAGCGCACCTGCATGACCACGTTCTGCTCGTCGTCGCGCAGCGTGTCGAGCAGGGCGAAGGATTCGCGGCCCACGCTCTTGCCGCGCTGGGTGACCCCCTGGGTGCCGTATTCGATGAGGGTGCGCGGCTGGCCGCCATCGGCGTCGACCGCGAACCATTCGCCGGTGCCCATCGGCCGTTCGAACGAACCGACCTTCTTGACCGCGGTGAACAGCAGCCGCTTGCGGCCGGTCCAGTAGAACGCGCCGACGCTCTTGCCGTCGGGCAACACATTGACCTTGATCGGCTTGAGGTCGCGCGTGCCGAGCACGGTCAGCACGTCCTGCTCGCCGCGGTCCACGGTCAGCGCCAGATATTCGCCATCGGGCGAAATCTTGACCGCGCTGTAGGTGGGGCGCTTGACGAAATCCGCAATGGGGGGAGGCGCCGCCGCGGCGATACCGCCTTGCAGGCACAGCCCCAGCGCGCAGAAAGCAACGAGTCGTTTCACGAGAATCCCTTTTGCGTGATTGCACACAGCGAGAGCCCGATGCCGGGCTCTCGCTGACCTCCAGTGCGCGTGTCGCGGCTCAGCGGAAGCGGTACTGGAACTCCGCCGCCACTTCGCGGCCGTACGGGCTGTAGGCGCGCCAGAAGTACGGATACGTGTTGTAGCCGCTGTCCTTCGGGTGGGTCTTGTCGAACACGTTGTTGACGTAGAAGTTGACCGTCAGCTTGTCGGTCAGCTTCTTGCCCACGTTCGCGTTCCAGACGAAGTACGGCGCGATGCGGCCGGTCTCCTGCCAGTTCGGCAGGCTGCCGTAGCGGATCATGAACACCGCCGCCTGCCAGTCGTTCTTCTGCCAGGTCGCGGTGGTGCGGATGCGGCTGCGGAAGTCGAAGTTGCTCAGGTCGTCGCGGTAGTCGAGCACCGGGTCGCCCTTGAACTCGGCCGACTTCTGCTCGAGGGTGTGCGAGTAGCCCACCTGGAAGCGGAAGTCGCCCAGCCGGTCGGTGTCCAGGCGGTAGTCCAGCGACGCATCGATGCCCTTGGTGCCGAGGAAGGCGCGGTTGATCGGGCCGCGGCGGATCTCGGTGATCTGGCCGTCGTTCGGCGTGCCCGGCGCGCTGAGGCGGGTGACCCGCGACAGCATGTCGTTGCAGAACGCCGAGCCCGGCGCGCCCAGGGTGAACGGATTGCGGTTGCGGGTCAGCCCGGTCACGCAGCCGGCTTCGCCGTCGAGGATGTAGGTGGAGGTGATGTCGGCCACCACGTTCTTCAGGCGGATGTCGTAGTAGTCGGCGGTGACCGACAGGCCCTCCATCACGTCCCACACGAAGCCGGCGGTCCACGAGGTGCCGGTTTCCTCCGACAGGTCGGTGGTGCCCTGGCGCACGCCGTAGGCGGTGTAGTTCACCGTGGTGTCCGAGGTCGGGCACTGCGCTGCGGCGCGGCCGCTTTCCAGGCAGCGACGGGTGTCGAAGATGCTGGAGAACGAGCCGCTGCGCTCGGCGAACACGTAGTGCAGGTCCGGCGCGCGGAAGCTGGTGGAGTAGGAGCCGCGCAGCAGCAGGCTGTCCAGCGGACGCCACTCCAGGCCGGCGTTCCAGGTCTTGGCGTCGTCGACCGCGGTGACGTCGTCGTACTTGTCCAGGCGTCCGGCCAGGTGCGCCTTCAGCGAGCTGAGGATCGGAATCGACAGTTCCACGCCCAGCGCGTAGCGGTCGCGCTTGCCGCCGCCGCCGGTGCCGGTGAGGTTGTACGGACGGTCGGCGCCGGTGTAGTCGGGCAGGATGCGCGGGTCGGCGTTGAGCTTGTACTCCTGCTGCGCGGCCTCGACGATGCCGGCGAAGCCCAGCGCGCCGGCCGGCAGCTCGAACAGGTCGCCGGAGAGGACGAAGCTGCCCTGGTTGACGTGCGAGTTGGCGTCGGTCTTGACGGTGGTGTTCAGCGCCGCGAACTGGTCCGGGGTCAGCGCGCTGTAGTAGCGCTGCTGGTTCAGGCGATACACCGGATAGCTCACGCCACCGACCACGCGGGTGCCCAACTGCTGACCGAGGAAGTAATCGTTGACCGCCGAGGCCACCAGGCGCGGGCGGTCGACCTTGACCTTGTACTCGGCGCGCGACAGGGTCAGGTCCCAGTCGAAGCGGTCGGCCAGCTTGCCGCGCAGGCCGGCGGCGAAGTCGTAGGACTTCTCCTTGTTGCGCGCCATCAGGTGCTCGACGCCGCCGGCTTCCTGCGGCGCGAACACGCGCTGCGCGTCGACCAGCGCGTTGAAGCCGGGATCGAACCACAGCGCGCCGTTGGTGCGGCCGGACCAGAACTGGGTGCCCGAGGTGTACTTGGACTCGGAGGACCAGGCCTGCAGGCTTGCCCAGCCCTGCACGCCGCCGTCGAAATCGAAGGTGCCGTAGGCGTAGCCGGACAAATCGTTGTTCTGGTTGCGGATGGTCTGGTAGGCCGGGTCCTTGAAGGTGCCGCAGGCCTGGCCGAGGTTGGTGATGGCGCCGGTGGCGCTGGCGGTGCGGTAGTTCCAGCGCACCCACTCGTCGCCCAACTGTTCGCAGGCGCCGGCCGGCGGCGCGAAGTACGAGTTGGTGCTCGAACCGGTGCGGCGGCGCACGCGCATGGTGCCGGTCGGCTGGATGCCGACGAAGGCCGGCGGGAACGGATTGTCCAGCGACGAGTCCATGAAGTCGCGCTGGTAGCCGTACAGCGGCTCGCCGGCGGTGTACTCGAAGGCGTAGGTCAGGCTCCAGCGGTCGCCGGTCTTGCCGCCGATCCACTGGAAGTCGCCGGTGTCGCCGCCGCCGCGGGTCAGGGTGCTGCCGCGCAGCTTGACCAGGTCGCCCTCGTAGTTGGTCTTGAGGATGACGTTGACCACGCCGGCGACCGCGTCGGAGCCGTAGATCGCCGAGGCGCCGCCGGCGAGGATCTCGATGCGATCCACCGCCGCGGCCGGGATATTGCCGAAGTTGGCGAAGTTGCTCTGGCCGTTGTACGGCAGCGGGTAGTCCGCGGCGCGGCGGCCGTTGATCAGCAGCAGGGTGCGGCCGGGGCCGAGACCGCGCAGGTTGATCACGCTGGCGTTGGGGGTGAAGCCGCTCTGGAACAGCTCGTTCTGGGTGGAGCCGGAGGCCTGGGTGAGCGTGCTCAGCGCGTCGAAGACGGTGTTGAAGCCTTCGCGCTCGATCTGGGTGGCGGAGATGATGGTGACGGGCGAGGGGCCCTCGACTTCGGTGCGCTGGATGCGCGAACCGGTCACCGTCACCTTCTCCAGCGTATGCGCCTTGGCGCCGGTGGCCTCGGTCAGTTGTTCCGTTTCCGATTCCTCGCTCGGGCTCTGGCTTTGCGCCAGCGCCGGTGCGACAGGCAGGGCCAGAATGGCGGACACAGCAACGACCAGAAGACTCCGCTTGGGAGTCGGTGCTTTGACTGACATTGACAAATTTCCCCTAGATGCATGTGCAGTACCCGGGTCCCTTCCTGGACAGGCACGTGTAGAGAGTGTGAGGTCCGTTTCACGTTTCTTGACCGTAGCATGAACGAATCGAAAAAGTAACGAAAAATTTGCGTTACATGACATGTTTCTGAAGCCGGCTTGCTGTATGGACATGCGCGCCTTGGCGCCCGCTCGGGCGGCGCATGGTGCAAGGCCTTGTCGCGCTGCTGTTTCGATCTGGGCGGGCGCCGCTTCGCGACGCGTTGGCCCCAGTGCGCGGCATCTGCCAGCGGCGAGCGAACGTCACCGCGGGGGCGCGCGAATGCTGCACTGCGGTCATAATCGG
This sequence comes from Xanthomonas sp., assembly GCA_040509765.1. Lineage (GTDB taxonomy): Bacteria > Pseudomonadota > Gammaproteobacteria > Xanthomonadales > Xanthomonadaceae > Xanthomonas_A. The sequence continues at coordinate 7,147 of JBEVKG010000030.1, forward strand.
AGACTGCCGCGCGTGCCCGCATGCCGCCGCGGCCAGCCTTCCAGGGGAGATCGGGCGCATCCATGAGCGAACAGGTTCAGCTCTACAACCAGGCCATCGCGGCGCTCAACCGCGGCGACTGGCCCCACGCGCTGCGGATCGCGCAGCATCTGCTGCAGGCCTTGCCGCAGCATCCGGGCGTGCATTTCGTTGCCGGCGTGGCGGCGCTGGAGCTGCAGCAGATGCAGGTCGCGGCAGTGCACCTGCACCAGGCGGCGACCCTGAATCCCGAGCGCGCCGACTACGCGGCGCAGCTGGCGCGGGTGCTGGCGATGGGCCGGTTCCTGCAGGATGCGCACCGGTTCGCCGATCATGCGATGGCGCTGCAGCCCACCGATGCGCATACCCTGGACACGCTGGGCGTGGTCTACAGCCAGGTCAACGAACATGCCGCGTCGCTGCAGGCGTTCACGCGGGCGGTGCAGGCGGCGCCGCAGCAGGCCAGCTTCCGCTACAACCTGGGCACCTCGCTGCTGTTCTCCGGCAGGCTGCAGGAGGCCGAGGCCGAATACCGCGCCTGCCTGGCGCTGGAGCCGCGCTACTGGAAGGTGTATCTGTCGCTGTCGCAGCTGCGCAAGTGGACGCCGGAAGAGAACAACCTGGCCCTGCTCGACGCCGCGCTGGCGTCGGCCGGCGACGATCCGGACGCGGCGCTGTACCTGAACCTGGCGCTGGCCAAGGAGCACGAGGATCTGGGCGACTACCGCGCGGCCTTCCGTGGCTATGTGCAGGGCAAGTCGGTGCACAAGCGGGCGCGCGGCTACACCTCCGAGCGCGATGCGCGCCTGTTCGATGCCCTGCAGCGGACCTTTGCTGCCGACGACGCGCCGGTGGCGGGCTTCGAGAGCGAGGAGCCGATCTTCGTGATCGGCATGCCGCGCAGCGGTACCACGCTGGTCGACCGGATCCTGTCCAGCCATCCGCAGGTGCACTCGGCGGGGGAGCTGCAGAACTTTTCGGTGGTGCTCAAGCGCCTGACCGGCACGCCGTCGCCGGAGATCCTCGACGTCGCCACGCTGAGCCATGTGCAGGGGCTGGACTGGCGTGCGCTCGGCCGCGGCTACGTCGAATCCACGCGCCCCGGCACCGCACTGAAGCCGCGTTTCGTGGACAAGCTGCCGCACAACTTCCTCTACGCCGGCCACATCGCGCGCGCCTTGCCGAAGGCGAAGATCGTGTGCCTGCGGCGCGATCCGATGGACACCTGCCTGAGCAACTTCCGGCAACTGTTCGCGCTATCCTCGCCGTACTACGACTATTCGTTCGACCTGATGGACGTCGGCCGCTACTTCCTGATGTTCGACCGGCTGATGGCGCACTGGAGCGCGGTGCTGCCGCAGCGCGTCCTGCAGGTCGATTACGAGGACCTGGTGACCGCGCAGGAGCCGACCACGCGCCGCCTGCTGGATTTCTGCGGCCTGCCCTGGGACGAGGCCTGCCTGCATTTCGAGCAGAACCAGGCGCCGGTGGCCACCGCCAGCGTGGTGCAGGTGCGCACGTCGATGACGCGTTCCTACATGGGCCGATGGCAGCGCTACGGCGAGGATCTGGACGAACTGAAGGCGCTGTTGTCGGCGTTCTATCCGTAACCGTTGGACCGGCCACGCGGCCGGTCTCCACCGTTCCGCCATCGGTCGCTGTCGTATCCGACGCACGCCCTTGCGCGTGTTTCAGGCGAGGTGCGGGGCGAGGAGCGATACTTGCCTGTTTGCGTGGCGTTCCTGCGCGCGGCGACGCTGCCGCAGTGCGCGTGGCTGGCCTCGCCTAGTCCAGATCGGTCTGGATCCAGGTCGGCGAGTGATGGATGTCCATCGTCTGCAGGCGGCCCGGCCCCAGGTTCTCGAACCTGTGCGGCACGCCGGCGGGCCCGAAGACCACCTCGCCGGCCGCGGCCTCGAGCGTGCTGTCGCCGACGAAGAACCGCGCGCGTCCGACCAGCACCACGAAGGTTTCGTCGTACGGATGGACATGGCGCGGCGGACCGTCGCCGATCGCCTCGGTACCGTAGGTCAGCACGGTGACCGCGCCGCCCAAGGCGGCGCCGGCGACGCCGCCGTGCCATGGCGGCGGCGTGTCCGGTTCGAACAGCCGTGCCTGCGTCGCCGGCCGTCCATCCGCGGCGAAGGTGGCAGGATCGAAGTCGCGACGCGGCATGTTGGGCATCTCCATGGACGTAGTGCGGCACCGGATGCGTCGACGACGATGCACGTGTCGGCGACGACCGATGCGCTGGGCGCGATTACAGCATGGGCTGCCCGCGCCAGCGGCCACGATGTCGGAACGCTGTCGTGCGCAAATCGCACGAGCCCGGCGTGAGGTCCGATGCGCAGACCGGCAGGCCCCGCGATGGCGGGCATCGCCGAGCGGGCCACGACTGCGGGGCATAAAAAAACCCACCCTTGCGGGTGGGTTCTTTCATTGCCTGCGCGCGTTCTTACTTGCCGAACGAGTAACGCATCTCCAGGTAGTACGCACGGCCGTACACGTCGAAGTTGTAGTCGTTGTACGCCCACTGCGCGCTGCCTGGGTAGGAGGCGTCGAACGGCGGCATCTTGTTGAACACGTTGGTCACCATCAGCGACAGCTCCATGCCCTCGAACGCCTTGTAGGTCACGCTGGCGTTGTGGGTGATGTGCGACGGCAGCTTGCCGGCGCGCGGAGCGGCGTAGCCGTCGGCGCTGATCGTGGCGGCGTAGTTCGGGGTCTTGTCGAACCAGCTCGCGTACCAGGTGGTCGAGAACTTGCCGATGTCCCAGGTCAGCGACGCGTCGGCCTTGCGCTTCGGGTCGGTGCTCCAGTACGGATCGTTGAGCAGGTCGACCGGCTGGTCGCCCGCATAGCGCACGTACTTGTGGCGCAGGTTCTCGCTGTAGCTGGCGATGGTGCTCAGATCGCCCCAGCGGCCGAAGTCGTAGCCATAGCGGAACGAGGCGGTGACCGCTTCCAGCTTCTGGTTGGAGACGTTGACCTTCGGCGTGTAGATGTTGGTGATCTGGCCTGCGGCGTTGCGGGTGACCTGGGCGAACGTGGCCTGGCACAGCGCCGAGGCGGCATCGTCGATGCCGGCGCGGCAGCGGTAGTCCTGCAGGCTCAGACCATTGGCGCTCTGCTGGGTGACCTCATCGCTGATGTCCCAGTTGAGGTAGTCGACGGTCAGCGCCATGCGGTCCACCGGCGACCACACGAAGCCCGCGCTCCACACGTCCGCGTTGATCGGCTTCAGGTCCAGGTTGCCGGACTGCGTACCGCGGAACTGACGGCTGGAGTAGGCGGCCGGGCAGTTGTCGGTGTTGCCCGGCAGATAGCCGCGCCGCGCGCACTGGTAGTAGTCGATGACGCTGTTGTAGTAGCCGCTCTGGCCCTGGTACAGATCGGACAGGGTCGGCGCGCGGAACGCGGTGCCGTACTTGCCGCGCAGCAGCAGGGTCTCGAACGGACGGTACTCCAGCGAGATGCTGTAGGTCGGCTTGTCGATGGTGCGGCCGCTGGCCTTGAACGCATCGTAACGGCCGGCCAGGGTGATGGTCAGCGGATCGAACACCGGCATGCGCAGTTCCGAGGTCAGTGCGTAGCGGTCGCGCTGGCCGCCGCCGGCCACCGAGGTCAGGCCCCACACTTCGCCGTTGAGGATCACCGGATCCGGGTCGTAGTCCCACTTCTGCTTGCCGTACTCGCCGACCACGGCCAGGCCGGCGTCGCCGCCGGGCAGGCTGAACAGCTTGCCGTTGGTCGCCTGCACGCGAATCATGCCGTCGGAGGTCTTGCTCTTGTTGGTGGCCTGGCCGGTGAAGCTGGCGAAGTCCGCCTGGCTGATCGGCGAGTAGAACGCTGCATAGTTCGGCGAGTACACCGGGTAGGCGCCGTACAGCGGATCCAGGCCGAGCTGCGGACCCAGCACGCGGTTCACGAAGAACTGGTCGATCGCGTTCTTGTAGCGGACCAGCTGGCGCTCTTCCAGCTTGTACTGGGTGTAGGTGACGCCGGCATCGTAGTCCCAGCTCGACTGGCCGAGCTGGCCCTGGGCGCCGAAGGTCACGCGTACCGAGTCGCTCTTGTCGCGGCTCATCGTGTCCTTGATGCCGTTGATGCCCATTTCTTCCGGCGCGAACGAGCGCTGCAGGTTCAGCAGGTCGCCCACCTTCGGGTCGTAGTAGTAGCCGAAGTCGGCCGAGGTGCCCCACCAGATGTAGTTGGAGCCGGAGTTGTACTTGACCTCGTCGTGGCTGTAGAGCACGTCGCCGTACAGCTGCACGTTGTCGTTCAGGTCATGGGTTGCGTGCACGTAGGCCTGCAGCGACTTGTTGCCGCTGTCCAGGGTGCGGTAGCCCGGGGTGTACTTGGAGCCGCAGTAGTAGGTGTCGCCGAAGCCCGGACGCTGCTGCTTGGCGATGGTGCCGCCGAACAGGCCCGACACGTTGTTGCAGTTGTTCGGGTCGAGGAACTTGTAGCTGGTGAACGGGCTGTAGACCAGGAAGTCGCGGCTCGGCAGCTGGGCGGAGTAGCCCTGCGTGTTGAACTGCTTGGTCAGGTCGCGCTGGTAGCCCCAGATCGGATCCTTCTCTTCGTACTGCAAGCCGCCCAGGACGCTGGTGCGGCCGTCGGCCGAGGTCCAGCCGTCGGCGAAGGTGGTGCGGAAGTTGCTGCCGCCGCCCTCGGAATAGCCACCGCCGCGGATGCTGAACACCGCGCCGTCCATCTTCTTCTTGAGGATGACGTTGATCACGCCGGCGATCGCGTCGGAGCCGTACAGCGAGGACTGGCCGCCCGGCAGGATTTCGATGCGGTCGACCAGGTCGATCGGAATGCCGCTGATGTTGTTGAAGGTGTCGCTGCCGTTGTACAGCGCCGGATAGTTCGACATCGGGCGGCCGTCGATCAGGTACTTCACGTAGCCCGGCGGCAGGCCGAACAGGCTCACCGTCTTCGCGCCCTGGGTGAAGGTGCCCGAGGTCTGCCCGCCCTGCACGCCGCCGGTGGCGAACGAGCTCTTCTGCAGCACGTCGGCCACGGTGCTGAAGCCGCGCGCCTTGATCTCTTCGGCATTGATCGTGGTGACCGGGGTGGCGGTCTCGATCTCCGTCTGCGGGATCAGCGACCCGGTGACGGTGATCTTGTCCAGATTCGTCGCCTTGTCGGTCTTGTCGTCGGTCGTGGCGTCCTGCGCGAAGGCGGCGAACGCGACCGGAACAAGCATGGCGGAGGCCAGCGCGGCACTCAGGTGGCTGTGCTTGAAACTACGAGTATGACGAGCAGTCATCTTTCTCTATCCCCGAAAATCAATCGATAAGGCGAGGGGCCTCGTGCCGCGACGTGTGCCTTGAAAGTGGGATCGCATCCTGCGACCAACCCAAACGTAACACGGACTTAACGCGGTTTGTACATGGGTGTCACTTTTTTCGTCTACAAGCGAAACGTGCCGCGATCGGGCCGGAAACGTCGGCAAACGCCGGCTCCTGGCGCCTGTGTAGACAAGTTTCGCGCTGCTTTGCACCATTACGGGGCATCGCTTGTATAGGTTGCTGAACGCGGCGGCGCCGCCGCGGTCCTCGTGTCGGAAGGCCTGCGCCGACTGGGCTGGTCGGGGATCGCCGCCAGCGCGGCCCGGGCGGCGTCGCACCATTTCGGTGAGCGTCTCTCTCCATCGTGGGGCGTGCGTGCGCGCACGGCGCCGGCAATGGCACGGCGCGCCTCGGTTCCGGTGTAGGCGCGGGCAAGTGCCCGCCGCGATGATCGGCGAGGGTCGAAAGCGGGTTGCCGCCGGCAGCGGGCGTCATTTGCGCAAATTGGTCAGCGGTCGCGTCGCCCGCGGCGCGGGACCCCGCACCGGCACACTTGTATAGTCATGTGTCTGTGCGGCCCGCGACGCTGCCGCTGCCCGCGGTGCCGTTCGCGGTCCATCTGTCCTTTTCGTCCGGCGCACGCCTGCGTGCGGCGCCGACGCTTCCTTGTTGAGTTTTCCGATGACCGAACGCCCGCGTCTCCCCGCCCACGCCGTCCAGCCCAAGCTCGCCCCGCATCCGCGCATCCGCAACGTCATCGCCGTCGGCTCCGGCAAGGGCGGGGTGGGCAAGTCCACCACCGCGGTGAACCTGGCGCTGGCCCTGCAGCGCCAGGGGGCGCGCGTCGGTGTGCTGGATGCCGATGTCTACGGCCCCAGCGTGCCAGCCATGCTCGGCCTGAGCGGGCGCCCGGACAGCCCGGACGACAAGAGCATCGAACCGATGCGCGCCTTCGGCATCGAGGCGATGTCGATCGGGCTGCTGGTGGACCAGGACACGCCGATGATCTGGCGCGGCCCGATGGCGACCTCGGCCCTCACCCAGTTGTTCGCCGACACCCTGTGGGACGACCTGGACTACCTGCTGATCGACCTGCCGCCCGGCACCGGCGACATCCAGCTGACCCTGGCGCAGAAGATCCCGGTGGCCGGCGCGGTGATCGTCACCACCCCGCAGGACATCGCCACGCTGGACGCGAAGAAGGCGCTGAAGATGTTCGAGAAGGTCGAGGTGCCGGTGCTGGGCATCGTCGAGAACATGGCGGTGCATACCTGCAGCCAGTGCGGCCATGTCGAACACCTGTTCGGCGAGGGCGGCGGCCAGCGCATGGCGCAGCAGTACGGCGTGCCGCTGCTGGGCTCGCTGCCGCTGGCCATCGCGATCCGCGAGCAGGGCGACGCCGGCACCCCGGTGGTGGCCGCGGCGCCGGAGTCGGCCGTGGCGCAGGCCTACCTGGCCACCGCGCAGCGCCTGACCGAGGAACTGCGCAAGCGTCCGCGCGCCGCCATCCCGATCTCCGCGGCGTTGCGCTGAGCGGCGCGCGGCGCCTGCCGCGAACGCCTTGCACCGGCTAGAATCGCCGGTCATTGCGGCCGGCCCCTTCGCCGGCCGCGTTCCCGGCGTGCAGGCTGCGGCCGCCGCCACCGCATCAGGAAGCCCCATGAGCATCAAGAGCGACCGCTGGATCCGCCGCATGTCCGAACAGCACGGCATGATCGCGCCCTACGAGCCGGGCCAGGTCAAGCAGCTCGACGGCCAGCGCATCGTCAGCTACGGCACCTCCAGCTACGGCTACGACGTGCGCTGCTCGCGCGAGTTCAAGGTCTTCACCAACATCAACTCGACCATCGTCGACCCCAAGCACTTCGATCCCAAGAGCTTCGTCGACATCGAGGCCGACGAGTGCATCATCCCGCCCAACAGCTTCGCGCTGGCGCGCACCGTGGAGTTCTTCCGCATCCCGCGCGACACCCTGGTGGTGTGCCTGGGCAAGAGCACCTACGCGCGCTGCGGAATCATCGTCAACGTCACCCCGCTGGAGCCGGAGTGGGAAGGGCATGTGACCCTGGAGTTCAGCAACACCACGCCGCTGCCGGCGCGCATCTACGCCAACGAAGGCGTGGCGCAGATGCTGTTCTTCCAGTCCGATGCCGACGACGTCTGCGCGACCAGCTACAAGGACCGCGGGGGCAAGTACCAGGGCCAGACCGGCGTGACCCTGCCCAAGACCTGACCTCCCAAACCCTTCTTTCCCACTGCACAAGGAGCGCGCAATGAACGACCCCAATCCCTACCGGGCCCCCGACGCGGCATTGCCGCCCGCGCTGCCGGCCGCCGCCGACGGCGAAATCCTCGCCGGCCGCGGCGAGCGCCTCGGCGCGGCGCTGATCGACGGCGTGATCTCGCTGGCCACGTTCCTGCCGGTGGCGGCGCTGACCGGCTATTTCGGCAAGGTCATGGAGGCCGCGCGCAGCGGCGTGCAGCTGCCGTTTCTGACCACGCTCGGCTACGGCCTGCTGGGCATGGTGATCTTCCTGGCGGTGCAGGGTTACCCGCTGGCCAGGAGCGGCCAGACCTGGGGCAAGAAACTGCTGTGGATCCGCATCGCCGACCTGGAGGGTGGGCAGCCGCCGTTCTGGCGCCTGATCGCGCTGCGCTATCTGCCGACCCAGGCGATCTCGCTGCTGCCGATCGTGGGCGGCATCTATGCCCTGGTGGACGCGCTGTTCATCTTCCGCAAGGACAAGCGCTGCCTGCACGACCTGATCGCCGGCACCCGCGTGGTCAACGTCCGCCGCTGAGGGCGACTGGCACGACGGCGCCCGCTGCGCCGAGTCGGGGCGCGGCCCTCAGGGCCGCTCGCCCGCGGCAGGGAGGTGGGAGTGGGGGCGCATTGCGAATCCCCACTCCCCACTCCCGGCCCCACCTACTTGCCGCGGCCGAACAGCATGCCGACGCCGACCGCGACCAGGATCGCCGGCCACCAGGTGGCGATCAGCCGGCCCAGGCTCAGATTGGTCCAGCCCAGGTTGTTGGCCAGGAACACCAGGCCGATCACGATCAGCACGATGGCGGCGATCACATTGGATTTCATGGAGGCGCGGCTTCCGCAAAAAGGGCGCCTATCGTAGCCGCTGGCGCCAGGTCGCAACACGCGCCTGCAGTTCCTCGGCCGGCAGCCGCTGCGCCGCGCCGCTGCCCCATACCGGGCCGGGCCAGGCGGCATCGCCGGGATGCCGCCCCAGCACGTGCACGTGCAGTTGCCGCACCACGTTGCCCAGCGCGCCGATGTTGAGCTTGTGCACGCCCGGTTCCTGCCGCAGCAGGTGCGAGAGCTGGTTGATCTCGGCCAGCAGCAGGCGCTGCTGGCCGCCATCCAGGTCGATCCATTCGCTGGCCTCGGCCACCCGCGGCACCAGCAGCAGCCATGGGAAGCGCGCGTCGTCCATCAGCCGCACCTGCGACAGCGGTCCGTCGGCGACGAACGCGCTGTCGGCCTGCAGCCGCGGGTCGAGGACGAACTCGGCCATGCCGCGGCTCAGCCCAGGTGCTCGGCGAGGAACGCCAGGCTGCGCTCGCGGGCGAGCTCGGCGCTGTCGGCGTCGTAGTGGTTCGGGTCGACGTGGCGGTCGAAGCCGTGCCCGGCCGGGTACACGAAGGTCTGCATCTGCGGCAGCTTCTCGCGGTGCTGCTGGATCGACTCTGCGGGGATGCTGCCGTCCTGCGCGCCGAAGTGGAACAGCACCGGCGCTTTCGGCGTCTCGTCCAGGAACTGGGTGTTGCGGCCACCGTAGTAGCTCACCGAGGGCAGGCCCAGGCGCAGTGCCGCCAGCAGTGCGACGCTGCCGCCCCAGCAGTAGCCCAGCGTGCCGACCTTGCCGACCGGCGCCAGCGCCTGCGCGGCCGCCTGCACGATGTCCAGGGCGCGGTCGAAGCCCAGCGCGCCGACCAGTTCCAGGCCCTTGCGCACGCCGTCCTGGTCGTACGCCAGTTGCGCGTCCTTCTCGACCGGATCGAACAGCGCCGGCGCCAGCACCTCATAGCCGTGCGTGGCGTAGCGGTCGGCGACCTCGCGGATGTAGTCGGTCACCCCGAAGATCTCCTGGATGACGACCAGGCCGCCGCGCGGCGTGCCCTCGGGCAAGGCATGCCAGGCGGAAACCTGGCCGTGAGCGGTGTCGAGCGTGGTCCAGTGGCCCATGCGGTGCGTCCTGTGGAGTGGGGGAGCGGCCGATTATCCATCGCCCGGGCTAAGCCAGGGTGAGCGGGCGCACACCGGGCGGCGGCCGCGCCGGCGGCCCCGGCCCGGTATACTTCGCGCGCTGTTTTTCTCCCAGGCCCCCGGACCCCGGCCCCAATGTCTCTCGCGACCCCCAAAGTCGGCTTCGTCAGCCTCGGCTGCCCGAAGGCCCTTGTCGATTCCGAACGCATCCTCACCCAGCTGCGCGTGGAGGGCTATGCGATCGTGCCCAGCTACGACGCCGCCGACGTGGTGGTGGTCAATACCTGCGGCTTCATCGATTCGGCGGTGGCCGAGTCGATGGAGGCGATCGGCGAGGCCATGGCCGAGAACGGCAAGGTCATCGTCACCGGCTGCCTGGGCAAGCGCTCGGAGCAGATCCGCGCGGCCTATCCGGACGTGCTGGCGGTGTCCGGCCCGCAGGACTACCAGAGCGTGATGGAAGCGGTGCACGCGGCGCTACCGCCGCGCCACGACCCGTTCGTGGACCTGCTGCCGCGCGCGCGTGGCAGCGAGGACGACATCGGGGGCACGCTGACGCCGCGCCATTACGCCTATCTGAAGATTTCCGAAGGCTGCAATCACCGCTGCAGCTTCTGCATCATTCCGTCGATGCGCGGCGACCTGGTGTCGCGCCCGGTCGACGAGGTGCTGCGCGAGGCCGAGCGCCTGGTCAAGGGCGGGGTGCGCGAGCTGCTGGTGGTGTCGCAGGACACCTCGGCCTACGGCGTGGACCTCAAGTACGCCGAGCGCGAATGGCGCGGCCGCAGCTATCAGACGCGGATGAAGGCGCTGTGCGAGGGCCTGTCGGACCTGGGCGCGTGGGCGCGCCTGCACTACGTGTATCCGTATCCGCACGTGGACGACGTGATCCCGTTGATGGCCGAGGGCAAGCTGCTGCCGTACCTGGACATCCCGTTCCAGCACGCCAGCCCGCGCATCCTCAAGCTGATGAAGCGGCCGGGCGCCGTGGAGCGCACCCTGGAGCGTGTGCAGCGCTGGCGCGCGCTGTGCCCGGAGATCACCCTGCGCTCGACCTTCATCGTCGGCTTCCCCGGCGAGACCGACGCCGAGTTCGAGCAGTTGCTGGAGTTCCTCGACGCCGCCCAGCTCGACCGCGTCGGCGCGTTCGCCTATTCGCCGGTGGAAGGCGCCAGCGCCAACGCGCTGCCGGATCCGGTGCCGGAAGCACTCAAGCAGGAGCGGTTGGCGCGCTTCATGGAGCGGCAGGCGGCGATTTCCGCCGCGCGCCTGGAGGCCAAGATCGGCAGCGTGCAGGAGTGCCTGGTCGACCTGCTGGAGGACGGCATCGCGGTGGCGCGCTCCAAGGCCGATGCGCCGGAGATCGACGGCCTGGTGCATATCCAGAACGGCGGCGAACTCGGGCTGAAGCCAGGCGACCTGGTGCAGGTGGAGATCACCGACAGCGACGAGCACGACCTGTTCGGCGATGCGCTGCCGGCACCGGCATCGCCGGCGCGATCGCTGGACCTGCGGGTGCTCTGAGGCCGCCCGTGGCGGCATGCGTGGCGCCACGGCGCCGCGCGCTCACGGCGTGGCGTAGTCCACCGCCACCACCACGAAGCTGTGGCGGCCGCCGGGCAACTGCGCTTCCACTTCATCGTCGATGCGTTTCTTCAGCAGCGCCCGCGCCAGCGGCGAATCGATGCTGATCCAGCCGCGCGCCGCGTCGGTCTCGTCCGGGCCGACGATGCGGTAGCGGCGCAGTTCGCCGCTGTCGGCATCCTCCAGTTCGATGTGCGCGCCGAAGAACACCGCCTGCGGGTCGGACGGCGCCTCGGCGACCACCCGCAAGGCTTCCAGGCGCTTGCTCAGGTAGCGCACGCGGCGGTCGATCTCGCCCAGTTGCTTCTTGCGGTAGGTGTACTCGGCGTTCTCCGAGCGGTCGCCCTCGGCCGCGGCCGCGGCCAGCGCCTTGACCACCTCGGGGCGGCGCACCCGCCACAGCTCCTCCAGCTCGGCCTTGAGCCGGGCATGGCCTTCCGGGGTGATCAGGGCGGTGCTTTTCTCGGCAGGGGGACGCCAGCGGCTCATCGGTGCGACTGCGGTGGAGCGGGGTGGCGATGCTAGCGCGTGCCTGCGGCTTGCGCACCCGCAGGCGATGGCCGAAGCTGGCGCCGCCCCGCACACGAACGTCGCCCGATGCTGATCCTGCCGCTGCACAAGCCGCTGTCGCGGGACAACTTCCCGCTGGTGACGCTGCTGCTGATCCTGCTCAACATCGCGGTCTATGTCGGCTGGCAGCGCCACGACGCGGCGCCGCTGCGGCAGGCGCAGCGCGATTACCTGGACTCCGGACTCGGCGCGCTGGAAGCACCGGCCTATGCGCGCTACCTGGAGCGCAGCGGTCAGCGCGCGGCGCTGGCGCAGTTGCAGCGGGTGCCGGCGGCGGAGCGGCCGGCCTTCGTCGGCGCCGCCACCTTGCACGACGTGCGCTTCGTGCAGGCCCTGCGCAACGGCAGCGCATTCGCGGACACCGATGCGCAACAGGCCTGGGCGCCGCTGCGCGCGCGCTACGACACGCTGCTGCAGCGCGTGTTCACTCTGCGCCATGTGCAGCGCAGCTCCGAATGGGCGCCGGCACGCATGCTCACCGCGGCCTTCCTGCATGCCGATGCCCTGCACCTGATCGGCAACATGTTGTTCCTGCTGGCGCTGGGCACCTTGCTGGAAGGCGCGATCGGCGGCTGGCGGTTCCTGGCGGTGTATCTGCTCGGTGCGTTCGGCGCCAGTGCGGCGAGTCTGTGGTGGCGCTGGGGCGAGGCCGGGGCTGGGCTCGGCGCCTCCGGCGCCATCGCCGCGCTGATGGGCGCGTTCTGCGTGGTGTGGGGGCGGCGCCCGGTGCGCTTCTTCTACTGGGTGGCGGTGCTGTTCGACTACGTGCGTGCACCGGCCATCGCGCTGCTGCCGCTGTGGCTGGGCTGGGAGCTGTACAACCTGCTGCTCAACGGCGATGCCGGCATCGGCTTCGATGCGCATGCCGGCGGCCTGGTGGTCGGCGCGCTGCTCGGCGCGGCGCTGGTGGCGGCCGGACAGACCCGCGAGGCCTTCCTGCGCGACGAGGGCGGCGCGCCGGTCGACGACCGCTGGGAGCGTGCGCAGGCGCACCTGGGGCGGATGGAACACGTTCAGGCCGGCGCGCTGCTGGATGCGCTGGCCGCGGAAGCGCCGCAGCGCTTCGATGTGGCGCTGGCGCGCTACCGCCTGGCCGCCAATGCCGGCCAGGCCGCGTCGGCGCGGGTCAGGGCGCTGGAGGTGTTGCACCTGGCAGCGCCGTCCGTGCACGAGGCGCGGCAGCAGGCCGGGGTGCTGCAGGCGGCCGGCGACCTGGATGCGCCGACGCGCGCGGCGCTGTTTGCGCGCTGGATGGCGCTGGGCTTGTTGGCCGAGGCGGAAGCGCTGCTGGCGCAGGATGCGGTCTCGCCACGCGAGCAGCAGGCGCAGGCCTGGTTCCGGCTTGCGCTGGGCCACGGCGAACGCCAGGCCACGGCGGAGTGGCGGCGCGTGCTGGAGGCGCTGATCGTGCGCTACCCGGATTTGCCGCCGGCGGACAAGGCGCGGTTCCTGCTCGCCAACGCCTGAGAGCGCTTCCGACGTGGAAGCGGCGCACGTGAGCGGGTCCCGCTCCGCGCATGGCCCACGCTAGACCGGCGCGATCGTCACCGCGCGCAACGCCGCCTGCAGCTTGCCGCGCTGCACGTCATCGTCGCAGCGGGTCAGCGCGTCCTCCAGCAGGCGCCGTGCCTGCGCGTCCTCGCCGAAGCGTTCGGCCAGCAGCAAGGCGGCCTGCAGCGACCAGGTGCTGCGTTCCGGCGCGGTCGGCCAGGCGCGCAGCGCGGCCTGCAGGCCGTCGGCGGCGAGCCGGAACTGTCCGGCCAGTTGCGCGCGTTCGGCCAGCAGCGTCGCCTGTTCCGGCAGCAGCGGCACGAAGTCGGGATCGGCATCCAGCGCCTCGCGCTGCAAGGCCAGCGCGCGCCGTTCCTGCTTTTCCTGCAGCAGCCGGTGGATGTACTGGCGGGTATGCTCGCGGCGTTCGTCGTGGCGCGCACTGCCGCGCAGCAGGCGCTGGTACAGCTCGTGCACGCCCAGGCTCACCGCACGGGTACGCACTTCGCTGCGCAGCACCTGCAGCGCGTCGTCGGTGTGGCCGTCGCGCACCAGTTGTTCGGCCTCGTCGAGCACGCGCTGGTCCGGGTCGTGGCGGGCGAAGGCGTTGGCCGCCTCGGCGGCCGGTTCGTAGCCCAGCACGGCGTGATACTGATAGACCAGATAGCCCAGCAGGTGGAAGGCCGCGAACAGGCCCCAGATCGTCACCACGGTGACCGCCAGGTCGGCGACCAGCGGCGGCAGGGCGTGCTTCAGCCAGGCGGCGGCGCTCAGCGCACTGGCCTGGATCACGAACAGCAGGCCGAACGCGGCCAGGTACGGCCAGCCGATGCGCAGCGCCAGGCCGATCGACACGGCCGGGTTCAGCGCGCGGCGCAGGCTGCCGTCCATCGCCAGGGAAATCAGGATGCCCGGCTGCAGCAGCACCACCGCCAGCAGCATCAGCAGGCCGCCGACCGGCCCGGCCAGCAGCAGCGCGGCGAACACCGCCATGCCGAGCAGGATCATCATCGCCAACAGCCGCAGCACCACGCCGTCGCCGACATCGAAGCCGCGTTCCGGCGCGTCCAGGTAGCCGTCGGCGGTGTGCCGTAGGATTTCGAAGGCGTATTTGTAGATGGCCAGGGTGGTGACGATGCCCAGGATCCAGCCGATGCCGGGCAGCAGTCCCAGCAGGCTGCACAGGGTCAGCGCGATCAGCGCGTACAGCGCGCCGCCGCGCAGCGGATACAGCGCGATGGCGCGGGTGCGCGCCCAGAACGGTTCGGGTGTGCTGCGGTGGGCGCGGCCTGCGCCCGCGCGACGACGATCTTCCATGACTCCCCCTGTCTACGAAGTGAGACGATTGTGCGGGTCGGCCGCGGCCGGTGCAATCGGGCGCTGGCCGTGGCGGGCGTGAGGCAGCGGACGGCCGACGCTGGCACGGGCGGCGTGTGCTGCTGCGCTAAGCGCCACCCGTGCCGCAGCGGCTGCGCGTGCGCTGGCTACACTGCACGCCCGGCGGCGGATGCGTGCGTCTCGCGTCGAGCCCGCCGTTTCGTCGTTCCCCTCCCAGGAGTCTCGCTTGGACCCTTCCTTCGTTTCCGGCAACCCGCGCGTGCGCATCACCGACATCGAGGTGCTGTCGGACAACTGGTACGTGCTGCGCAAGGTCAGCTTCGATTTCCAGCGCCAGGATGGCCGCTGGCAATCGCTCACGCGCGAGGCCTACGACCGCGGCAATGGCGCGACCATCCTGCTGTACAGCCGCGCCAAGGGCACGGTGATGCTGACCCGCCAGTTCCGTCTGCCGACCCTGCTCAACGGCAACGCCGACGGCATGCTGATCGAGGCCTGCGCCGGCCTGCTCGATCGCCACGATGCGGAGACCTGCATCCGCAAGGAGACCGAGGAAGAGACCGGCTACCGGATCGAGAATGTGCGCAAGGTGTTCGAGGCGTTCATGAGCCCCGGCTCGGTGACCGAGCGGCTGTACTTCTTCGTGGGCGAATACGTGGACCGCGACAAGGTCGGCGCCGGTGGCGGCGTGGCCGCCGAGGGCGAGGAGATCGAGGTACTGGAGCTGGCGCTCGAGGCGGCGCTGGCGATGATCGACACCGGCGAGATCGCCGACGCCAAGACCATCATGCTGCTGCAGTACGCCAAGCTGAAGGGGGTGCTGGCCTAGCGTAGCGGTGTCGGTCTTCGTATCTGCGCGTGGCATCGCCTGGATCGAAGGCCGCGCGTGCCCGCAAATCCAGTGTTCTGTACGCGGGGCCTGTCGATCGCTGCTGGCTACCGTGTGCGGCAGGCCTGCTCAGGTGTGTGCGATGGCCCATTGCACGTCCGGCACCCACGCCTGCAGCCATCGGGCCTTTTTTGCCTCGGCGTCCAGCCATTGCGGGGACACCGGCGCGGCGGCCCCCAGCGCCGGCGTCCTGGCCAGGCAGCCGGCGTTGACGGCACCGTAAAGCCGCCCCTGGTGCTCGAACGTGACCGCGACCAGCACCCCGCACTGGCGGCACAGCTGGAATTGGGCGGCCTCTGCGCCCTGCCGATAACGATGCACGGCCTCGGCATGCGTGGCGGTCAGTCGCAGTGTGCCGGCGGGATCGGAAACGTATGCCGCACCATGCTTCTGGCAGAAGCTGCAGTCGCAGGCGCGCGGACTGATTGCCTCTGGCGATTGATCCGTCGAGAACTCGACGGTCAGGCAGCCGCAGTGGCAGCTTCCCTGGAGCGTTGTCAGCTTGTCTGCCGGCGACATCATGGCAAGGCGCTCATCGCTTTCCTGTCCATGCGGGAGCTTCCTGTGGCATCGGCTGCGCTCAGCGCTTGCCGCCAAAGATGCTGCCGAAGATGCCGCGCACGATCTGCTGGCCGATGCGGTTGCCGATGGTGCGCGAGGTCTGCTTGGCCATCGCCTCCAGCATGCCCTGGCGGCGCTTGGTGCCGAACACCGCGTCCTTGACCGCCTGGCCGAAGCCGCTGTCCTGCGCCTCGTCCTGTTCGCGGGTGCGCGCCGGGGGCGCGGCACTGTGTTCGGCGCTCTGCTCGACGCGGCGCGCCAGCCGTTCCGCCGCCGATTCGCGGTTGACCGGGGTGTCGTAGCGGTCGCCGACCGGGCTGCCGGCGCGCACCTGCGCGCGCTCGGCCTCGGTGATCGCGCCCATGCGGCAGCGCGGCGGCGCGATCAGGGTCTGCTGCACCGGCGCCGGCACGCCCTTGTCCTGCAGCGTGGACACCAGCGCTTCGCCGGTGCCGAGCTGCGAGATGGCCTTGGCCACGTCCAGCTTGGGATTGGCGACGAAGGTCTCGGCGGCGGTGCGCACCGCCTTCTGGTCGCGCGGCGTGTAGGCGCGCAGCGCATGCTGCACGCGGTTGCCGAGCTGGCCGAGGATGCTGTCGGGCACGTCGTCGGGAAACTGCGAGCAGAAGTACACGACCACGCCCTGCCGGCGCCCGGTGCCGAACAGGAAGTCGTTGATCTTCCGGCCAGCGCCGCCGTCTTCCGCTTCGGCTTCGCGTGCGCCCTTCGCGGGCGGCGCCTTCGCCTGCGTGGTGATCTC
>JBEVKG010000031.1:0-7163 GCA_040509765.1 Xanthomonas sp.
AGCGATCGTGGGTGACCGCGACCACGGTGCCGGCGTAACGTGCCAGGAACTGTTCCAGCCACTCCACCGATTCGGCGTCGAGGTGGTTGGTCGGTTCGTCGAGCAGCAGCATGTCCGGCTTCTGCAGCAGCAGCCGGCACAGCGCCACGCGGCGCTTCTCGCCGCCGGACAGCTTGCCGACCACCGCATCCCACGGCGGCAGGCGCAGTGCGTCGGCGGCCACGTCGAGCTGGTTCTCCAGGGTATGCGCGTCGCCGGCGGCCAGGATCGCCTCCAGGCGCTCCTGTTCCTTGGCCAGCGCGTCGAAGTCGGCGCCTTCCTCGGCGTAGGCGGCGTACACCGCTTCCAGCGCGGCCTGCGCCTGCAGCACTTCGCCCACGCCTTCCTCGACCGCTTCGCGCACGGTCTTGGTCGGGTCCAGCTCCGGCTCCTGCGCCAGGTAGCCGACCTTGATGCCGGGCTGCGGGCGCGCCTCGCCTTCGAAATCGGTGTCCACGCCGGCCATGATCTTCAGCACGGTGGACTTGCCGGCGCCGTTGAGGCCGAGCAGGCCGATCTTGGCGCCGGGGAAGAACGACAGCGAGATGTCCTTGATGATCTGGCGCTTGGGCGGCACGGTCTTGCTGACCCGGTTCATGGTGTAGATGTATTGCGACATGGCGGCTCCAAAGGCGCAGGGCGCCCGCCGGCCGGCGGCCGGAGGGCGTCGAAAGGGATGGCGGATTATAGCCGGACGGCCGCCGCCAAGCTGGGCCGCACCGCTGCGCCACCTGGACGCGCAGGCCGCGCGGGCCGCGCCGCGCGGCCTATTCGGCGATCGGCGGCAACGCCGCGGTCGTCGCCGTTGCCGATGCGCCGGCACGGCGCTGCCGGCGCAGGTAGAACAGCGCGCAGATCACCAGCAACAGCATCGCCAGCCACTCGCTGTCCAACGCTGCCTGCATCGCGGCCAGGCTGCCGCCGCCGCGGGCGTGGGCATAGATCGCGCCCAGCGCCGCCGGGCCCAGGCCCATGGCCGCCTGCAGGATGGTGGAGAGCATGGCGCTGCCCGCGCCGGCGTGCGCGGTCGGCACCTGCGACAGGCCGATGCGGTAGAAGCTGGCCACGATCCAGGCCTGGCCGGCGCCGATCAGCGCCGTCGCCGGCGCCAGATTGAGCGGGCCGGGGTGTGGCCAGACAGTGCGCAGCGTCCAGGCCAGGCCCAGCAGACCCAGCATCTGCACCAGGCAGCCCAGCAGCAGCGTCGGCACCGGACCGCAGCGCGCCGCCACGCGCGCGCTGACCAGCGCGGAGGCGAAGTAGGCCGCGCCCAGCACGATGAAGGCGTTGCCCGAGTGCAGCGGCGAGAGTCCGGCGCCGGTCTGCAACGTCAGCGCCAGCACGAACATGAAGCCGCTCCAGCAGGTGAAGAACACCCCGCCCACCAGCAGCGCGAAGCGCACGCTGGGCAGCCGCAGCAAGGCCGGCGGCAGCAGCGGCGTCCGCCCACGGCGCTCCTGCCACAGTTCGACCCGGGTCAGCGCCGCCAGCAGCGGCAGGCAGGCGGCCAGCACCGCCAGGCACGCCGGCGGCCAGTGCAGCGCCGGGCCCAGCGCCAGCGGCAGCAGCAGGCAGGCCAGGAACAGCCCCAGCAGGCCGGCGCCGGCCAGGTCGGGCGGCATCCGCTGCGCCGCGCGGGTTTCCGGCACCGCGCGCAGGCACGACAGCGCCAGCAGGCAGAACGGCAGGTTGATCAGGAACACGCTGCGCCAGCCGGAGCCGCCGATGTCCGCGCTGACCAGCGATCCGCCCAGCACCTGGCCGATGACGAAGGCGATGCCGCCCAGCGAGCCGTACAGCGCCAGCGCCCGGGCGTGCGCCTTGCCGTGCAGGCTGACGTGGATGGTGGCCAGGATCTGCGGCACCGCCAGCGCCGCGCCCAGCCCCTGCAGCGTGCGGCCGGCCAGCAGCGCCGCCACCGAGCCGGCCACGCCGCACAGCAGCGAGGCCAGGCCGAACAGCAGCACGCCGGCACCGAAGATGCGGCGCCGGCCAAAGTTGTCGCCGAGCCGGCCGCCCGCCGCCAGGCCGACCGCGAAGGCGACGCCGTACACGGCCACGATCAGCTCCAGCTGGGTCGCCGACGCATGCAGCGTGCGCGCGATCGAGCCGAGCGCGACATTGAGGATGGAGAAGTCGATCAGCGGCAGCATCTGCCCGATCAGCAGGATGCCCAGGCCGCGGCGGCTGAGGGTGGGGACGGGGGCGGACAGGTCGGAGGCGAGGGAGGCGGGCGTGGTCATGGCGCGCAGTATGGGGCGACAATAAACTGGTACAAGGACTCATTTATCCTGGTACTGGCGGTGCCTCCCTGACGTCCCGGACGGCTGCGGGCACCGTCGCCGGTGGCGTGGCGGGACACGGCGGCGCAGTTTGCGCGCGCGCCGGCACGGCATCGTTGGGCACTGGCGGTCAGCGAAGCGGAGAAGACGATGCAACTGGACCTGGCGCATTCCACCCCCAACCGACAGAAGGCGGCCGAACCTGCCGCCTCGGACCCGGCCCAGGCCAGCGAGCGCGCCCGCGCGCTGGGTGCCTTCCTGCGTGCCCGCCGCGAGAGCCTGGATCCGGCGCGCCTGGCGCTGCCACGCGGCGGCAGGCGCCGCACCCCTGGCCTGCGCCGCGAGGAGGTGGCCTTGCTCGCCGATGTCGGCGTGACCTGGTACACGTGGCTGGAACAGGGGCGCCCGGTCCGCGCCTCGGCGCGCGTGCTGACCGCCATCGCCCGCGCCCTGCAGTGTTCGGAGGTGGAAACCGCCCACGTGCTGGCGCTGGCCGGCGTGGGCGGCACGAGCGCCCTGGCGCCGCCGCCGTGCGAACGCCTGACCGGCACCGCGCGCATGCTGCTCGATCAGCTCGGGCCGTGGCCGGCGATGCTGCAGACCCCGCGCTTCGACATCCTCGGCGCCAATCCCGCCTTCGAACGGCTGATGGGCGTGACCCTGGCCGAGCTGGCGGACGCCGACCGTAACTGCGTCTATCAGGCCTTCACCAATCCACGCTGGCGCGACGCGCTGCTCGATCGGCAGGACGTGCTGCAGCACATGGTGGCGCTGCTGCGCGCGGCGATGGCCGAGCATCTGGGCGAGCCGGAGTGGGAGGCGTTGCTGGCGCGCTACCGTGCGGCCTCGCCCGAGTTCGACGCGCTGTGGCGGCAGCGGCGCGAGGTGCGCGGCGTGGAGAACCAGCGCAAGCGCTTCCGCCATCCGCAGGAAGGCGAGCTGCGCCTGCACCAGGTCAACTGGTGGTCGGCGCCGCGCAACGGCAACCGCCTGGTGGTCTATTTGCCGGCCGATGACACGGCGCAAGCGGCGCTGTTGCGCCTGCACGCACAGGCCGCAAACGCTGCTGGATGAACGCTTTCCTAGCCCGATCAGGAAAGCTGAATACGTAACCGATTCCAGCAGGAGGCGGTTCAGACGACAACGGTCTAAATGCAATCGCCACACCACGTGACGGAGTTGCCATGAACATGAAACGCCTTGCCACACTTGCCCTCTCGTCCGCGCTGGCGCTGGGTTTCATGGCGCCACCGGCGTTCGCCTGGGGTCCGGGCGGCCCGGGCCCGGGCTGGGGTCCGCCGGGGCCTCCGGGGCCGCCGCCCCCGCCGCCGGGACCGGGTCCGCGCGACCATGGCTGGTACGACCGCGGCTACCGCGATGCCGATCGCGAGCGCTACTGGCGCGACCGCGACCGCGAGCGCGACCGCCGCGACGCTCGCCGCGCCTACGACCGCGGCTATCGCGACGGCTACCGCACCGGGCCGGACGTCGTCTACTACCGGCCGGGTCCGCCGCGCTGGGCGCGCGGCCAGCGCTACTACGGCCCGAATTACGTGGTCTACGACTACGATCGCTACCAGGTCCGGCGCCCGCCATACGGCTACCGTTGGGTGCGCGACGACACCGGCAATTTGCTGATGGTGGCCATCGCCACCGGCATCATCGCCGACCTGGTGCTCAGCGGCCGCTGACCCCCGCTGCGGCACCGCCGGACGGCCTCCTTCGGGAGGCCGTCTGCGTTTTGGTTCGCCCTCGGGCGCGCGCGGGGCTTAAACTAGTCGTCTGCCTTCTGTCCATGCCCCCGGAGACCCGATGTTCCCGCGCGACGCCCGCATCGAAACCTACGATCCCGAACTGGCCCGCGCCATCGCCGCCGAAGCCGGCCGCCAGGAAGACCACGTCGAGCTGATCGCCAGCGAGAACTACTGCAGCCCGCGGGTCATGGAAGCGCAGGGCAGCCAGCTCACCAACAAGTACGCCGAAGGCTATCCGGGCAAGCGCTACTACGGCGGCTGCGAATTCGTCGATGTCGCCGAGCAGCTGGCCATCGACCGGGTCAAGCAACTGTTCGGCGCCGACTATGCCAACGTGCAGCCGCACAGCGGCTCGCAGGCCAACCAGGCGGTGTACTTCGCGCTGCTGCAGCCGGGCGACACCATCCTCGGCATGTCGCTGGCGCACGGCGGTCACCTGACCCACGGCGCCAAGGTCAACGCCTCCGGCAAGCTGTTCAACGCCGTGCAGTACGGCGTCAACGACCAGGGCCTGATCGACTACGACGAGGTCGAGCGCCTGGCCCTGGAGCACAAGCCGAAGATGGTGGTGGCAGGCTTCTCCGCCTACTCGCAGGTCATCGACTGGGCGCGCTTCCGCGCCATCGCCGACAAGGTCGGTGCGTACTTCTTCGTGGACATGGCGCACGTGGCCGGCCTGGTCGCCGCCGGCGTGTACCCGACTCCGCTGCCGCACGCGCACGTGGTCACCTCCACCACCCACAAGACCCTGCGCGGCCCGCGTGGCGGCATCATCGTCGCCAGTGCCGCCGGCGCCGGCGACAAGCTCGAGGAACTGTCCAAGAAGCTGCAGTCGATCGTGTTCCCCGGCATCCAAGGCGGCCCGCTGATGCACGTGATCGCGGCCAAGGCGGTGGCGTTCAAGGAAGCGCTGGAGCCGGAGTTCGCCACCTACCAGCAGCAGGTGGTGAAGAACGCGCAGGCCATGGCCAAGACCCTGATCGCGCGCGGCTACAAGATCGTCTCCGGCGGCACCGAGAACCACCTGATGCTGGTGGACATGATCGGCCGCGAGGTGTCCGGCAAGGACGCCGAGGCGGCGCTGGGCAAGGCCCACATCACCGTCAACAAGAACTCGGTGCCCAACGACCCGCGCTCGCCGTTCGTGACCTCGGGCCTGCGCCTGGGCACCCCGGCGATCACCACCCGCGGCTACCAGGAACAGGACTGCGTCGACCTGGCCAACTGGATCGCCGACGTGCTCGACGCCCCGGCCGACGACACGGTGCTGGCGCGCGTGCGCGACGCGGTGACCGCGCAGTGCCGCAAGTATCCGGTGTATGGCTGATGCGGGAATGGAGAATGGAGAATCGGGAATGGTCAGAAGCGCTAAGCTGGCGCTGTTGACGTTCCCATTTCCCACTCCCGTTTCCCCATTCCCGGCGCCCTGAATGCACTGCCCCTTCTGCCAGCACACCGATACCCGGGTGATCGATTCGCGCGTGTCCGAGGACGGCGCGACGATTCGCCGTCGTCGCGAGTGCGAGGCCTGCGGTGAGCGCTTCAGCACGCTGGAGACGATCGAACTCAAGCTGCCGACGGTGATCAAGAGCGACGGCGGCCGCGAGGCATTCGACGCGCGCAAGCTGCGCACCAGCTTCGACCGCGCGCTGCAGAAGCGGCCGGTGGCCGAGGAGCAGATCGAAGCGGCGGTGCGCGCGGTGGTGCACCAGTTGCGCATGTCCGGCGAGCGCGAACTGCCCTCGATCCGCGTCGGCGAGTACGTGATGGCGGAACTGCGCAAGCTCGATCACGTCGGCTACGTGCGTTTCGCTTCGGTGTACCGCAGCTTCCAGGACGTGGCCGATTTCCGCGAGGAGATCGAGAAGCTCGAGCGCGAGTTGCCGGTGGGCAGCGAGCAGTTGCCGCTGCTGGACCTGGTGCGCGCGGCCAAGCCGGGCGACAAGACCGGCAAGCGCTGAACGCATGCGGATCGTCTGTCTGGCCGAGGCCGCGCAGCACATCCCCGCGCTGGCGCAGGCGCATCTGCAGGCGTTCGGCCCGCTGCTGCCGGAGTGGAACGTGGTGGAGGCCGAGGCCGACCTGCGCAGCCATCGCGACGACCGCCACATCCCCACCAGTTGGATCGCCCTGGACGGCGAGGACTGGCTGGGCTCGGTGAGCCTGCTGCAGAACGACGATGCGCGCATTCGCCAGTTCTCGCCGTGGCTGGCCACGCTGTACGTGCGGCCGCAGGCACGCGGTGCCGGCGTCGCTGCCGCCCTGGTCGCGCACTGCGTGCAGGCCGCCGCGCGCTTCGGCGTGCGGTGGCTGTACCTGTACTGCGAGCCGGGGCTGGTGCCGTTCTACGAGCGCCTGGGCTGGCAGCGCCACGCCGACCTGCCGCTGGGGCCGCTGCAGGTGGTGGTGATGCGCCGCGATGTCGGCGCCGCGGCCGCATCCTCATGAGCGCCGACGGCGTCTCCGGCTTCTCCGCCGACGACCATCGCTGGATGGCGCAGGCCCTGCGCCTGGCCGAGCGCGGCGCCTACACCACGCGGCCGAACCCGATGGTCGGCTGCGTGATCGTGCGCGACGGCGCGGTGGTCGGCGAGGGCTTCCACCAGCGCGCCGGCGAGCCGCACGCGGAGGTGTTCGCGCTGCGCGCTGCCGGCGAACGCGCACGCGGCGCCACTGCCTACGTCACCCTGGAGCCGTGCGCGCACTATGGCCGCACCCCGCCGTGCGCGCTGGCGCTGATCGAGGCCGGGGTGGCGCGGGTGGTGGCGGCGATGGCCGACCCGTTCCCGCAGGTCAACGGCGGCGGCTTCGCGCTGCTGCGCGAGGCGGGTATCTCAGTGCAGGCCGGCCTGATGGACGCGCAGGCGCGCGCGCTCAACCGCGGTTTCCTGTCGCGGGTGGAGCGCGGCCGGCCGTGGCTGCGGATCAAGCTCGGCGCCAGCCTGGACGGGCGCACCGCGCTGGCCAGCGGCGAGTCGAAATGGATCACCGGACCAGCGGCGCGCCAGGACGTGCAGCACTGGCGCGCCCGCGCCGGCGCCATCCTCACCGGCGCCGGCACCGTGCTGGCCGACGATCCGGCGCTGAC
>JBEVKG010000032.1:0-19439 GCA_040509765.1 Xanthomonas sp.
AGCGCCTTGCCATGGTAATCGCCCATGCGCCGATCCGCGGGGGTGGCCAGCGCGCGT
The DNA here is from genome assembly GCA_040509765.1 of Xanthomonas sp. GTDB lineage: Bacteria > Pseudomonadota > Gammaproteobacteria > Xanthomonadales > Xanthomonadaceae > Xanthomonas_A. The sequence goes on from JBEVKG010000032.1 coordinate 58, forward strand.
TCCACCACGCGGTAATCCAGGAACGGCGCGCGCACCTCCACACCCGAGTGCATGCTGTTGCGATCGGTCATGCGCAGGATCATCGGCAGATTGGTCGCCAGCACGTCGGCGCGCAGGCGCGCCTGCACGTCGCCGCGGCGATCGGCCTGCAGCACCGCCAGACGCGGCGCCTGGTCGTGCCACAGCGCCGCGGACATGCTGGCCACGCTCGGCCGCTGCCGGCGCAGCAGCGCGCCCAGCGGCCGCGCCGGCAGATCCCAGGCCAGGCGGTTGAGCAGCAAGCGCGGATCCACCGCACCGCTGCCGAGCAGGCGCGTCAGGGTCGGCAGGCGCAGGCCGTGCAGCGCGCTGCGCGCACGCAAGGCGAGATACAGGCGGACATAGCCGCCGAAAAGTTCGTCGGCGCCCTCGCCGTTGAGCACCACGGTGTAGCCGGCGTCGCGGATCGCTCGGTACATGCGGAAGCTGGCCAGGATCGACGGCGTGCAGAACGGCTCCTCCTGCGCGCGCACCAGCTCCAGCAACTCGTCTTGCGCCGGGATCGCATGCGCCCGATGCACGCGGTGGCGCGCCGCCTCGCCCCACTCGGCCATCAGCCTCGACGCGGCCGCGACCTCGTCGAAGCGCGCCTGCTCGGCATCGCGGTAGCCATAGGTGTAGGCGCCGGCGAAGCAGGTGCGCGGCATTCCAGCGGCACGCAGGCTGAGCCGGGTCAGGATCGCGCTGTCCAGGCCGCCCGACAGCAACGTGACCGTCGGCACGTCCGAGCGCAGCCGCAACCGCGTGGCGTCCTCCAGCAGCGCCTGCGTCGCCTCCGCGTCGAGCGGCGCGACCTCGCCCGGCAGCGGCCAGCGATGGTAGCGGTGGCGGCGGCTGTGGCCGTCCGCCGCGACGCGGTACACCCATCCGGGCGGCACCGCGCGGATGCCGGCATAGAACGTCTCGCCGCGATGATCGGACAGGCCGGCGACCAGGAAATCGAAGATCGCAGCGGGATTGGGCGGCGGATAGCCCCCCAGCGCCGCGGCGATGGCGCGGATCTCGCTGGCCAGCAGCAACTGCCGGCCGTCGTGATGCAGGTACAGCGGCTTCACCCCGAGCCGGTCGCGGCAATAGATCAGGTCGCCGCTGGCCTGCTCCAGCAGCACGATCGCCCACATGCCGTTGCAGCGTGCGAACAGGTCTTCGCCCCAGGCGCGCCAGCCATGCAGGAGCACCTCGGTATCGCTGTCGGTGCGGAAGCGGTGGCCGAGCGCCTCCAGCTCGCGGCGCAATTCCAGGAAGTTGTAGATCTCGCCGTTGAACACCACCGCGTTGCCGGTCTCGGCGCAGCGCATCGGCTGCGTCGCCGCCTCGCTCAGGTCGAGGATGGCCAGCCGGCGATGACCCAACGCGGTCGGCACCGGCTGCGGCACGCAGAGCAGTCCCTGCGCGTCGGGGCCGCGCCGGGCCAACGCCGCCAGCGCGCGTTCGGCCTGCGCCTGCAGGGCCGCACCGTCGTCGAAGCGGCGCAAGGCGACTATGCCGCACATACGCGACGCCTCCGGCACAGACCGCGCCACGGCGCGGCGGCGCACGACGACGGCTTCATTCCACGCGCTCCGCCACCGGCGCGAACAGGCCGTGCCGGCGCCACGCGATCCACAGCGCCGGCAGCAGCAGCGCCGCCGCCAGCGTCCAGCCGATCCGGCCGAACCAGGGCGAGGCCGCCAGCAACGCCGCGAGCAGCGCCGCACCACCGCCGCCGTTGAGGCGCAGGCCGCACAGGTGCAGGCTCGCCGCGGCGATGCCCAGCAGGCACACCAGGCGCCCCCACAGCAGCGCCTGCGGTGCCGACCCGGCCGCAGCGGCCAACTGCAGCAGGGTGCTGCACAGCAGGCCGGCCAGCAGCAGCCGCAACAGCGCACGCTCGCGATGGCGCCCGATCAACAGCGCCGCCAGCACGCCGCTCAGCAGCGCGACGGCCCCGCCGGCCAGCACCGGCGTGGTCAACGGCAACCAGGCGCGCTGCATGGCACTGCCCCACGCCTCGGCCGCCAGCGGCAGCGCCAGCGCGCCCAGCGCCGCGCCGCCCAGCACCAGCGAGATCAGCCACTGCGCCCAGCGCTGGCCGGCCTCGCTGGTGGCCTCGGCCAGGAGCAGGCGGTTGAATTGATTGAACACCCCACTGGCTCCGTTGATCAGATAGCCCAGGAACAAATACACCGGCAGGAACGCCGGAGCCACCGCGGCCAGCAGCAGCGGCGTCAAGCGATCGTGCAAGGTGCCGACGATTCCCAGCAGCGACAGCTGCACGGCGGTGCCGAGCAGGCTGCGGCCCTGACCGCGTTGCGGCCACAGCAGGCGCAACGGCGCGGCGAACACGACGGCATTGACCACCGCCTGCACCAGGTAACCGATGCTCACCGCGAGACCGGCGCCGATGCCGCCGCCCCACTCGGGCAGATGGCGCAGCGGCACCCACAGCGCGAGCGTCACCGGCATCGCGATCTGCTGCACCGCAAACCCCTGCAGGCGCCGCCCCTGCGCCAGCAACGGCGCCGAATAGCCGACCAGGCCGAACAGGGTGGCCGGCAGCACCGCCAGCATGTAGCCGAATCCCTCGCCGCGCCCGCGCCAGGACCATCCGGCGGCCACGAGCCAGGCCAGGTCCAGGGCCAGCGTGGCCAACAGCCGGTGGCGCAGCGCCTGCCGCCACCGCATCTCCCAGCCCGGCGCGGCCGGGTCTTCGCGCAGGAACAGCGAGGCGTAGCCCAGATCGGCCAGAAACAGCACCGTCGTCAGTCCCAGATGCGCCAGCCCGACGTCGCCGTAGCCCTGCAGGCCGAACTGGCGCAACAGCAGCCATTGGAACAGCAACGCGCATCCCTGCCCGAGCGCGTACAGCAATGCGCCGGAGACGAATCCCGCGTGCATGCGCCCGGCCGCGCTCATGGGCGGGCGAGGGATCCGGGCGCCGGCACATGACACAGAAAGGCGCGCGAGGCCGCGCCGTAGGCGAACCACGGCTCGAACTCGATGCCGCACCGGTCAGCGCATTCCTGCAGGGCGCGCCGTTCGCCGCGCTGGCGATCGGCCTGGAACAGATCGTAGTCGTCGCACAGCAGCACACTGCCCTGGACCAGGCGCGGCGCAATCAGCGCCAGGGCGTCGCACGCCGAGGCGTACAGGTCGCAATCCAGGTTCACGATCGCTGCCTGGGTGTGGCCGACGGCATGTGCGTTGTCGGCGAACAGGCCGGGCACCAGCTGCAGGTCCGGCGCGCGCAGCCCCACCGCGGCGCAGCGCGCCTGCGCCTCGGACTGCGCGGCATGGAAACTGCCGGTGGCCAGGCTGTCCTCGCCTTCGGCATTGCGCGGCATGCCGGCAAAGGTGTCGAAGCCGTAGAACCGCGGCCGCTGCCCCAGAAAGCCCAACACCGTGCCCTGATGCTGGAAAGGCAAGCCAGCGCTGCGCTCGATGCGCCGCCGCTGGTGCCGATAGCACAGCCACGCATGTGCCAGGCTGTTGCCGCGGTACACGCCGAATTCGTAGTAGTCGCCAGCAAGCTGGGTGGCATGCACGTAGGCCCAGGCGCGATACAGCGCGCCCAGGGCATCGTTGCGATGCAGATTCGCGCCGACGCGGAGGCCGCGATAGGCGAGCTTGAGGCGTTCGATGATCGTTACAGACAAGTCGGACACCTTGCGTCGGGCCGGAAGCGCACGCATCCGAGTATCCAGGCTCGATCCCGGCCAGCGCAATGGTGCACGCGGATGCGCCTGGCCACGCCGACGGCGGATCGCGCCTGGTCCGCGCCGGAAGCGGGCGACGCACACCGCACGGTGGCGGGAACGCCGCCGCGAACGATGTCCGGTACCGGCTGCAGCAGCGGATCGGCTGCGGATGGATCGATCCGGTCGCGCCCGCTCATCCGCCGACGCGCGCGTCCGCGGCCTGCTCCGGCGCGAGCGTGCGCCGCAACGCCTCGCGCAGGGTCCAGCGCGTGCGCCAGCCCAGGATCGCGGCAGCCTTGGCCGGGTTGCCGAGCTGATGCGCCCGGTCGTGCGGACGCTGCCGCTGCGGATCCACCTGCACCTGCGGTGCGCGGCCGAGCAACGCGCCGATTTCCGCCACCAGGTCGCCGACCGCGTGTTCCACGCCCGAGCACAGATTGAAGACATCGTAGGCCGGCTGCGGCCGCGCATCGTCGAGCAGCGCCAGCAACCCCGCGGCGGCATCGTCGGCATGCAGATAATCGCGGCGCGGCTGCAGGTTGCCCAGCCGCACCAGCGGCGCCGGCGCCGGATCGGCCGCCAGTTGCGCCAGCACCTCGGGAATCAGATGCGCGTTCGGATCGTCGTGGGCGATGCAGTTGAACAGCCGCGCCACGCGGCCGCGGCGCCCGTGGCCGCGCGCGCACCACAGGCGCAACTGGCCTTCGTTGCAGAGCTTGGACAGCGCGTAGTTGTCGCGCGCCTCGGTGGGACTGCCGGCTTCGTCCAACGCCTCCTCGCCCCAGGCGTACACCGCTCCGCTGGAGGCGATCAGCACGTGCTGCACGTCGGCGGCGTCGGCGGCCTGCAGCACGCTCTCGGTGCCGACCACGTTCACCTGCAGGCAGTGCATGCGCTGCAGTTCGCAGGTCGGGATATGGTGGACCGCCGCCAGATGCACCACCGCGTCGGCACGGAACGTGCGCAGGCAGGCGGCCACCGCGGCCGTGTCGCGGATGTCGGCGACGGCCGCGACGTGCAGGCCATCCGGCAGGGCCATGCCGCTGGACAGGTCGTCCAGGCCGGCGACCGCATCGCCGCGCTGCAACAGCGCCGCGACCAGCCGGCGACCGATCATGCCGGCGGCGCCGGTCACCAGCACCCGTCTCACGATCGCTCCGGCGCACGCGGCGATGCGTCGTCGGGCAGCAGCCGGCGCCGCATCGCGGCCGGCAACCAGGCGAACAGCGGATCGCGCTGCGGCGACCACGCGGACGGATCGTGCAGGCGCCGGGCCGCGACGTAGATGCCGAGCACCAGCGACATCGCCAGCAGCGCACCGGCGAACACCGCGACCGCAACCAACAGCGGTCGCCGCGCCGGCACCGGCACCGTCGACAACGCCGGCAACGCCCGGTAACGCACCTGTTGCGACCGGCCGAGGTGCTGCGCCAGGGTCAGTTCGATCTCGCGCGCCACCTGCCGGCGTGCCGACTCCGTCTCCGCGCCATCGGCGAAGACCGCCGTCCGGCACGCCTGCAACCAGGATGCGAGCGCCTTGCCCGAATGCAGGGTGGCGGCGCGCCGATCGGCGCACGCGAGGAAACGCTGCTTCCAATCGAGCTGTTCGAGTTCGCGCTGGCCCTGGCGCAGATTGGCCCGGGTCTCGGTGATGGTGGCCTGCAGCGCCACGATCTGCGCCAGCGGCGACAGATACTTGCCGCCGCCGTCGCCGACCGAGACGACCGTGTTGACCTCGCTGCGCCGCAGTTCCGGATAGCGCTCCAGCAACGCCTGCATGTCCGCCGCCTGCTGCGTGCTCTGCTGGATGGCGAACTGCTGCTGGATCTGCGCAATCTGCAGTTCCGGCCGCTTCTCCAGCGTCTGCTGGCGCATGCCGTCCAAGGCATCGCGCAGGCCGCCCCACAGCATCGCCTGGCGCACGTGCAGGGCGATCGCCTGCAACTGCTGCGTGGCGGACGCATCGTCGCGTGCGCGCAGCGTCACCTCCAGGCCCAACGCACCGACCGTCTTCGGATCGATGTTGACCTGCTGACGGATATCGTCGCGCTCGATCGCACTGCGGTACTGCACCTGCGCCTCCCAGTAGCGCGGCTGCTGGAATTGCCGCTGCACGCGGTCGCGCAGTTCCGCCGGCAAGGCAGCGACCGCCACCGAATCGGCGACCAGTTGCCGGTCCGAGAGCATCGGCTGCAGGCGCCGCCACTGTTCCAGGGTCAGTTGCGGCGTGTCCAGCAACGCGCTGACGCTGTAGAGCGGGCGCAGCGCGACCAGCACGCCGGCAGCCAGCGCCAGCAGCACGGCCACCGGAATCAGCAGGCGGCCGAACTGGCGATAGAAACGCAACAGTTCCAACACCAGGTCGCCCAGCGACGCATCGTCGCCACGGTCACGCACATCGTCTCTACCAGGCATCGGATCCATCGCCGTGTTCGGGTACAAGGGAGTCACCAGCCCGGCGCAGCGCCGCACGCGGCATCGCATGTCCCCTCATGCGATCGGCGGCTGGATGAGCCGGCACTGTGCCATACGGGTCGCAATGGCGGCAATGCGACGCGGGGCTCACGCCGGCGGGGCGGTGGCGCGGCGCAGCCCCAGCCACAACGTCGCCGCCAGCACCGCCTCGGTGGCGATCGTCGCCAGCGCCGCGCCGCGCGCGCCGTAGTGCGGCGCCAGCAACAGGTTGAGCACCAGATTGGTCGCCGCCGCCAGGCCGGCGCCGACCATGTAGCAGCGCTGGCGCTCGAGCGCGATCGCCGTTTGCGTCAGCACGTAGTTCGGCAGCACGAACACGAACGCGGCGAACAGCCAGCCCACCAGCGGCCCGGCCGTCGGCCGGTACGCCTGCCCATACAGGACCCCGACCACCCAACTGCCGAGCACGGCGCCGGCGATCGCCAGCACGCTGCCGGCCAGCGCGGCGGCGGCCAACGCCCGGCCCTGCAGGCGCCGCACCGCAGCGGGATCGACACGGATCAGGCGCAAGCGCCGGAACAACAGCAGCGCCACCGGCGCCGCCAGCAACAGCACGCCATCGAACAGACGATAGGCCGCGGCATACTGGCCGACCTCGGCCGGCGACACCGCACGATGCAGGATGACGATGTCGCTGCGCCGGTACAGGCAGGTCGCCAGGTCGATCCACAGGAAGCCGGCCGCTGCGCGGTACACCGCGGCCTGCGGCCGCCAGCGCGGCCGGTCGTGCAGGTCCCGCTGCAGCAGCGCATACGCCGATAGCAGCCCCACGGCCCAGGCCGCGAACACCACCTCGGGGCGGGCGCCCAGCAGCAGCACGGCGAGCACGATGGACAGCCCACTCAGCGCGCGTGCACCGACCTGCCAGCGCGCCTCGCGGCGCCAGTGGCCGGCGCCCTTCAACTGCGCCGAGACCAGTTGCGACAGCGTCACCGCAGCGAAGCACAGCACCGCCCAAGCCAGCGCCGGACCGCCGACGCCGCGTGGCAGCAGCAGCGCCACGCCCAGCAGCAGCAGCGTCGCCAGCAGCAGGTGCCCGCGCGCCAGGCCAGGCAATCCTGCCGCCTCCGCGGCCAGCCCCGCACTGGGCGCCACGCGCTCGCGCAGCACCAGGGTGCGCATGCCCGCATCCTGGGCCAACGCCAGCAAGGTCGCCAGGTTGAGCAAGTAGGCATAACGGCCGAATCCGTCCGGTTGCATGCTGCGCGCCAGCCACACCGACAGCCCCAGCGAGACCGCCGCCACGCACAGGATCGCGCCCCATTGCGCGGACAACGCACGGGCACCCGCGCGCCAGGCGGACCGGGCGGGCGCGTTCATCCGCACAGGCCGGCAGGATCGCCGCTCATGCCGCGCCGGTCCACGCCCCGGCCACCTCGTGCCAGCGTCCCTGCGCGCGCACCCGGCCCTGCTCCAGCACTACCACCTGGTCCGCGCGTTCCAACAAGGCGAGCCGGTGGCCGATCACCACCACGGTCAGATCGCCATGCAGGCGCTCGATCGCGGCGCGGATGCGCGTTTCGTTGTCGTGATCCAGCGCGCTGGTGGCTTCGTCCAGGATCAGCAACGCCGGCCGCTGCAGCAGCGCGCGCGCCAGCGCCAGGCGCTGCCGCTCGCCCCCGGACAGACGCATGCCGCGGTCGCCGATCACCGTGTCCCAGCCCTGCGGCAACGCATGCACGAACTGCGCCGAGGCCTGCTCCAGGGCCAGGCGCAGCGTCGCCGCATCGGCGTGCGGCGCGGCCAGCAACAGGTTGTTGCGGATGCTGTCGTTGAACAGGAAGGTCTCCTGCGACACGTAGGCCACCGCGTGCCGCCAGCTGCGCCGCGCGTGCGCATCCAGGGCGATGCCGTCGATTTCCAGTACGCCCTGGTCCGGGCCGAGCAGACCGCACAGCACATCGGCCAGCGTGCTCTTGCCCGCGCCGGAGGCGCCGACGATGGCGGTGGTGGTGCGCGCCGGCAGGACCAGCGAGAGCTGCTGCAGGGCCGGCACCTCGCGCCCGGCATGGCGCACCTGGACATCGCGCAGGGCGATCTGGGTCTGGACCTGCCAGTCGACGGCACGCGGCGGCAGCGCCGGCTCGGACCACGCCCGTGCCTGCGCCAGTTGCCGCTCCACTTCCAGGAACGCAGGCGCGGTATGCAGCCAATACTGCTGCTGTTGCTGCGCCACGGTCAGCAATGGCAGCAAGCGCGCGAACATCACCACCAGGATCAGCAATTCGGCCAGGGGCATGTGCCAGACCTGCAGGCCCAGCAGCACGTAGGCGGCCAGCAGGACCGCGGCGGCGCTGTGCAGCAGCGCCTTGGACAGCGCCAGGCCGGAAGCGAAACGCACCTGCAGGTCGCGCACGGCCGTCGCATCGCGGTTCACCACCGCGCGGTAACGCGCCTCGGCACCCAGGATCTTGGCCAGGCGCAGCCCGGCCAGGCTGTCGTGCATGCCGGCATGCAGGCGCTGCCTGGCCTGCGTCAGCGTGGCCCCCAGCCGCAGCACGCGGCGGCGGCGGCCGAGCAGCAGCACCAGCAGCAGCGCGCCCGCGACGACCGTCGCCAGCGCCAGCGTCCCGGCCAGTACGAAGGCCGCCAGCAGATAGACCGCGGCGGTGGCCAGGGACGCGAGCATGAGCAATGCATGGCCGAGCCCGACCCCCACCCGCTCCACTTCGGTCAACATCAGGCTGGCATGGTCGCTGCTGCGCTGGGCCACCAGCCATCGCCATTGCGCTTCCAGCAAGGCGGCGAAGCTGGCTTCGCGCAGGCGCTCGGCCACGTCCTGCTGCAAGTGCGAGGCGGCGCGCTCGCGGGCGTACTGGATCGCATTGCGCAGCAGCACCAGCGCGCAGAACAGCGCCAGCAGCGGCAGCGGTGCACCGGGCGGCAGACCGAGCGCGCCCACGGCCTGGCCGATGGCGTGCGCGATCGCACCGCCGCCGCCGACTGCCCCACCCTGCAGCGCGCCGAGCAGGGGCACCAGCAACAAGACGCCGATGCCTTCGCTGGCGCCGGCCAGCAGCATCAGCGCACACACGCCGAACAGGCGGCCGCGCGGCGCCCATCCCAGCAACCGGAACAAGGCCCGCCATGTCGTCATGGCCGCGTCTCCGCCGGCGCCACGAAGCAACCGACCCGGGCAAAGCGCTCCACGCCCCCACCGCCGGTGACCCGCACGGCCCCGGCCAGGACCCAGGCGTGCGCCTGCAGGGAGGCCGTGTCCGGTGCCCGCGCCACGCCGAAGCACAGCACGTGCGGCACCCGGAACAGACCGAGCAGGCAACGCGCGCTCAGTGCCTGCGCCAGACAGTTGGAGTGCCAGGGCGTATGCCGCGCCGCCAGGCGCAAGGTCCGCCCGATCTGGATGGCACGGCGATGCGCGCGCGCATCCAGCAGCGGTGCGGGCGGCGGTTCCGCCACGGCGCGTCCCAGCCATGGCGCCAGGCGACGGAATCCCAGCGCCAGCACCGCCGCACGCGCCACGCCCAGCAGCACCCAGGCCGGCAGCAGCAGGCAGCGTTCGAATCGGGGCAGGCGCAGGAAGCCGCTCAGGCCGCCGGGCATGAACACTCCCGACGCCGCAGAAGCGCAGCGGCGCGCTGCACGGAAGCCGCCGCCGCACGGGCGCGTTGCGCTGGCGGCATGCGCGAACGCGGAAGCGGCGACACAACGGACATGGGCGACACCTGCGCAGGGGGACGACCGCGGGAACCGGCGCACTCGACGCTGCGGCGCATTGCCGAGCGGCCATGGCGCAAGCGCGGATGCGCCAGCCTAGCAAATGTTTCCCGCGCCGCGCACGCCGCGCGCCGCGGCGCGCGGGGTCGTCCGCTACAGCCGGCACACGCTGCGGTTGCGGATCTCCGTGCTGTCCACGCCGTGGCGTTGCGCCGCCTGCGCGCGCAGGCGGCACAGCAGCCGCTCCGGGTCCAGCGGCGCCGGGTCGGCCCAGGTGTGCGCCAGGGTGCCCCAGGCCACGCGCTGGCCGAAGCTGTAGGCCTCGTAGTCGGCCAGGTAGTGGCGCGCGCGCTCAGGTGCCGACGTGGACATCGCCTTCGTAACCGTTGCAGCCCAGGTGTTCGAGCGCGATCGACAGCGCCAGCGCGTAGCCCTGCGCGCAGTAGCCGCCGACCTGGCCCAGGCGCTGCCCCGAGGCCGCGCACAGGCAGGCTTCGCGACGGTCGCTGGCGTCGTCGTGCACTTCCACGTAGGGCCGGCGCAGATGCGCCACCGCGTCGGCGGTGGCGGCGCTGTCCGAGCACGCGCCCGGGTCCAGCAGCAGCATCTCCACGCCGGCCTGGTCGGCCTGGGCCAGCGCCTGCAGCAGTTCGCTTTCGCTGGCGCAGCCGCGCACGGCCAGGGTCTTGCCGGCACGCCCGGCATGGGCGAGCAATTGCCGCATCACCGGCGGCGCGATGCGCGCCGGGCGGCCGCGATGGCCGGCCACGCAGTCCGGACCACGAAGCAACAGGATCGACATGGCGGCGCCCTCAGTTGGCCAGCGCCGCGCGCGCACCGAGCCGGCGCTGCGCCACGCCCAGGGCGATGGCGTAGCTGTCGGCGAGGGCGCCGTTGGCGATCACCGTCAGCAACGGCGCGTGCCGCGGGTGCAGCAGCGGTTCCAGTGCCTGCGCGCTGGCGTCGTGCACCTCGATGTAGGGGTGACCCAGCGCCTCCAGCGCCGCGCACAGCTGCGCGCCGTGATCGGCAAGATCCGACGCCGGCAGCTCACCGGAATCCAGCAGCACCAGTTCGGTATCGTCGCACGCACCTTGCCGCAGCCGCGCCACGATCTGCGCGGCATCGGCGCAGGCCACCGGCACCACCTGCGCGGCATGGGAAGCGGCCAGACACTGCGCCGCGGCGATGGCCGACGCATCGCGATGCGGGCCCTGGATCAGCAGAATCGACATGGAACACATCCAACGGTGAGGACGTGGCGCAGTCTGCGCGCGCGCCGCGTAAGCGTTCCATGCCGATGGAGGGCGTGGGGCGTAAAGCTTGCGTAAGGCGGGAATCGGGAATGGAGAATCGTTGAGCGCAAGCCGGGAATGTTCAGCCAACGCGACGCCCCTTTTCCGATTCCCCATTCCCCAATCCCCATTCCCGGCTTTATGCGATCATCCCCGGCTTCCCGCCGCCGCCCGGACTCGCCATGACCCACTCCGCCCTGCGCCGCGATGTCGGCCCGTTCGCCCTGATGCTGACCGGCCTCGGCTCGATCATCGGCTCCGGTTGGCTGTTCGGCGCCTGGCGCGCCGCCGGGCTGGCCGGCCCCGGCGCGATCTGGGCCTGGGTGCTGGGCGCGGCGATCGTCACCACCATCGCCCTGGCCTATGCCGAGCTGGGCGCGATGTTCCCCGAATCCGGCGGCATGGTCCGCTACAGCCACTACTCGCACGGCTCGCTGGTCGGCTTCATCGCCGGCTGGGCCAACTGGATCGCGATCGTGTCGGTGATCCCGGTGGAGGCCGAGGCCTCGGTGCAGTACATGGCGTCGTGGCCGTGGCAGTGGGCGCAGGACCTGTACGTGCAGCAGCCCGGCGGCGCCGGCGAGTTGTCGGTGCCGGGCCTGTGCATCGCCGCGGTGCTGGTGCTGGTGTACTTCCTGCTCAACTTCTGGAGCGTGAAGCTGTTCGCGCGCTCCAACAGCCTGATCACCGTGTTCAAGCTGGTGGTACCGGCGCTGACCGGCGTGGCGCTGATCGCCAGCGGCTTCCACAGCGAGAACTTCAGCGTCGGCCTGCACGGCGGCAGCCACACCATCGACTTCGCCGCGGTGCTCACCGCCGTGGCCACCGCCGGCATCGTGTTCAGCTTCAACGGCTTCCAGAGCCCGGTGAACCTGGCCGGCGAGGCGCGCAATCCCGGGCGCAGCATCCCGTTCGCGGTGCTCGGCTCGATCGCGCTGGCCACGGTGATCTACGTGCTGCTGCAGATCGCCTACTTGGGCGCGGTGCCGCCGGATCTGCTGGCCAAGGCCGGCTGGCACGGCATCGACTTCCGCTCGCCGTTCGCGCAGCTGGCGATCATCGTCAACCTGCACTGGCTGGCGATGCTGCTGTACGTGGACGCCTTCGTCAGCCCCAGCGGCACCGGCATCACCTACACCGCCACCACCGCGCGGATGATCTACGGCATGGAACGCAACGGCACCATGCCCAAGGTGCTGGGCCGGATCCATCCGACCTGGGGCGTGCCGCGGCCGGCGATGTTCTTCAACCTGCTGGTGTCCTACCTGTTCCTGTTCTTCTTCCGCGGCTGGGGCACGCTGGCGGCGGTGATCTCGGTGGCCACCATCATTTCCTACCTGACCGGCCCGATCAGCGCCATGGCGCTGCGCAAGCACGCGCCGGAGATGCATCGCCCGCTGCGCATCACCGGCCTGCCGGTGCTGGCCGCGGCGGCCTTCGTGCTGGCCACCGAACTGCTGTACTGGGCGCGCTGGCCGCTGACCGGCGAGATCATCCTGCTGATGCTGGTCGCCCTGCCGGTGTACGCCTACTACCAGCAGCGCGACGGCTGGAAGGATTTCCGCCAGCACCTGCGTGGCGCCAGTTGGCTGATCGCCTACCTGCCGACCATCGCCCTGCTGTCGTGGGCCGGCAGCACCACCTTCGGCGGCCACGGCTACCTGCCCTACGGGCCGGACCTGGCGGTGGTCGGCGTGGTCGCGCTGGGCTTCTACTTCTGGGGCGTGCGCGCCGGCTGGCGCACCCCGTCGCTGCAACAGGCCAGCGCCGGCTGAGCCGCGGCGGCGCTCAGCCGCCGCGCAGGAACTGCAGCGCGCGCGACAGCAGCGTGGCGCCGACGAAGCCGGCCAGGGCGCACAGGCCCACTGCGATGACGCCCTGGTGGTACGGGTCGTCGCGTCTGTCGAACAGCGCCAGCACCGCGGCGATGCAGACCGCCGAGGTGCCGGCCCCGATCAGCCCGATGCGCAGATGCGCGCCCCAGCCGCGCAGGCGCGGCCACGCGCGTGCGGCGAACAGACCGGTCAGCAGCGCCGGCAAGGCGCCGAACACATAGGAAAACGTCGCCGTCAGCAGGAGCAGCAGCAGCGGGGCGCCGCTGCCCTCTCCCCAGGTCATCGCGATCGCCACCGGCAGCCCGACCACCACGGTCCCGAGCGGCGGACCGACGAACAGGAAGGTCATGACCACGCCGACGCCGACCAGCCAGCGCGGCAGCGGGTCGTTGCCCGGTTCCGCGTCGAGCGGATCGACGCCTTCCGCGGGCGCGTCCGGGGCCGCCTGCGAGGCAGGCGGCAACGGGGCGTGGCTCACTTGGCGGGCGCGGCTTGGCGCTGCGCGGCGCTGGCGTCGCGGGTGGCGCGGAACTCGGAGTCGCTGCTCCAGTTCGGCCACTGCGTCGAATTGGCCAGTTCCTCGCCCAGGGTGTACAGCACCTGCATGTCGCGCGCGGCGCCGGCGAAGGTCCAGTTCGGCTGCCATTCGTCGCCGGGCTGGTGGTAGCGCTTGGCGGTGTAGTCGTCCGAGGCCGCCTTGCCGGCGGCGACGCCGCCGTCCACCCAGTCCTGGCCAGCGGCGAAGGACAGCGCCGGCACGCCGCGCTTGGCGAAGGAGAAGTGATCGGAGCGGAAGAAGTAACCGGCTTCCGGCTTCGGATCGGGCGTGTAGCGCAGGTCCCAGCCCTTGGCCACGCGCTTGAGGTCGTCGAGCAGTTCCAGCTTGGCGGTGCCGTAGATGCCGAAATCGCGCGACGGGCCGAACGGGCTCATGCCGTCCATGTTGATCACCGCCACCGTGCGCGCCAGCGGGTACAGCGGCTTGGAGGCGTAGTACTCCGAGCCGAGCAGGCCCTTCTCCTCGGCGGTGACCGCCATGAACACCACCGAGCGCTGCGGCGCCGGGCCCTTGGCGAAGGCGCGGGCCAGTTCCAGCAGCGCGGCGACGCCGCTGGCGTTGTCCAGCGCGCCGTTGAAGATGCGGTCGCCCTTGGCGTCGGGCGCGCCCACGCCCAGGTGATCCCAGTGCGCGGTGTAGATGAGGGTATCGTCCGGCCGGGTCTTGCCGGGCAGCCGCGCGACCACGTTGCGCGAGGTGATCACCTCCGACTTCACCGCATAGTCGGCATACAGGCGCTCGCCCTTCAGCTCCACCGGCTTGAAGTCGCGCGATTGCGCCTGCTTCTTCAGCGCATCGAAATCCAGCCCGGCGCGCTTGAACAGGTCCACCGCCAGATCGCGCTGGATCCAGCCCTCCAGCTCCGGGTGCACCGTCTTGGGATCGTCGCGGACCACGTCGAACATGCTGTTGGTGTTGGAGTTGGCGACGGTGGCCCAGCCGTAGGACGCCGGTGCGGTCTCGTGCACGATCAGCACGCCGGCCGCGCCCTGCCGCGCGCCCTCTTCGAACTTGTAGGTCCAGCGGCCGTAATAGGTCATGCCCTTGCCGTCGAACGCGCCCTTGCCGGTCTCGAAATCGGGGTCGTTGATCAGCACCACCGCGATCTTGCCCTTCAGGTCCACGCCCTTGAAGTCGTCCCAGCCGCGCTCGGGCGCCTTGACGCCGTAGCCGACGAACACCAGCGGCGCGCCATCCAGGGTGACCTGGCTGCTGCCGTCGAGCGCGGCGCGCACGGCGATCTGCTGGCCCTGGGTCAGGGCCTGGCGCTGGTCGCCGCTGGCGATCGCCAGGCGCGGGGTGCCGACGATGTCGGCGCGGCGCAGCGGCACCGCCTGGGTCCACAGGCGCTTGCCGTCGCGCAGGTCGCCGCCGGGCTGCAGGCCGGCCGCCTGGAACTGCGCGCTCAGGTAGGCCACGGTCTTCTCCTCGCCCGCCGAGCCGGGCGCGCGGCCCTCATAGGCGTCGGAGGCCAGCGTCTTGACGTCGGCCGACAGGCGCTGGGTATCGAAGGTCGGTGCGGGTGGCGGCGCCGCCAGGCAGGCGCCGGACAGCGCCAGGGCCAGCAGGCTCACGATCGGTCGTTTCACGGGGTTCCCCTCGGCAGACACAAAGAGGATCGAGTGTAGCGGCGCCCACACCCGGCCAGGGTGGGTCGGATGACCGCCATACGTGCGCTGTCGCAAAAATTTATTGTGATAAACCGCTCAAATATGAACCTGAACATGCTCTAATGCCGCGCTCGCGCATCGGGGGGGCCGCCGAACCGGTGACCCACGCCGATCCGCGACCCGCCCCGGCTTCCACCCGAGCCGGGCGCGGCGTCCGTTGCCCCTCACCCATCACCCTGGGCCGCTCCGACTGCGGGGCCGGCTCGCTTCCGGAGACCTGCAGAGATGTCGATGTCCCCCCTCACCCGCATCACCCGTTGCGTGCTGGCCGCCGCGCTGCTGGCCGCCAGCGGTTCGGCCTGGAGTTACGCGGTCAGCAAAGGCACGGTGGTGGACGACCGCGGCAACGCGGTGCAGTTGCGCGGCGTCAACTGGTTCGGCTTCGAAGGCAGCGCGCACACCGTGCACGGCCTGTGGGCGCGCAACTGGAAGGACATGATCACGCAGATGCAGGGCCTGGGCTTCAACGCCGTGCGCCTGCCGTTCTGCCCGCAGACCCTGCGCGGCGTCGCCCCGACCAGCATCGACTACGGCCGCAACCCGGACCTGCAGGGCCTGAACTCGCTGCAGCTGCTGGACAAGCTGGTCAACGAGTTCAGCAGCCGCGGCATGTACGTGCTGCTGGACCACCACTCGCCCGACTGCCAGGGCATCTCCGAGCTCTGGTACACCGACACCTACAGCGAGCAGCAGTGGCTCAGCGACCTGAGCTTCGTGGCCAAGCGCTATGCGGCGGTGCCGGGCGTGATCGGCATCGACCTGAAGAACGAGCCGAACGGCCGCAACACCTGGGGCACCGGCAACCTCAAGACCGACTGGAACAAGGCGGTCGAGCGCGCCTCGGCGGCGGTGCTGAAGGTCGCGCCGAAGTGGCTGATCGTGGTCGAGGGCATCACCGACAACCCGACCTGCTCCAGCAGCTACGGCTACTGGTGGGGCGGCAACCTGGAACCGCTGACCTGCACCAAGCTCAACGTGCCGGCCAACCGCCTGCTGCTGTCGCCGCACGTGTACGGCCCGGACGTGAACTGGCAGCCCTACTTCGGCGACAGCAGCTTCCCGGCCAACATGCCGGCGATCTGGGAGCGCCAGTTCGGCCAGCTGACCCAGCGCGGCTACGCCATGATGATCGGCGAGTTCGGCGGCAACGAAGGCCGCAACCAGGCGCAGGATCCGGTCCTGCAGAAGGCGCTGATCGACTACCTGATCAAGAAGAACATCCGCAGCGGCTTCTACTGGGCGTGGAACCCGAACAGCCGCGACACCGGCGGCGTGCTCGACGACGACTGGACCACCGTGCGCACCGAGAAGATGGCCGGGCTGAAGCGGCTGTGGGGCGACACCAGCGGCACCACGCCGACGCCGACGCCGACTCCCACGCCTACCCCGGAGCCGACCCCGACCCCGACCCCGACCCCGACCCCCACGCCGGCGCCGGGCAGCGCCAGCTTCAGCACCAAGATCATCGTCGACAGCGACTGGAACGCCGGCTACTGCGAACGCGTGCAGGTGACCAACAGCGGCAGCGCCACCGGCAACTGGGCGGTCACCCTGTCCATCAGCGGCACCGTCAACAACCTGTGGAACGCCACCTGGACGCAGTCGGGCACCACGCTCAGCGCCAGCGGCGTGGACTGGAACAAGACCCTGGCCCCCGGCGCCACCGCCGAATTCGGGTTCTGCGCCGCCCGCTGACGGCGGCGCCATCGCCTCGCGCACCGCGCGGGGTCCACGCCAACGGCAGCGTCCCACGACGCTGCCGTTGGCGTTTCTGCACCCAGCGCAGGCCTGCCCGCCGGGATAGCCAGCGCATCGCCTGCGCGCAATCGGTGGACAAGCGCATCTTCTGCAACGGCAGTCACGGCCGCCGCGGCGGGCACTGCCGATCATCGCCGCCAAGCATCCGCCCCCCTTTGGCCGGCGCGCTCCGCACCGGCCGCCATCGGAGCACCGCGATGAATCGGTCCCTGCAGTCCCGCCTCACCCGCTGCCTGCTGGCCGCGGCGCTCGTGGTCGCCAGCGGCCCGGCCTGGAGCTACGCCATCCAGCAGGGCACGGTGGTGGACGACGCCGGCAACGCCGTGCCATTGCGCGGCGTCAACTGGTTCGGTTTCGAGACCTCGCAGCACACCGTGCACGGTCTGTGGGCGCGCAACTGGAAGGACATGATCACGCAGATGCAGGCCCTGGGCTTCAACGCCGTGCGCCTGCCGTTCTGCCCGCAGACGCTGCAGGCGGTGTCGCCCGGCAGCATCGACTACAGCCGCAATCCGGACCTGCAGGGACTGAACTCGCTGCAGCTGCTCGACACGGTGATCAACGAACTCAGCAGCCGCGGCATGTACGTGCTGCTCGACCACCACACGCCGGACTGCAACGCCATCTCCGAACTCTGGTACACCGGCAGCTACAGCGAACAGCAATGGCTGGACGACCTGAGCTTCGTCGCCAGGCGCTACGCGTCGGTGCCGGGGGTGATCGGCATCGACCTGAAGAACGAACCGCACGGCGCGGCCACCTGGGGCAGCGGCAATGCCGCCACCGACTGGAACAAGGCGGCCGAGCGCGCGGCGGCGACGGTGCTGCAAGCGGCGCCGAACTGGCTGATCGTGGTCGAGGGCATCGCCGACACGCCGACCTGTTCGAGCAGCACCGCGCACTTCTGGGGCGAGAATCTGGAGCCGCTGGCCTGCACCCCGTTGGCCATTCCGGCCAACCGCCTGTTGCTGGCCCCGCACGTGTACGGGCCGGACGTGTCCATGCAGCCCTACTTCAGCGCCTCCAACTTCCCGGCCAACATGCCGGCGATCTGGGAGCAGCACTTCGGCCAGTTCGCCCAGGCCGGCCACGCGCTGCTGCTGGGCGAGTTCGGCGGCAAGTACGGCCAGGGCAACCCGCTGGACGTGCAGTGGCAGAACGCGCTGGTCGACTACCTGATCGGCAAGGGGATCCGCAGCGGCTTCTACTGGTCGTGGAACCCGAACAGCGGCGACACCGGCGGCATCCTCAACGACGACTGGAGCACGGTGCGCACCGACAAGATGACCCTGCTGAAGAAGCTGTGGGACGGCGACGGCGACGGCAGCGGCGGCGGCGGTGGCAATGGCGGCGGCAACGGCGGCGGCGGAACGCCCACCCCGCCGCCGTCCGGCAGCCGCTTCAGCACCAAGGTGCTGGTCGACAGCGACTGGAACGCCGGCTACTGCAACCGCGTGCAGGTGACCAACACCGGCGGCAGCAGCGGCGACTGGAGCGTCAGCCTGTCGATCAACGGCAGGGTCAACAACCTGTGGAACGCCAGCTGGACCCAGTCGGGCACTACGCTCAGCGCCAGTGGCGTGGACTGGAACAAGACCCTGGCCCCCGGCGCCACCGCCGAGTTCGGCTTCTGCGCCGCACGCTGAGCGCGCCACGGCGTGCCTGACGCCACGCGCGCGGCCGCGCTCCCGGATGGCCGTGCGCGGTGGCGCCAGACCGCCCGGCACCGCCGCGGTGTGCCATCAGTCACGTTCCCGCGGCCGCCGCCGCCCCTCTATGCTGGCGCACTGTCCACACTCAGGCCCGGCCCATGCTCCGACCCTTGTCGCTGTTGATCTCCAGCATCCTCACCCTCGGCACCGGCGCCGCCCTGGTGGCCGCGCCGTCGGCCCTGGCCGCGCCCGCGCCGGGCCAGGCGACCGCGCCGGAGATCGCCTACACCCGCTTCACCCTGCCCAACGGCCTGACCGTGGTCGTGCACGAGGACCACAAGGCGCCGGTGGTGGCGGTGAGCATCTGGTACCACATCGGGTCGGGCGACGAGCCGGCCGGCAAGACCGGCTTCGCGCACCTGTTCGAGCACCTGATGTTCTCCGGCTCGGAGAACCACAAGGGCACCTACTTCCAGCCGTTCGAGAAGGTCGGCGCCACCGACATGAACGGCACCACCTGGTTCGACCGCACCAACTACTTCGAGACCGTGCCGACCACCGCGCTGGACACCGCGCTGTGGCTGGAATCGGACCGCATGGGCCACCTGCTCGGCGCGATCGGCCAGAAGGAACTGGACACCCAGCGCGGCGTGGTCCAGAACGAGAAGCGCCAGGGCCAGAACCGCCCCTACGGCCGCGTCGACGAGAACATCCTGGCCAACATCTTCCCGGCCAACCATCCGTACC